>CAISOD010000098.1 GCA_903887045.1 uncultured Gammaproteobacteria bacterium | reverse complement strand
TCCACGACGTCGATACAGGATACCGGCGTGTCGAACAGGTAGCTGGCTTCGATCAACTCGAGGCCTTTGTTAACGAGGGTGGCAGAATCCACCGAAATCTTGCGCCCCATCACCCAGTTCGGATGCGCGCAGGCCTGTTCAGGGGTGACAGAAGCAAAGGCGGCCGCCGGCATATCACGGAACGGACCACCGGAAGCCGTCAGTACGATGCGATCGAAACCATGCTCGCCCGCATGATCAAAACGGGCCTGCGCATTCATGGGCAGACATTGGAAGATGGCGTTGTGTTCACTATCGATCGGCAATATGGCCGCGCCGCTCTGGCGGGCCGCCTGCAGGAAGATATCGCCGGCCATTACCAGCGCTTCCTTGTTGGCCAGCAGGATTTTCTTGCCGGCACTGGCTGCTGCCAGCGTCGGCAACAATCCGGCACTACCGACAATTGCTGCCATTACCGTATCCACTTCGGCAGCAGAAGCTACGGCAGCCAAAGCATCGCTACCATGCAATACTTCGGTTGGGAGACCTGCAGAACGCAATGTACGTTGCAGGGCTTCAGCTTCATCACCTTGGGCGAGCACGGCATAACGCGGGCTGAAGCGCAGGCACTGATCGGCCAAGAGCGTTGTATTGCGATGGGCGGTCAGAGCATGGATCAGATAACGCTCAGGATGATCCGCCACCACTCGCAGCGTATTGACACCGATAGTACCGGTAGAGCCGAGTATGGTGAGCCGCTGCGGGATCATGACGACAGGCCAGTCACCTGCAACAGCAGCAGTACGAACAGCGGCAGTGCGGCCGTAATGCTGTCGAGCCGGTCCATCACTCCGCCATGCCCTGGCAGCACGTTGCCGCTGTCTTTCAGGTTTTGCGTGCGCTTCAGCAGACTTTCGAAAAGGTCACCAACCACACTGTAGACGGCCATTAACAAGGCTGCAGTTATCACCAGCACGACATTTACGTCATGTAACGCTGCAGTGGGACCGAGCTTCGCACCGGCAACAGCGACAAGGGCGGTGGCCACCATGCCGCCAAAGAAGCCTTCCCAAGTCTTGTTGGGGCTGACCAACGGTGCCAGCTTGTGTCGACCGAAAGCCTTGCCGGCGAAATAGGCACCGGTATCGGCCGCCGCCACCAGCGCGACGAACCACAGTACGTGGAACAACCTTTCGCCCGGCAAACGTTGCATCCAGTACACAGCCAGCCAACTGGGCACCAGCACCAGCCAGCCAACCAGCAACAATCCAGAGGGTTGATGCAGCAACCAGACTGACCGCGGCTGACGCATGATGCAATAAAGCGCGAATGGCCACCAAAGTACGGCTGCCAGCAAAACGCCCTGCAACCAGTGCTCGCTTTGCTGCATCAACAAACCACACGACAGCAGCAGCACCGACTGGAAACCAATACGCAGGTGCGCCAGGCTGGTACCGGCCAGCGTCGTCCATTCCCACGCGCCAGCCAACACCACCAACAATAGAAGCAGATCGAAACCAATCGGTGGCAGCCATACCAGCGCAGCGAGCAAACCCGCCATCAGGATCACTGCCGTGATGACACGCTGCCGCAGCATGTCAGGCTCCTTCCCGTTTGGTTTCCACCTGCTCGCTCAGCTTGCCGTACCGCCGCTGCCGACTGGCGAAATCCGCCAATGCGAGGTCGAGTTCGGCAGCATCGAAATCAGGCCAGAGTGTGGAAGTGAAGTAGAGCTCTGTGTAGGCAAACTGCCACAGCAGAAAGTTGCTGATGCGGTGCTCTCCACCGGTGCGGATACAAAGATCAGGCGCTGGCAGGTTACTGGCTGCCGTGTGAGCGTGCATCAACTCTTCGCTGATTTTTTCGGGATCAAGCTTGCCAGCCTTCACCTGCTGCGCCAATTGGCGCGCGGCATCGGTGATGTCCCAACGGCCACCGTAGTCGGCAGCCACCAGTATCGTCATGCCTCCGTTGTCACCGGTGAGTTTCTCTGCCTTTTCAATCAACTTGCGCAGCTTCGGATCGAACCGCTCACGGCAACCAATAAACCGCAAGCGGATATTGTTTTCGTGCAGCTTGCGTACTTCGGCAAGCTGCAGAAAGTTTGCAAACAATGTCATCAAACCACTGACTTCCCGCGGAGGGCGCTGCCAGTTTTCACTACTGAAGGCGAACAGAGTGAGGCATTCGATACCTCGTTCGGCACACAGACGGATCGCGCGACGGGCAGATTCGACACCCGCTCGATGGCCGCTGAGGCCACTGCCACCCTGCTGTTTCATCCAGCGGTTGTTGCCATCCATGATGATGGCAATGTGGCGAGGGGGGCGCACGGCAGTCACCGCAGTATTATTGGTGCGGGCTTTCATTATGATTGTTGCCGAGGCACGGGCTCCGCGTCAGATCGACAGCAAGTCGGCTTCTTTCTCGGTGAATTTTTTGTCGATGATGGCGATGTAGCTGTCTGTCATCTTCTGTATGTTCTGCTCGGCACGTCGCGCATCATCTTCACTGATTGCCTTTTCTTTCAGGAAATCCTTGCACTGGCTGTTGGCATCACGCCGTATATTGCGCACAGCCACTCGGGCATTCTCGGCTTCAGCCTTTGCCTGCTTGGTATAGTCGCGGCGGGTCTGCTCGGTCAGCATTGGCATCGGAACGCGAATGACGTCACCGTTGTTGGACGGGTTGAGGCCGAGATCAGCTCGCATGATCGCCTTCTCGATCTCCTGCATCATCTTTCTTTCCCATGGCGAGATCAGCAGGGTGCGGGCATCTTCAACAATGATATTGGCAACCTGCTGGAGCGGCATTTCGGAACCGTAGTAGTTCACGCGTACGCTGTCGAGGATGGTGGGATGGGCACGACCGGTACGTATCCGGTTGAAAGCCGTTTCCAGACTCACCAGGCATTTCTTCATGCGGTCTTCGGATTCTTTCAGAACGTCGCTGATCATTGCTACACCCCTCTTTCGATCAATGTGCCTTCTTCTTTCCCTACCATGATGCTGAACAAGGCGCCTTCTTTGTGCATGTTGAATACCCGCACCGGCATGTTCTGGTCGCGGCACAGGCAAATGGCGGTGAGATCCATCACACCGAGTTTGCGGTCGAGTACTTCGTCATAGGTAAGCCGGCTGTATTTGATCGCCTGAGGATTCTTGACAGGATCGGCCGAATACACCCCGTCCACCTTGGTGTCCTTGACCACCACGTTTGCGTCGATTTCAATGCCGCGCAAACATGCGGCTGAATCAGTGGTGAAGAACGGGTTACCGGTACCGGCAGCAAAGATGACAACATCCCCATCGCGCAGATGACGCATGGCATTGCGGCGGTCGTAGTGCTCAACCATGCCACTCATCGGAATCGCCGACATCACGCGGGTGGTGATGCCGGCACGTTCGAGCGCATCACGCATCGCCAGCGCATTCATCACCGTAGCGAGCATGCCCATGTGGTCACCGGTGACGCGATCCATGCCGGCTTCATGCAAGGCCGCGCCGCGAAACAGATTGCCACCGCCCACCACCAGCCCCACTTGTATGCCGATCTCGACCAACTGGCCGATTTCAACAGCCATACGATCCAGCACCTTGGGATCAATGCCGTATTCGGCAGACCCCGCGAGTGCCTCACCGCTCAGCTTTAGAAGGATACGGTCATACTTGCGTATCTTGGTGGTCATCGGACTGCCCCTTTGGGAAACCGCGCCGGATTATCTATTGAGCCCTGCTTGAGCGGCAACTTCGGCAGCGAAATCGACAACGGCCTTCTCAATGCCCTCACCCACCATGTAACGCACGAACGATACCACGGTAGCGTTGCTCTGCTTGGCCAGTTTGCCGATCTTGATGTCTGGATCTTTGACAAAAGCCTGTTCGGTAAGGCTGACTTCCTCGATGTACTTGCGCAGACGGCCGCTGACCATCTTCTCGATGATATCGGCCGGCTTGCCGCTTTCGGCAGCCTGGGCAGTGTAGATCTCGCCTTCCTTCTTCAATACGTCAGCCGACACATCTTCAGGCCGGACCACCAGCGGGTTGGTGGCAGCCACGTGCATCGCGATGTCGCGTGCCAGCTCCACATCACCACCCTGCAGGGCAACCAATACGGCAATCTTGTTGTTGGAATGCACATAGCTGCCAACTGTTTCACCGTTGCCACCCACCAATACGGCGCGACGTACGCTGATGTTCTCGCCGATTTTCTGTACCAGCGCCAAACGCTGGTCTTCCATACCATCAGCCATCAGCCTGGCAATGTCGGTTTCTTTGGTGGCGAAAACCCGTTCCAGCACTTTGGCTGCAAAACCAACGAAGTTTTCCTCGCGGGCGGCGAAATCGGTTTCACTGTTCACTTCGATGATGACGCCGTAGCTGCCGTTGTCGGCGATTTTGGTCATCACGATGCCTTCTGCAGCAGTACGGCCGGCCTTTTTGGCCGCCTTCATGCTGCCGGCCTTGCGCATGTTTTCAATGGCAAGGTCCATGTCGCCGTTGGCTTCGGTCAGTGCCTTCTTGCACTCCATCATGCCAAGGCCGGTGCGTTCACGCAGTTCTTTCACTGCACCTGCGGTAATTTCTGCCATATCGCTATCCTCTGTTCGAATGCTTGAATGAATTCCGTGCATGAAAAGAAGGGGCCAAAAGCCCCTTTTTTTCCGGCTGACAGGCGCCGATTATTCCGCGCCCGGTGCCTTGGCTTTGGTTCTGACCTGCACCTTGGTTTTCGGTTTGGCAGAAGGCGCACGCTTGGCGCGGGGCTTGGAATCAGCAGCCTCACCGCCTTCAGTGGCAGCTTCAATACTCTCGCCTTCCTGGAACTCCTGCTTCTGGCTGGCGCCTTCCATCGATGCCCGGCTCTGGCCTTCGATACAGGCATTGGCCATGTATTCGGCGTAAAGCTGAATCGCACGCAGGGCATCGTCGTTGCCCGGGATTACCAGGTCAACGCCTTCTGGATTGCTGTTGGTATCGACGATACCGATTACTGGTATACCGAGTTTGTTGGCTTCAGCTACCGCAATACGCTCGTGGTCAACATCGATCACGAACAGCGCGTCTGGCAGGCCGCCCATGTCTTTGATACCACCCAGGCTCTTTTCCAGCTTCTCGGCTTCGCGACGACGCATCAGAACTTCTTTCTTGGTCAGTTTGTCGAAGGTTCCATCAGTGGCCTGGGTTTCGAAATCGCGCAGGCGACGCACGGAGGCGCGGATGGTTTTGTAGTTGGTCAACATGCCACCCAGCCAGCGCTGGTCGACGTAGGGCATACCGGCGCGGGCTGCCTGTTCCTTGACGATCTTGCCGGCAGCGCGTTTGGTGCCGACGAAGAGGACTTTCTGTTTGCGCTCAGCCATGCCTTTGACCATGAGCATGGCCTGTTGGAATGCGGGCAGTGTTTGTTCGAGGTTGATGATGTGGATCTTGTTGCGGGCGCCGAAAATGAACTTGCCCATTTTCGGGTTCCAGTAACGACACTGGTGACCAAAATGGACGCCAGCCTGCAGCATGTCTTTCATTGTGACAGTCATGGTATTTACCTTTTAAGGGTTAGGCCTCCATATACCCCATCCTGCCAACCCTGACCCGGCTTCAACTCATTGGCAGAAGTCCGGTTCCCGGGCACCCTGGTAGGATGTGACGATATATGTGTGACGTTGGGTTGAAGTGCAGGCTTGGCCTGCAACCTTTGTTTAGTGTTTCTTTCAAGTTTCTCTTTACAGCTTCTTATACAGCTTCGCCCGCGACCGGATTACCGAACACAAAGCGGGCGGCTTTATATCACAGGAGCCACGGCCCTACCAAGCCGAATGTACTTGCAGGCAGGGGTTCATTAGAATGCCGCCTCCCGACCGGGACCAGTCAGAGGTAGTCGCCGTCCATGCCCGTTACCATCAAAACCCACGAGGATCTTGAGCACATGCGAACAGTCGGCCGGCTGGCGGCTGAAGTGCTTGAAATGATTGGTCCCCACGTGGTTCCCGGCATCAGTACCGGTGAACTCGATCGCATTTGCCACGACTACATCGTCAACGTCCAGCATGCTATCCCTGCCCCGCTCAATTACAACGGTTTCCCCAAGTCTATCTGCACCTCTGTCAACCACGTTATCTGTCACGGCATCCCGAGCGACAGCAAAATCCTGCAGGAAGGCGACATTGTCAATATTGACGTTACCGTGCTCAAGAATGGCTACCACGGCGACACCAGCAAGATGTTCGGTATCGGCAACGTGCCGGCCCATGCCGACAAATTGATGCGGGTGACGCAGGAATGTCTGTACAAGGCGCTGGCACTCGTTGGCCCCGGCACTTTCCTCGGCGACATCGGCCAGGTTATCCAGCAACATGCCGAGGGCCAGAATTATTCAGTGGTGCGCGAATACTGCGGCCACGGTATCGGTCGCATCTTCCACGAAGATCCGCAGGTGCTGCATTACGGTCAGAAGGGCACCGGCATGCAGTTACGCGAAGGCATGACGATTACGATCGAACCGATGATCAATGCCGGCACCCGCTACACCAAGCTGTCAACGTCGGACGGCTGGACTGTCACCACCCGCGATCGCCGCCTCTCTGCCCAGTGGGAGCATACAATTGCTGTAACGGCCCATGGCTGTGAAGTGCTGACCCGCCGCCAGGAAGAGCGGTTCTGAGCCGGTGGCAATCCGCAAGGCAATCACGCCCATGGCCGTCACTCCCCGCAACAGCACCAAGCGCCAGGCACTGTTCAACCCACGTGAATTCAACCGCGCACTCGAATCCGGCGCTCCGGCAATAGCCACTTACAAGGCCAGCATCAAAACTGCCCGCAAGTTGCTCGATGCCCGTTTTATCGAAGGCGAGCGTGTTGAAATCCTCATTCGTGACACATCATGGTTGGTGGATCAGATCCTCGGCCACGCCTGGTGTAGCTTTGGCCTTGGCGAAGCTGCCGACATCAGTCTGATCGCAGTAGGTGGCTATGGCCGCGGCGAACTGCACCCTTTTTCTGACATCGACATCCAGATACTGCTCTCCCGCTCCAGCACGTTGAAGAAGTACCAGAGTGCGATCGAGAGCTTCCTCACCTTCCTGTGGGACATCAATCTCGAGGTCGGCCAGAGCGTGCGCACGATGAAGCAGAATGTCGAACAGGCCAAGGCCGACATTACGGTAGCTACTGCACTACTCGAATCACGCACGGTGTTCGGCAACAAGGAACTGCATGCCAGCGTGATGGCGCGCTTGACTGCCGACAAGGTGTGGAAAAAGAAGCGCTATTTCGATGCCAAGAAAGCCGAGCAGCTTGAACGTCATCGCAAACATGACGATATCGAATACTCGCTTGAACCCAACCTGAAGGTGGCCCCCGGCGGCCTGCGAGACATACAGACCATCAGTTGGATTGCCCGCCATTATTTCGGCACCGGTGACTTCCGCGATCTCGTGCTACGCGGCTTCCTGCTGCGCAGTGAATACCGCGAACTGATGCATGGCCGTGATTTCCTCTGGAAACTGCGTTACGGCCTGCACATGCTCAACGGCCGCCGCGAAGACCGATTGTTGTTCGACCACCAGCGCAAGCTGGCCGAACTCTTCGGCTACCGCAACGACGGGCGCAGCCTCGCGATCGAAAAACTGATGAAGCAGTACTATCAGGCGGTACTGACACTGCGCCGCCTCAACGACGTGCTGCTGCAATTATTCGATGAAGAAATTCTCGGCTCGGGCAAGAAAGATAAAGTCGCTGTCATCAACTCGCGTTTCCAGAAGCGCGGCAACACGATAGAGGCCCGCCACAATCGGGTATTTTTACAGACGCCAATGGCATTGATCGAAGTCTTCATGTTAATGGGCCAGGACCCGGCCATTGAGAACATCCGCGCCTCCACCATCCGTCTGTTGCGCAACAGCCTCAGCCTGATCGATGACAAGTACCGAAAGGACGTCCGCAATACCAGCATGTTCATGGAACTACTGCGCTCGCCGCACCGTATGGTGACACTGTTGCGCAAGATGAAGCATTACGGCGTGCTGCCGGCGTACCTGCCCGAATTCGGCCGCGTGATCGGTCAGATGCAGCATGACCTTTTCCACATCTATACAGTAGATGACCACACTCTGCAGGTAGTCGAGAACATGCGGCGCTTCTGGAATGTCGAGTCGGAAGAGAAATTCCCGGTAGCCTGCCAGGTCATCAAACAGCTGCCGAAGATAGAGCTGCTGTACATCGCCGGCCTCTACCATGACCTTGCCAAAGGCCGCGGCGGTGATCACAGCGAACTCGGTGTGCACGACGCTGAAGAGTTCTGCCGTCGCCACCATCTTGGCAAATGGGACACCATGCTGGTCGGATGGCTGGTGAAGAAGCATCTGGTGATGTCCGGCGTTGCCCAGCGCGAAGACATCCACGACCCCGAAGTCATCAACGCGTTTGCCCTGCGCATGGGCGACCAGTTGCATCTCGACTACCTGTTCGTACTGACCGTGGCTGACATCAACGGCACCAACCCCAACCTGTGGAATACCTGGCGAGCGTCACTTTTGCGCAAACTGTATTTCGCCACCAAGCGGGCACTGAGCCAGGGACTCGAAGTCACTGTAGGCAAAGACACGCTGGTACAACAGAACCGCGAGCGTGCGCTGGCGGTGTTACTCGAAACCGGCTTCACCCACAAGCAGGTAATGGAGCTGTGGCAGCACGCGAGCGAAGACTACTTCCTGCGTGAATCGGTGAGGGACATTGTCTGGCAGACCGAAGCATTGGCGATTCACGCCAACGAACGCACGCCACTCGTCATCATCCGTAACTTCACCGACCTCCAGCAGGAAGGTGCCACTCAGGTATTCGTGCGTGCAACCAATTCCGCCTTTCTGTTCGCCAACCTGAGTGCGGCGCTGGAAAGGCTCAACCTCAACATCCATGATGCCCGCATGTATGTGATGGGCGCCGAGGTCTGTGTGCTGTCGTTCATCGTGCTTGAAACCGACGGCAGGCCACTGAAGCGTGACGAAGCCCAGCTTGGCCAGATGCAGAAAATGCTGCAGGAAGCGGCAGCGGCAGAACACCAGCAGTCACGCAACCGTCCGCAGGCTCCCACCCGCAAGCAGCGGCATTTCAATCGCCACACGGTGACTACACTGGCCAACATAGACAGCAAGCCCTACAGCATTCTCGAAGTACTGTGCCCCGACCGCCCCGGGCTGCTTGCCAGCGTCGCCGACGTATTCATCGAGATGGGCATCGTGCTGCACAACGCCAAGATCACCACTCTGGGCGAGAACGTCGAGGACGTGTTCTTCATTACCGACAACAATAACCAGAAGTTATGCGATCCTGCCGTCATTGAAGCATTGCAGGCCACCGTGCGTTCGCGTCTCGACAATGAAACCTGGCCCTGATCTGCCAATTGCCGATCGTGCCATACCCCTTCGCCCAGCTATAATCTTCCCTCCTTTTCCCTCTTGCAGCCCCCACCAGGAAGTTATTCATGTTCAGTTTTGCATTCGGCACCGGCACCCATAACAAAGGCGGCCAGTGGCTGGAAGTCTACTACCCGCGTCCACTGCTGAATCCGGCTCTTGATCTTGTTTCCACCACCTGCCGCGTCCTCAGTTGCAGCAAGAGCACCCAGTCTATACCGCTGCAAACCGAGCAGTTGCTGGCGCTCGCTGATGCGCTGGGAACAATTGATGCCGATCAGGCTGGGCTGTGCCGCCAGTTGGCTGCTTCGAAAAAGCCGCGCGTCCTGATGCTGATCGCCAACGACGGTCAACCAGCCTGCGTGCCTGAGGTTTACTTGAAGCTGCATCTGCTGTCACACCGGCTTGTGCGTCCACACGGACTCAATCTCGACGGCATGTTCGGTCTGATGCCAAACGTGGCTTGGACTACTGCCGGCGCTGTGGCCATCAACGAACTGCCGGCCCTGCAACTGGCTGCCCGTGTTCGCGGTGAGGCACTACAGGTCACCTCGGTCGACAAATTCCCCAAGATGACCGACTACGTGGTGCCGAGTGGTGTGCGCATTGCCGACAGCTCGCGCGTGCGTCTGGGTGCTTATCTCGGTGAAGGCACCACGATCATGCATGAGGGTTTCTGCAACTTTAACGCCGGCACCGAAGGCCCGGCGATGATCGAAGGCCGCATTTCCGCCGGCGTATTCGTTGGCGCCAGCAGCGATCTTGGTGGGGGTTGCAGCGTGCTGGGCACCTTGTCGGGCGGCAACAAGACCGTGATATCGATTGGCAAGAACTGCCTGATAGGCGCCAATGCCGGCCTCGGCATTCCGCTCGGCGACCGTTGCACCATCGAAGCCGGTTTGTACCTGACCGCCGGCAGCAAGGTGTCACTGCTCGACAGCACCGGCAAGGAAGTGCAGGTAATCAAGGCCCGGGGTTTGTCGGGCAAAAGCGACTTGCTGTTCCGCCGCAACTCGCAAACCGGCCGCATTGAATGCCTGACCAACAAGAGCGAAATTGAACTCAACGCTGCTCTACACAGTCACAACTGATCATTGCGATCAATAACTACTGTCAATCATTACTGCGAACACCGCCACGATGACCACCACCCTCACCCTCTGCCAGCAGTTGATACATCAACCATCGTTGAGCCCGGACGACCGCGGCTGCCAGCAACTGCTGATCAATGAACTACAGCAACTCGGTTTCATTATCGAGCTGATGCCGTTTGGTGCCGTCAGCAATTTCTGGGCGCGGCGTGGTTCCACCGGACCGGTGTTGTGTT
>CAISOD010000097.1 GCA_903887045.1 uncultured Gammaproteobacteria bacterium | reverse complement strand
GGCTCGACCCCGAGCAGCTGGTAGTAGTCTTTGAACTGCATACGCTGACCTGCGTTGGGTGATACTTGTGCTGATGGATAACTGCATTGTGGCAAACATCCACCGCTGCGATTTGATTCAGCTCATGCTTGCTGGCCCGTAGTTTGGATTTCCGCGCCCGCCCTCTACAATGCGGCCTGCTTTCCGTTTGCCAATGCCGCCGAGGCCACCCGTGTCTGTTTCATCCTACAACCGCCGCTTTCCCCAGACCCGCATGCGTCGCATGCGTCGCGACGATTTCAGCCGCCGCTTGATGCGCGAAACCGTGCTGACGCCGAACGATCTGATCTTTCCGGTGTTCGTGGTGGAAGGCAAAGGCCAACGGCAACCAATCGCATCGATGCCCGGCATCGAACGCCTCAGTGTGGATCTGCTGGCGCAACTGGCCAAAGAAATTGCTGCACTGGGCATCCCCGCCATTGCGATTTTTCCGGTGACAGATCCCGGCGCCAAAACACTCGATGGCCGCGAAGCCTTCAATCCCGATGGCTTGGCCCAGCGCGCAGTAAAAGCCGTGAAGGACGCCTGTCCGGAGCTTGGTGTTATCACCGACATCGCGCTTGATCCGTTCACCACCCACGGCCAGGACGGCATCATCGATGCGACCGGCTATGTCATGAACGATGTAACGGTGGACACGCTGGTGCAGCAGGCGCTGTCACACGCTGCTGCCGGTGCCGACATCGTGGCACCCAGCGACATGATGGACGGCCGCATCGGCGCCATCCGGGATGCACTGGAAGGCGCTGGCCATATCCACACCCGCATCCTCGCTTACTCGGCGAAATACGCTTCTGCCTATTACGGCCCCTTCCGCGATGCCGTCGGCTCCGCCGGCAATCTCGGCAAGAGCACCAAAGAGAATTACCAGATGGACCCGGCCAATGCGCGGGAAGCGTTGCAGGAAGTAGCGCTCGATCTGGCTGAAGGTGCCGACATGGTGATGGTGAAGCCGGGACTGCCGTACCTCGACATAGTCAAAGCCGTGAAAGATGAATTTGGCGTGCCGACATTTGTCTATCAGGTAAGCGGCGAATACGCGATGCACATGGCGGCTTTCGAAAGAGGCTGGCTCGACGCTGACAAGGTGATGCTCGAATCCACACTCGCCATCAAACGCGCCGGTGCCGATGCGATCCTTACCTATTTCGCGCTGCCGCTGGCCCACAAACTGAACCAATGACGCCCGATTGACAGGCGGCTGGCGTCCAATAGGCGTCTCTTATTGCCGGGATTGACGGCGTGTTGGTTTGAATCCTTGCCATGTACCCTTATTATTGGCCCCGGCATCAACAAACAATCCAAAGGTAACTTTATGAGCCAGCATCTGAGCCACATCACCGACGACAGTTTTGACCAGGACGTTTTGAAGGCCACCGGCCCGGTGCTGGTCGACTTCTGGGCCACCTGGTGTGGTCCCTGCAAAATGATTGCTCCGGTGCTCGACGAGTTGGCAGAGGAATATGCCGGCAAGCTGAAAATCTGCAAAATGGATGTGGACGCCAACCCAGGCACTGCACCGAAGTTCAACGTCAAAGGCATTCCTACGCTGATCCTGTTCAAGAACGGCGAAGTGGCCGGCAAAAAAGTGGGCGCGATGAGCAAATCGCAGCTTGCTGCATTTATTGACAGCACGATCTAGCACCTCGCATCACGAAGAATGGAGTCCGACTTGCTCTGACTCCATTCCGTTTGATCCAAAACCGGCTGGTGAATACCCCGGTTTTTCTGCTGGACACCCTGAAAAGACGGTGCTAGATTTCGGCCATCTCTCGCACTAACCCCCTTTTCCCGCAGCACGTTCCCCTCCAATAACACATCACGATGGAACGGCTGGCACGACCAATAATCAGCACGAATAGTCTGTACGAATAGTCTGTACGAATAATCAGTAACAACAATCCGTTCCGCACAATCCAAAAACCGGATCCTTTGTATTAGCCCTTATTCGTCTGATCTGCATCCGCTTGTCCGCTGACTGGCAGGCGTCCATCAACCACAAGGCTTGTCCCTCCAACTCCAAATCCTCTCCCATGCATTCCAACGAACGCCCAGAAGACCAGGTTACCGCCCCCTCTCCCGAAGTTATTGAAGCCGAACCGCGCACCGAACCGCGCGCAACGCTTGAGCGCCCGCAAGGTCGCGGACCCAATCCGCGCACGGCCACCAACCGGCCTGACCGCAATGAGCAGCGCGGTGAACGCAATGAGCCGCGTGGTGACCGCCCTGAACGCGGTGAGCGCAACGAGCAGCGCGGCGACCGCAACGAACAGCGTGGTGACCGCGGCGAGCATCGTGGTGATCGCCCTGAACGCGGTGACCGCAACGGCAACCACGGTGGTGGTGGCGGTGGTCGCAACCATCAGCGCAGCGGCAATGGCAACGGCTTCAACGATCGCAATTCCGAGCGGGCAGAGCTGGAAGCGGAGAACGCCGAGCGTACGCATCCGGGCCAGGGCATTCCGATGAGCCTGACCGAGCTGAAGAAAAAGCCCATCTCGGAACTGCTGCAAACCGCCGAGGCAATGGGCCTCGAAAACGTATCACGTACACGCAAGCAGGATGTGATCTTCCAACTGCTGAAGCGCCACGCCAAGAACGGCGAAGACATCCACAGCGAAGGCGTACTGGAAATCCTGCAGGACGGCTTCGGCTTCCTGCGCACCGCTGACGGCTCCTACCTCGCCGGTCCTGACGACATCTATGTATCGCCCAGCCAGATCCGCCGTTTCAACCTGCGCACTGGTGACAGCATCACCGGCAAGATCCGGCCGCCGAAAGAAGGTGAACGTTATTTCGCACTGTTGAAAGTCGACGAAATCAACTTCGACAAACCGGAAAATTCCCGCACCAAGGTCTTGTTTGAAAACCTTACCCCGCTTTTCCCGGACAAACGCCTCAAACTCGAAGCCGGCAACGGCAGCACCGAAGATCTGAGTTCGCGCACCATTGATCTGGTAGCGCCAATCGGCAAAGGCCAACGCGGTTTGATTGTGTCGCCACCGAAAGCCGGTAAGACGCTCATACTGCAAAACATCGCGCAAGCCATCACCCGTAATTCACCAGATTGCCGCCTGATCGTGTTGCTGATCGACGAACGTCCGGAAGAAGTGACCGAAATGCAGCGCTCGGTGCGCGGCGAAGTGGTTGCTTCCACTTTCGACGAACCACCGTCGCGTCACGTGCAAGTGGCTGAAATGGTGATCGAAAAAGCCAAACGTCTGGTTGAACACAAGGAAGACGTGGTGATTCTGCTCGACTCGATCACCCGTCTGGCCCGTGCCTACAACACCATCATTCCCTCATCCGGCAAAGTACTGACCGGTGGTGTGGATGCACACGCGCTTGAGCGTCCGAAACGTTTCTTCGGTGCCGCGCGTAATATCGAAGAAGGCGGCAGCCTTACCATCATCGCCACCTGTCTGATCGACACCGGCTCGAAGATGGATGAAGTAATCTATGAAGAATTCAAAGGCACCGGCAACATGGAACTGCATCTCGACCGCAAGATGGCCGAGAAGCGCGTATTCCCTGCCATCAACGTGCGTCGCTCCGGCACCCGTCGCGAAGATCTGCTGACCACCGAAGAAGAACTGCAACGCATGTGGATCCTGCGCAAGCTGTTGGCCACCATGGAAGACGTGCCGGCTACCGAGTTCATCCTCGACAAGCTGAAAGATACCAAGACGAATGACGAGTTCTTCAACTCGATGAAGCGTAAGTAGCTTGTAGGATCGCTTGGGGGTCGGCAAAACCATGTTCAGCGATCTGCGGCAATTCCTGTCCCATCTCGAAAGCATCGGCGAATTGAAACGCATCAAGGTTCCGGTCGATCCAAAACTGGAAATGACCGAGATCTGCGATCGCACGCTGCGCGCAGAAGGTCCGGCGCTGTTGTTCGAGAATCCCAAAGGCTATTCGATACCTGTGCTGGGCAACCTGTTCGGCACGCCGAAGCGTGTCGCTCTTGCCATGGGCCAGCAGGATGTGGCCTCGTTGCGTGACGTCGGCAAACTGCTCGCCTTTTTGAAAGAACCCGAACCACCGAAAGGTTTCCGCGACCTCATCGACAAGGCGCCACTCTTCAAACAGGCGCTCAATCTGGCACCGAAAGAAGTGTCGCGCCCCCAGTGCCAGGAAGTGGTGCTGCGTGGTGATGAAGTCAATCTCGACATGTTGCCTATCCAGACCTGCTGGCCCGGTGATGTGGGCCCGTTGATGACGTGGCCGCTGGTAATCACACGCGGTCCTCTGAAAGAACGGCAGAATCTCGGTATTTACCGCATGCAGAAAATCGGCAAAAACCGGCTGATCATGCGCTGGCTGTCGCATCGCGGCGGCGCACTCGATTTCCGTGAATTCCAGCAACAAAATCCGGGGCAGCCGTTCCCTGTTGTTGTTGCGCTGGGAGCCGATCCAGCCACGACGCTCGGCTGCGTAACGCCAGTTCCCGACACCCTGTCGGAATATGGTTTCGCAGGACTGCTGCGTGGCAGCAAGACCGAAGTGGCGAAGGCACTCACCTGCAATCTGCAAGTACCGGCTACTGCGGAAATCATTCTCGAAGGCGTGATACATCCGGGCGATCTCGCCGAAGAAGGCCCGTTCGGCGATCACACCGGTTACTACAACGAAGTCGAAAAATTTCCGGTGTTCACGGTGACGACTATCACCCACCGCAAAGATCCGATCTATCACAGCACCTACACCGGACGTCCACCGGATGAGCCGGCGATATTGGGCGTGGCGCTCAACGAAGTGTTTGTGCCCATTATCCAGAAGCAGTATCCGGAGATCGTGGATTTCTATTTGCCGCCGGAAGGCTGCTCATACCGCATGGCGATTGTCAGCATCCGCAAACAATATCCCGGTCACGCCAAACGCGTAATGATGGGCGTTTGGTCATTCCTGCGACAGTTCATGTATACCAAGTTCGTCGTCGTGGTGGATGCCGACATCAACATCCGCGACTGGAAAGACGTGATCTGGGCGATGACTACCCGCATGGACCCGGTACGCGATACCGTCAGCATCGAGAACACCCCGATCGACTATCTCGACTTCGCCTCGCCGGTGTCAGGCCTCGGTTCCAAGATGGGTTTCGATGCCACCACCAAGATCGGGGGCGAAACCACCCGTGAGTGGGGAGTCCCCATCAGCATGAGCGCAGACGTGAAAGCGCGAGTGGATGCGATGTGGAAAGAGTTGGGCCTTTAGTGGCTTCAGTGCTGCTGTAAAAACCGCACAGCCTTGTCGGGAAAATCGGTGAAGACGCCATCGACACCCACATCAAACAAGAAGAATTGCAGCAACTCATCAAAGGATGTTGCCCACGCAGGTAACTGGCCGGCATCGCTGCGGAAGGTATACGGATGTATCTGCAGTCCAACTGCATGAGCCCACCCGGTGAATGGAGCAATCGAAGGTTTGCCAGAGCCTTCAGCTGACACCAGCATGGTGTAACTTGGTCCGACACCAGCGGCGATAGTGGCCAGTTTCTGCAAGCCGGCTTCAGTGTGCATCCAGTCGTAGCGGTAATTCACCCACTGGCCCTGCGCATCCTGCTCGAAAGTTTCCTGCCACTCGTTCTCTGCGATCAGCTGTACCAGTTTCAGTTTGATGCCGAGTGCAGGCATCACTTCGTCGTGCACGCGCTGCAGTTCGTTGTAGTCGAAGCTCTGCACATACACCGCATCGTCTTCACTGTCGTAGCCGTACTCGCGCAGCACGGTCAGCACGGCAGTGGCGATATCCTTGTTGTGTTGATGATGGAACCACGGCGATTTCAGTTCCGGATAAATGCCTGCCATGCGACCAGTGCTTTGACTCAGGCCGGCAACCAGCTGCAACTCTTCCTGCAAGGTGTGGATACTGAAGTTGCCGCTGTTGATGGGAAAACGCCCGGGAAACGCCGGTACTTCCTTGCCATCCTGCATCCGCTTACCTTCGCTGACATGCAGTGTGCGCAACTCAGCCAGCGTGAAGTCGATAACATAAAAGCTGCCGTCGGCACGCGCACGGCCAGGATACAGCGTGGCTACGTCGGTCATGCGTTCCAATGTCAGATCATGCAGCACCACCAGCTGATCATCACTGGTCATGACCACGTCCTGTTCAAGATAGTCGGCACCTTGTGCGAATGCCAAGGCCTTTGCTTCCAGTGTGTGCTCGGGCAAATAGCCGCTGGCGCCACGATGGGCAACCACAACCTTGTGATCAGCATCGGCAGCCAACAGCGGGCAGGTGATAGACAGGCAGAGGAGAACAGCAGCGCAACGCATAGGACAATCCTGGGCAGTTTGGCGGGAGTCTAGCGGGCAAATTCGAGCTTACGGTTAAGACGCTTGACTACTGCTTTTCCAGCAACTGCACCGCCCGCTGGTAACACAGCAGACTCTTTTCGCGCTCGCCGAGTTGTTCCAGCAGCCGCGCCAGTTCGGCGTTGATCTGTGCCTGCTGTGCAACGTCAGTGGTGCTCAGCAAGGCTTTATCGAAATAGTCGCGCGCCTTGCGCCACAGCTGGTTGCGCACTGATACGCGGCCAAGCGCCAACAGCAGCACGGCACTGTCGGGGTGTTGCTTCAGGCAGTTTTCCAGCAGCGCCAATTGCTGCTGTGGCTTGCCACTGTTGAAATGGCCAAGTACGGCCACCACGTCGTCGCTCCAATGCTTTTTCAGAAAAGTGGTGAGCACCGATGCAGCCTCGGCTTCCTGCCCGGTGAGCAGCAGTTGCTGGACATAGATGCCGGTAAGCCGGCCATTGTTGCGTAAGGCTTTTGGTACCTGTTTCCAGTTGTGCAGCACGGCATGGCCGCCTTCGCTGCCAGCCTGCTGCAGCTGATACTCATAAACCTGCACCTGCAATCGCGACAGTACTGCCGGCGCCAGTACCTGGCGTCTTTCCAGTTCCGGCAGTATCTGCTCCAGCGCTTCCCAGTCGCCCAGTGCGCAGTAATGTTCCTGCAATTGCTGCAACACGAACGGTTGGTTTGGTACCAGCCGCTGCAGGCTTTGCAGCAGACTCAATGCCTGCTGTTGTTCGCCACTGCGCGCCTCCAGCAGCGCGCGCAAACTGCGCACACCATAGGCCTGCGATCCTGATTTTTTCTCCGCACTTTCGAGGCAGAACGTCCAACCGGCACGATCACCCCGCTGGAAAGCCGCCAGCGCAGCAGCAAGATAGTTGCTGCTCGGCATATCGACCTGCTCTGCATTCTCCACCAGCAAACGATACGCCAGCTGCCAGTTGCCAAGCAGCAGTTCCTGCAAGCCCTGCATGCTTGCCCGCACAGGATCGTGCCGGCCGAACATTTTGCGGAACAGCCAGGTGTTGCGCAGACGCAAAGGATTCAGCGTACGCACCAGCCACAGCAGCAGATTGAACACCAACACCAGCACAAACACGGCGGCCGCCAGGGCTGTAATCGTGGTTTCAAAACTGTAACCACCGACATACACCAGCACATAGCCGGGATCGACACCGCGCAACAGGAGATAGCCCGCCCCGCCTGCTGCTGCGAGCAGTACCAGCCAGAACAACCAGCGCTTCACGGCGTGGTGCCCGCAGCTGGTGCCGACTGCAGTTGTTGCAGCGCTGCAATGCTGACAGCAAGTGAGGGCGGTTGGGTACGCAGCACGGCAACGGTGAGAGTTCCCAGCTGGGCGAGCAACGCAGCCTTGTTGCTGCCTTGCAAATTGGTATCCAGCGCCAGTCGCGCTTCTGTCAACGCTACTTTGTACACTTCTGCGTTGCCTTCGAGCGCAGCGAGTTGGGCTTGCTGCAGCTGCAGCGCAATGCTTTTGCGAATCAGCCAGTCCTGCACCGGTGACAACAGCGGTGCAATCGCTGCATCGCGCTTGGTCAGCACAAAATACTGGCCGAGAAAATCAGCAGCTTCGTTGAACCAGCCGGGCTCTGCCGGCAAGCCGTTGTCTACTGGTGTTACCCGCAGATCTGCTACTTCCTCGGTGGAGACCACTGTCAAGCTGTCGAGCTGGCTGATGACATCGCCCAGTTGACGGTGCAGTGCGAGCACATCCACTTGCGGCGCCGCTTGCAGCGCAGCCAGATCGTTGGCGAGACGCGAGCGCAAGCCCGCGACAGCCGGATCATTGACGCGCGCCACCACTGCATCGGCACTGCGCACAAGTGTTGAGGCAGTATCGAAATCATGTGCCAATTGCAGGCGGAGTTCGGCAATGCGCAACATGCCGGCGGCCTCCATCAACAACTGTGCCCGCAGTGCGACACTGCCATCGCCGGCTACCCGTGCCTGCAACGATTCCACTTCAGTGCCCAGCTGGTTAATCTGCTGTGATTGATCGCTGAGACTGCTCATCGTCATCTGCAATTGTTGCAGCACCGTGGTCTGCGCTTGTTGCAAAGACCCGACTTCGTTACTCGCACCGGAGAGTGTGCCGATCTGCGTTTCAAGCACGGCAATGGTT
>CAISOD010000096.1 GCA_903887045.1 uncultured Gammaproteobacteria bacterium | reverse complement strand
ATTCTCCGAGCGAGTGCGGCCGTCGAAGAATACGCGCCGCACCTGCGTCTCCAGTTCGGCCACCATCAGGATGCGCGAATCGTTCTGCACGAACTCGATGGGATACGACACCAGCGACAGCATCACCGCCGGCATACCGGCGCCGACACAGGCTGCGCCGGCTTCGGGCACTTCGCTGAACTGGGCCAGGAAGGCATCAAGTCTGGTGACGCCGGCTGCGCTATAGCGGGGGGCTGTGCTGCCGCCGTCCGGGTTCTCCACGCCGATGGCCATCCACACGCCGGAGAAATCCGGGTGTGCTGCACTTTCATTATTGTCATTGGCAGCATGGGCACTTGGTGACGCTGCAAATGACAACAGCAACGCGGCAGGCAACACCAAGGTCGCCAGCAATTCAGTGATTGGATTTTTCTGTGTGGCTCGTCGCTGCATGGAACCCCTCTGCCTGTTGTTGATGGTTTTTGTGCGGCCTTTGTTGCCGCTGGCGCAGAGAACCTAGTCACCTTTGCAAGCGATTGCAACTCTGCAGCAGCGCGGTGCTGGCGGGACTCAGTCAGTCAAACAGGGTTGCAGCCGACAGCTTCGCCATCAGCTCCGGCCCTTCATTGCGGGCGTTGTTTACCCTGGTGCTCACCGCGTACCACTCGAAATGCTGTTCGCTGTCGGCAATCATGCCTTGCACGTCGTGTTCGCTCGTTGCCGGATCCAGCCAGGCAGCAAAGTATTCACGTTTGAGAATGACCGGCATGCGGTGATGGATCGCTGCCACGCTGGGAGCGGCAGCCTTGGTAGTCAGGGCACACGAGACGAGTGGCTCGGCATCCTTGCGTTCCCACACGGCCCACAGGCCGGCAATGCCAAGCACTGCGGATTCCGGCGAGTAGTGGAAATAAGGTTGAAAGCAGGGGCGGCCGCTTGGCCCTTTCACTTTCTCCTTTTCGTTCCATTCGTACCAGCCGACGGCCGGCATGATGCAACGGCGGTCCTTCAGACTTTGGCGCCACATGGGCTTCTGGTGTGCTTCCTCACTGCGGGCGTTGAAGGTAAGCGTTGGCGCTGTGTCGTGCTTCCACCAGAACGGGACCAGACCCCAGCGCGCCTCCTGCCGCTCGGTGAAGCCATCAGGCGTCAGCACGATCATCGGCACCCGCGTGGTCGGGGCAACGTTGTAGCGAGGTTCGAGCGGATTGCCGCTGCGGCGGCCTATGTGCCAGAAGCGCTCGGCGGCAGCCTCATCGGGCGCAACGTATCTACCGCACATGGGCAGGGATGGCGCAGCAGGAGGTGAAGCGGCTGTACATCAGTGCGTGCCCGAGAGCCGACAAACCTACTCGACCACTGCCTGGTAGATGAGGTTCTCAATCGTGTTGCGCACATTGCCGTCGGTCGGCATCTTCTGCGCCATGATCACGTAGGTCATGTCTTCCTTGGGGTCTACCGTGAAGAAGGTAGACGCTGCGCCCGACCAGCCATAGGCGCCTTCGGAACCCAGATGGCCATAGGCGAGTTCATCAATCACCACTGACACCCCAAGACCCCAGCCACTGGCATGCGGGCCGTTGGCGCTGATGGACGCGATGTTGGCGGGCAGCCAGTTACGCGCCATCAGCTCCACGGTCTTCTTGCCGAGTATGCGCACGCCGTCGAGTTCACCCTTGTTCAGCAGCATCTGCGCGAAACGCAGGTAGTCGCCGGTGGAACCCGACAGACTCAGCGTGGCAAAGGCATGATCGGTGTAACGCGCATAGGCTTCGCGTTCCTGCGCCTGCAGTCCGCCATCAGTATTGACGCCGTAGACTTTGGCGAAGCGGTCAGCAAGTTTGGGTGGCACACCGAACATGGTGTCCTTCATGTTGAGCGGGTCAAAAATTTTCTGCTGCAGATATTCCGCATAGGGCATGCCGGAGAAATACTCCACCAGATAGGCCTGCACGTCGTGGCCGAGGCCATACACCCACTGTTCACCCGGCTGGTAACGCAGCGGCACTTCGCCCAACTTTTCCATTTCTTCGCTGAGTGATTCCAGCGCGCCCATGCTGAGGCCGTGTTCGCGGTAGACGATGTCGATCGGGTGCTGGCCGACACCGCCGGCCAATCCGAGCGTGTGGCGGAAGGCATCAAGTACGGTGGGTTTGCGCTTCATGTCCTCCAGCAGCATGTTGCCGTTGCTGTCCTTGCCAGCGTAAACCTTCAGGTCTTTGAAGGAGGGAATGTACTTTTCCAGCGGATCATCCAATTGGAAGCGGCCTTCTTCGTACAGCGTGAGCAGAGCGACGCTGGCCACTGCCTTGGTCATTGAATACAGGCGGAACAGATTGTCAGTGCGCATCGGCGTGCCGGCTTCGATATCGGCCATGCCGTAGGCCTTGTTGTGCACGATGGTGCCATGGCGCGCCACTGCCACCACCACACCGGCAACCGCGCCCTTGTCGATTTCGGCCTGGATGCGCGCATCCATCACCGCCAGCCGTGCCGACGACATGCCGGCAGTTTCAGCAGCGCCTTGCACCAGCGGGTGTTGTGCCAAGGCAGCGTGCGGAGTGAAGGTTGCGGTCGTCAGACTCAGCAGTGCAGCGGCCAAATGGAAGGCAGTGGTTTTCATGTTGTTCTCCCTGGTATCGCTGGGGCGATGGTTTTGCGACAACAAGAATTGTGACTCAAGAATTGCGCCACTGACAGGTAATTACAATCCACATTTGCCAGGCAGGATTCACCAAGCTGTACTAGACTGCGATCATCAGTCACGGATTGACCAAACGTATCAAAATAGATACGCTCTCCATGGAAAGGAAAAAGCTGACAGATGGTGGTGTTGCATGTATTCATCAAGAAGTCGCAGCAAACGCCAAAAAATGAACTTGCCCTGGCAATCAATAGACTACGTACACTCAAAAGGCATGACCATGAAGAGTAAGCACATTGGCTCCGATCTGGACGAGTT
>CAISOD010000095.1 GCA_903887045.1 uncultured Gammaproteobacteria bacterium | reverse complement strand
AGAATTCTTCCAATGGTCAACGGTGGTATCTCCCCTTTCCACCGTAATTGCCATTGCAGTGGCCGCAGTACTCGGTGTGGTGTCGGGTGTGTACCCGGCCAGTCGCGCTGCACAGCTTGATCCAATAGGGGCACTTCAACATGAGTAATGAGGTATTCGGCATGAAAACTCGCAGTCTCGCTGTTGTCCCGGTCCTGGGTTTGTTGCTGTCCCTGGGTTTGCCCGCGCTTGCCATTGCCCACGGCGATGAGCCTCACGGCGATCACGATGCCCAGCACGGCGGCTTCGTGATGATGTACGAAAATCTGCATTTTGAAGTAACTGCAGCGCCTGCGGGCATCCAACTGTACTTTACCGATGCCCAGCGCAGTGAACTGCCGGCAGCAACGGTGTCTGACGTGGCTGTGGAAATTGAACGCAAGGGCATGCCGATCGAATCGGTGGTGATGGCCATCAGTGCCGGCGGTGACTACTGGGAAGGATCCAGCAAGCCGGTCACCGAAGCCGATGCCATTGTGCGCGTAGGCTTCTTCTACGCTAGCAAACCCTTGTTGCTGGACGTACCGGCATCGTCACTGATGCCTGCCAAGACCGAAGAGGAAGGAATGCATAGTGGGCATTAATCTGCACATGGCTCTGCGGGCGCTGTTGCAGAACCGCCTGCAGACCTTGCTGACGCTGTGCGGCATGAGCGTGGGAGTGGCGATGGTGGTCATCGTCTCCGGATTGGGCATGGGTGCGCAATTGCGCATCGAAGAACAGATTGAAAGTGCCGGCCCTACCCTGATCACCATCAAGGCCGGCAATTACCGCCCTGCCGCGATTGTGACCAGTGGCCAGCAGGACAGCAGTGGTGGCGAGCCGCCGGAAGGCATGGGGTCGGCTGAAGACTCCTGGATGGTTGAAGGTGAGGATGCCGCAGTGAATCTGGCGCGCGAGCGCGCACAAGCGCCCAAGATGGACAAATACCGTACTCCGGCCAAACAACTGGATGCGCTGGAACTGGACATGGTGTCCGGCAAGATCGCCAATGTGCGCGCGGTTGCCGGCAGTCTTGCAGGCAACGTCACGCTGGACGCCGGCTCTGGTCTGCCGGTACGCATTGCACGCGTTGCCGGCTTCGGCCCCGACTGGCCGGATATCCGCGGTTGGAGCCTGCACGACGGCCGTTTGATTACCGACAATGAACACGCCGCCGGCGCCCCGCTGATGCTGCTCAGTGACGAAGTTGCTGCACGTTTGTGGCCGGATGGCAGTGCCGTGCAGAAAACCATCAGTGTCGGTGGCACCTTGCTGACAGTCGCCGGTGTCATCAGCGACAGCCAGGGTGACGGCAGCTCCATCGTGGTGCCCACCATCCACGTGCCGTTGGCAATCGCGCAGCAATTGCTGGAACGCGACACCTTCGACGAAATCATTGTGCGCTCGTCATCCGTCGGCACCACCACCCAGGTAGCGACCGACATCAAAGCCGCCATGCGGGTATTGCACTCACTGCCTGATGACACGCTTGATGACTTCCGTGTGGATACCCAGAGTGTTTCCGCCATGCCGAGCATGGGCATGGACCCACGGCTGGCACGCGCAGTGCATTCCAACGTAGTCGAATTCGAGCAGGAATCGTGGGAAGAAATGGCCAAGAGCCTGCGGCAGGCCGGACGCACCTTTACCTTGCTGCTGGCGGCTGCTGCTGCCGTGTCGTTGGTGGTAGGTGGCATCGGAGTGATGAACATCATGCTGGTATCGGTAGCAGCGCGTACGCGTGAAATCGGCTTGCGCATGGCACTGGGTGCCCGCATGAACGACGTCATGATCCAGTT
>CAISOD010000094.1 GCA_903887045.1 uncultured Gammaproteobacteria bacterium | reverse complement strand
GCAATGCCGCCCTGAATGTCCAACCGTTGTTGAGTCCTGCCCGTATCGGCGATTTGCTGCAAGCGGAAGATGCTTCGAATGATTTCAGTCTGCTCGCCCGCCTCAATGACAAACTGCAAAAACAATGCGGTGAGGATTTTTCGGTGCAGTGCTGGAGCGGTGAACAGGTTCTTCGCATTCCGAAGAGTACCCTGAACAGTCTCGCCAACTGCTACGCTGAAGTATTCAACGAGAGTTGGGGCGAAAGCTGGACGCTCGAAACCGCGATGCATGAAGTCAACAAATGCATCACCTCGCCACCTGGCTATACGCCGATCATCTCGATGTTGTTCAAAGAAGAAGAGGTGGTAGGGTTCTGCTGGGGCTTCGTGATGGAAACCGATTCACTGACTGAGGACAGCACGCCATTCTCGTCCTCCAACTTCAAGCGTCATGAAAGTGTGAGTGTGGCGAAGTACTGGCTTGACAGCGTCGGTCGCAAGAACCGGCTGGTGTCGATGCGCGAACTCGGCGTGCTGAAAGCCTATCGCCAGGACAAAGCGCCCTACCTCAATATTCCGATCTTCGAACGTGCCAAGGCGATGGAGTGCAATGTTGCATTCCTGCGTACCAAGACCACCAGCCGTGTTTTCAAATGGGGTCTCGGTGTCGGCTTTGTGCCGCTGCAGCTGTTCATGGTGGATGACCTCTTGTTGATGAAGGGCAATGTCAAATACGCGCTGAAGCTTTTGTACAACTCGATTGACGACTTGAACAAGCGGCAAACCCAGCACGAAATCATCAGTAACATCAAACGTTACCTCTGCGACTGAGTGGCAGCAACTGCCATTGCTTTGCTGCTGCAAGCCGCCGGCATGGCTGCAGCAGGGACGATGCAGTAAGCTCTTCCCATGATTTCCTGGTCCATCAATGATGTTTATCTGGCCAGTTCGGCGGTTCTGCTGGTGCTGGCAATTGTGCTGTTGGCCAGTCGCAGGACTTTCCTGATCTGGCAGTTGGGGCTCGCGCTGATTTCGCTGTCGGTGTGGGATCTATGCGTATTTCTGGTTGAGGAGCGTTTGCTGCCCGGGCACGTGTCGCTGATAGCCAGGGTACAACTGGTGGCGATCCTGCTGTTCAGCACCGGTCTCTTCAATTTCTGTGCATCCTTTCCTGACCTGAAGCCCAATCGCTGGCAGGCCGTCATCACCCTTGTTTCGGTCGGCTTCATGCTGGGCTTGTTGTTGACACGCAATGTGTCCGACGCTGTGTATGAAGGCAATGACATCCGCTACATCGAAGGCGTCTGGTTTACTCTTTACACCCTCTACCTGGTAGTGATGGCGATACTGGTTTTCAGCTTCCTGTTTCGCGCCTGGCGCAGTTTTCCAACCCAGCGCAGCAAAATCCGCTTCTTCATTGCCGGTGTTGGCATCTTTGTGGTGTGCGGCAGCCTGTTCAACCTGGTGTTCCCGCTGCTGGGTGAGTACGGCTACCTCATGGTCGGCCGCATCAGCTGTACATTAGCGGCTTTGCTGTTTTTCTATGCGGTTGCCAAGAATGAGTTTCTGGATGTCACCGTCATCATCAACAAGTATGTTGCCTGGTGCGTGACGCTGGTATTGCTGGCGGCACTCTCGCTGTTCGGTTTCCAGTTGGCCAATGGTCAACAGTGGCTCGAATTGCTTGCGATCACCGGCTCCGCCATGATCGCGGCACTGGTGGCCTGGCCGCTGCAACAATTCCTGCTGACTTCCGCCAAGCGCAGATTCATAAAAGGCTGGTACGAGCCGGATGAAGTGTTCCGTCGTCTCGGCAGCCAGATGACGCAGGAAACCAATCGCGAAACCATCTTCCGCAAGACACTCGCCACCCTCGATGAAGTATTCGAACTGGAGGAGTCACTCAGCATCGTCGCGGTACGAGACAGTCGTAACCAGCTGTCGGGCTACAAGGTACAGGAACAGTTGCGTCCGCTCGGTGCCGGTGACCCGGTACTGGTTGCCTGCAAGGAATTGCATGCCGCGGTGCCGCTGGAAGAACTGACAGCCGGCATCCGCAGCCATTTGCGCGATTTGCTGCCGGCATTGCGCGAGAGCGGCGTTATTGTGCCGTTCCACTCGCCCGAATTCCTTGAAGGCGTTCTGCTGCTTGGTCCCAAGAGTTCCGGTGCCGAATACAGCAGTGCCGATCTGCTGTTCTTCAACAATCTGGTCAGCTATCTGTCGCCAATGTTCTACCGGTTGACGCCGATCGACACGCTGGAACGGCTCTACAACGAAAACCAGCGCAAGCTGCACGAAGCCGAAATCCAGTTGCTGCGTGCCCAGAAGATCGAATCGATAGTGCATGCCACGCGCCAGTGCCACCACGAAATCCGCACACCGCTCAACATCATCAAACTCGGTCTGGGTCGCGTCAAGACGATGGAAGATCTTGAGAACTACAAGTCAATCGCGCGCGAAGAGATTGACCATGCAATCCAGATTGTAGAAGAGACGCTGGTAGTATCCGATGTCAACAAGTCAACGCAGCGGGAAGTGACCGATGTCAACATCAACGATGTCATCAACCGCTGTCTGCGACTGATAGACCGCAGTCGCTACCAGGTGAATCTTGATCTGGGTGTAGTACAGCCGGTTAAAGGATATTTCAGCGATTTGCAGGTAGTGATCACCAATCTGATCCACAACTCGCTCGACGCCATGCCGTTGGGCGGCACGCTGTACTTCTCGACCCAGGTCACTGGCGGCAATGTTGTGGTCCGTGTCGAAGACACCGGGGAGGGCATTGCGCCGGAGAACCGCAGTCGGGTGTGGGAGCCTTATTTCAGCGGCAAGGGTGCCGCGGTGGGAAATTCGACAGCTGGTCGCGGCTGGGGGCTGACCATCGTCAACCGCATCATCAATGAACATGGGGGCACAATACGTTTGTCGAGCGACATTGGTGTTGGCACCAGTTTCGTCATTACTCTGCCGCTCAGCGTCGTTCCTTCAGTTGCTTCAATCGCTGCTCCAACAGCAGCTCGCGCATGATCTCTGCTTCGTTGTCGTAAGTGATGCGCTTGAGCACATGCAGAAGTTCACTCTCATCGATGGGCTTGGTGAGATAGGCTGAAGCCAGTCCGTGACTGGAATCCTCTGCTTTCAGCCGCAAGTCTATGTCGCCGTAGGCCGAGATGATCACCACTGGCGTGTGGCGCTTGAACGGACTTTTCAGTTCATGGGTGCGTAATGCCCGCAGGAACTGGGTGCCGTCCATTTTCGGCATCTGCCAGTCAAGCAGGATGCAGTCGATGGCGTTGGTGAGGAAATCAAAACCGCGCTGGTTCCTGGCCAGCTCGTTCAAGGCTTCTTCGCCATTGTGGACGATCAACACTTCATACAAGCCGGATTCAACGATGGCCGAAGCTGTCAGTTCGGCCTGTAGCTCGTTGTCCTCCACCAACAGTATTTTAGGTTTCTTGCGATTGTCGGCAAACCAGTTCATGTCGGCAGTCCTCGTTGGCTGAGATACTGTTGGCGGGCCTGCATCTCGCGCCGGTAGACGAACAACGGACCCTTGATGATGCCGGTCGCCACCATGTAGGGCAGTATGAACAGCATGAAGATGGAGTTGGTAATAAGGCGCAGAAACGGAAAGGGCTCACTGAGGTGGTTCTGCTCGATTTTCTGCCGCGTATACTCGGCCAGCTCCATCGGCAGACCCTTGATCTCGCTGGCCCATAGCGATGAGATGTATTTCTGGTAGCTGCGCTGCGGATATTTTTTCCACAGGATGTAGTGATAGCGGTTGGTCGCTACCCAGTTTTCGTAAACGGCGGCCAATTTGAAGAACACGCCACCCGGCACTCCGTACACAAGGCACCAGAGCCACAGGATCGGATAAAACAAGAGGGCTGGCAGTCTGGCTAACATTGTTTGTACAGATTGATTGCAACCGGTTGGCAGTATACAACAGGCAGGCCCGCTGCCAGCCGGCCGTCGCACGGAACCGCTACTGCCATTATCGAGCGCAACTGCCATTATCGACCTCAACTGCTATCGGGAGCAGAATCAATGAGCTTGATGTCTGATCGCAACAGGATCTATCTGGTCCTGATGTATTTTTCGCTGTCGTTCTTCTATATCGCCTTCATCCTCAACGATGAGCAGGACCCTGTCTCCTTCCTCGGCTACATGATGGGGCTGATCCTTTTCGTTGTCGCTACGCACGACACGCTGTTGCACATCATCAGTCAGGCCACTGGCCATAGCAGCAGCATCAGCGAGCTCAGCTATTTTTCGGCATTTGTCGAGCTCAGCCGCAAAATCCACAACCTGCTTGAAGCCGATGACGTCCTGACGCTCGTCAACGACACACTGAAACAGAATATCCATATAGTGAATGCGCACTTCCTGCTGAGCCGCGATTTGCCGACACGCCTGCAACCGCAGGGTACTGCTGTTGCAGGCGGGCTGTATTACTGGTCGGACGCGGGCGAGTTGGCGATCTCGCTGCCGGAGCTGGAGAGGGAGGCGCTCAAACGCGGTCGCGCTGTCACGTTGCCGGAAGCATCGCTGACGCTCAAATCCATCTTTGACATCACCCGCACCAATATGATGATTCCGTTGATACAGGATGGCACTCTATTGGCGGTATTCCTGCTTGGACGCACCGACAACACCAAACCCTATTCGGTGTTCGAGCTGCAGATGTTCAACTTCCTCTCGAACCAGTTGACCATCATCCTTGACCGTATTCGTGTGTACGCCAAGATCCTGCAGAAGACCGCGATGGACCATGCCGAAAAACTGCAGGTGATGCAGAGCCTCAGCGCCAACATTGCCCATGAAATGCGCACGCCGCTGTCGGGCATCCGTGCCAGCATCTCCGGTATTGAGGAATATCTGCCGCAGTTGCTTGAGTGTTATGAGAGTTGCTCGGAAAGGGAGAGGAACCGGTTTCCGCCGATTCGCGAGAGTCATCTCGGTGTGCTGACCAATACACCACCGCGCATCAAGCTGATGATCGATCAGGCCAATACCGTGATTGATATGCTGCTGATGAACCTGCGCGAGAACGCGCTTGATCGCAAACAGTTCAACGTGATCCAGGCCGCCGGCATCATTGAGCAGGCAGTTGACCGCTATCCGTTCAAGAGCGGTCAGCGCGAGAAGCTGCATCTCGACCTGTCCCAGGACTTCAACTTCCTTGGTATCGAGAGCCTGTGCATCTACATCATGTTCAACCTGCTGAAGAACGCCTATTACTCACTTCAGGCCGCCCAGAAGGGCGAGGTGACCATCAGGTTGCATCGTGATGGCAAAGAGGGAGTCATCCGTTTCCGCGACAGTGGTCTTGGCATTGAGCCGGCTGTCATCAGTCATATCTTTGAGGGCTTCTTCACCACCAAACAGGAAGGCACCGGCGCCGGACTGGCGTTCTGTAAACGCACAATCGAAAGTTTCAACGGCAGTATCTTGTGCAATTCAGTTCCACGCGAGTTCGCCGAATTCATCATCCGGCTGCCGCTGTTCAACGAAGAAGTGGCGACAACCTAATGTATGACGTGCTGTGCCAGGTTGTTGGTTTCGAGAAAGTGGGAATACGGCAGGATTGTTTTGCCGTGCAGATTTGCAAGATACTCGTCGCCTGTCATCGAAATGAAATAGGTATGGGTGGCCGAGCTGACCTTCTTGGCAGGGTAGTAGAACAAGTCGGCGTTGCTCAGCGCCGGATGCGTTGGCGACAACGGCGTGCTTTGCGTATCAAAGATCGGAATCACCGCCCCACTCTTCACTTCGCTCAGTAAATCCGCCGGTGCGCCGACTTCCTGCAGTTGCTGGTAGTGCTCATTGAGCGCCTCCTTTGTGTACACCAGCAGGCACTGGCGGTTGCCATCAGCATCCACCAGCAGGAAGCCGCTGTGCGGCACGTCGAGCATGTAGTACTCCACGCACTTCAATTGACGACGCACTTCTTCAAAGAAGGCCTGGAACTCCGGGTTCACCAGGAAGGCATCCGCATTGTTGGCAAGGATGGGATCGGTGATCAGTTTGTAGCTGCGGCGGAAGTACTGGTCCTGGAATGACAGGATGGTGGCATTCAGCTTCTGTTTCAGTCGCGGGTCATGCTTGTCGATGAACTGGTCGATCAACTGCTGGTTGAAGGCCTTTACTGCCAGTTCCATGTCGGCCTGTCCGGTCAGCAGCACCTTGCGGATGAACGGATTCTTCAGGTTCATCAGGAATTCGAGGCCGTTCATCTCCGGCATCGAGTAATCAACGATCACGGTCGATGTGGTCTGGAAGCGGAACGCGTTCAATACTTCGAGATGCAGCTTGCCGATGTCGATGTGGGTGATGGAGTCGGATTCCAGCGGGCCTGTCTTGTAGCTGCCGTAGCAGCGCTGGATGAAGTTCACCTGCAGGTGGGCGTCGTTGACATACTTCAGTGCCGAGCTGGCCGACTGGAACAGCTTGTAGCTGAGACTCTTGTCCAGCATCAGGCTGATACCTTCGAGAAAATCCGGGTCGTCATCCACCAGCACTGCCTGGGTGGGGAAGTAGAAGGGATGGCCTACGCGTATTTTGTCGTCCATTGTTTTTTTCCGCTTTTGGCTAGCCAGAGGTGAGAGGGGGTTCTTGCACGCGCGATTGCTCGGGCAACAGGTATTGGCACTGTTTGTCGAGCAGCTCACGATGCGCGCCGCAATCGGCTGGAACGCTGTAGGTCAGCATCGTCCGCTTATCGGTATGCACCGGCACCCCGGGCTCTACCGGCAGCCGCAGGTTGCCGTTGGCAAGATCATAACTCAGTTCACTGACCAGAATATGGCTCGCAGCCGCGTGTGCCAGCAGTTCCTGCACCAGTGCCACCGTAGTGCCAATCACGGTTTCGCGTCGTGGCGAATCCTTTTCCTGTTTGGCGTTGTTCCAGATCGGTGAAAAGAACACGTCTCCGCTGTGCACAGCCAGATGGAACTCGAGTTGTTGGCCGTTGCGACTGCGTTGCAGATCGCCAAGACGCTGCATCAGCTGCAGGAACAACTGGCCGCAGCAGATGGCGTTGAAGGCATGCTCGTCCTGACACTGGCGCACATCGAAAGCAACGATGGCGCGATCGCCGCTCAACTGCGTCACCACCCCGCGATACAGCCGCGACGCCTGCCGCAGATAGAACTGGTATTGCTGCAACAGTGTCGACAGCGTGGCCGGATGCAACAGTTCCACTGCCGCTGTGCTGTTGACCACTTCGATGACCAGCAGCGTCGCCATGCGGCGCTCTGGGCGCTGCAGCTGCATATCGGAAGGCTCCGGGTCGGGCATTCCCGTCACTGCCAGTTGTTCTTCCAGTTCGCGCTGGTGGCGGAACATGTCCGCCATGCGCTGTTGCAGCTGGCCGATTTCGTCGTCACGGTCCACCGTGATTACTGCTTTCTCATCACCAATGGCAACGTCTTCGGCCTGATCGAGCAACACCAGCAGTGGTGCGGTGATCTGCTCGCACAGAATCCATGACAGGACGCAGGCTACGAGAAGCCCGATCGCCAGCGAACCGGCATAGAGATACAGAAAGCGCGACTTGGGCTCGTCGAGCAGCGTGTCGTCAAACACGAAGATCACCTGGCCAGCCACTGAGTCCTGCAGTGTGATCGGCGATTGGTAGAGGCGTCCGGTTTTCGGCACTGGCGAGCCTGGTTGCAGCGTCGAGGCGAGGATGCGGCCGTCGACATCGGTGATGGTGGCGCTCTCGAAACCCGGTTCCTGCGTCAGCTGGCCCAGCACAACATTGAGGCCGAGCAAGTCGTTGGCGAGCACCAGTTCGGTGACCGAATCAGCAGTTTGCTTGGCCAGCGTCTGCGCAAAGTTGCTGGCCTGTGTCTCGATGCTGCGGGTGAACACCAGATGCGCCATCAAGGCAAAGACACTGACAAGCACTATCAGCATGAGGCTGTAGCTGAAGGCGAATTTCTGTTTGATACTCATCGTGCTTCCTATACTTCCCATACTGCCCGTACTTCTGATAGGGGCGGCTGCTGCGGTTACTGGGGTAGCGCAGAAAGAGTTATTTCTTCTTCCTGCACAAAAGCGTAATTCATGTCCTTGGTTGGTGCCTGCAGGCAATAGCCCTGCACGAAGTCGGCGCCGACCCCCCACAGTACCGGCAACACATCCATGTCTTCAACCTGGGGCGCCCCCACCAGCGTGCCATTGGCATGCAGCGCGGTAATCAGCTGCTGTACGCTCAGCTTTTGCTGGTTGCTGTACACGATGTCGCGTACCACGGATTCGTCAAGCGTCACAAAGCCCGGCCGTACACGGCCGAGTATCGAAAACGCATCCACTGCAGTACCGAAATGACTGATGGCAATACGCAGCCCGAGCTCGACGGCGTTCTGGCAGAAGTCATAGGCGCTGGCGATGTTGGCGTGAAAGTCGATTTCGCTCAAATCCAGCACCAGCCGGCCGGCCGGAAAGCGATGTTGTGCCAGTTGCTCGCTCAGCCACGGCAAAAAGGTCGGGCTCGCCAGAGTATTGCTGGTGATGTTGACTACCAGTGTGTCGTTGTTGTTGGCGATGGTGACTGAACTGATCACCAGACTGGCTACCATGCGGTCTATCGCTTCGCCCATGCCGTTGAGGATCGCCAACGGCAGGAAGCCACCGGGGCGGATCTCGTTGCCCTCACGGTCGAGCATGCGGATCAGCACTTCGTAACCGTGGTTGCCACCGCCCCTGATATGCACGATGGGTTGGAAATACAGCGTAAAGCGGCGCTCAGCGAGCGCCAGTGTCAGGTAGTCCAACATGTCGCCGGCATTGGGAGTGGTGGCTTCAACCATCCTCGTCTGCTGGCCGGACTCAATAGCTGTCGGTACCAGCCAGTTGCGCGCGCGCAGCAGCAGCGTGTCGGAGTTGGAGGCATGGCCATTCACCAGAGTCATGCCGACATGGCACTGCAGTGTCAGTGAATTAGGCATCGCCGCTGACAGATAACTGTTGCAGCGTTCTTTCACCAGCGTGGTCAGTTGCAACGTGACGTCAGGGTTGCCGTCGCCGAGCAAAAGGCCGAACTGCGCGGCTTCCAGTCGGCCAACCACCTTATCGCCCGTGGCCACGTCTTGCAGAAAGTGGGCAATATCGTTCAGCAGGAAGTTGGCATCCGAGCTGCCGATGGCGGTTTGCACATCATCGAAATCGGCGATCTCGACTACTATCAGCGTGCTGAAGTTGCCGTGCTGTACCGCCTTGCGGATGGCGGCTTCCAACAGGCCTACAAAGTGCGTGCGGTTGAAAACGCGGGTCACCAGATCCTGGTTGTTGAGGCGAGTCACGGTTTCGCTGTAGGCCGGATTGCCGGCAGCAGCGGCTACCCGCACCTGCAGGCAGGCCTTGCCGTGGTAATCCACCGGCACCAGTTGCAGCTCAGCTGCCAGTTCGCTGCCGTCGGCACGCAGCGCCTGCACAGTCAGCGTCTGTTCCTGTTCGGCGGCCTGCCGCATCACTGCTTTGAGGCGCTCGCGCTCGGCAACACTTACCAGATTGAGGAACGGCTTTACCTGTGCGGTAGCGGCAGTGTCGTAACCGAAGAAGCGGGCGTATTCGTAGTTGCAGTACAGATGCACGCCATCCTGCAGATAACCCACGGGGGTGGTACTGGTGGAGAGCAACAGGTCGTGGCGTTTCTCCAGTTCCTGCTGGTTCAATTCGAGTTTGCGCAGCTGCCGTAGCAGCGACTGCTGATGACTGGCTCGCAACACGGCCAGCGGCAGGTAGCGCGAGTCTTCACCATGCACGCAGTCGTGGACACCCTGGCGGAACAGCGGCAGCGGATCGAGTACCGGTTCTCGGGTGCTTACCAGAATCAGCGGGAAGTACTGTTCTTGCTGTTGGCACAGCACCAGCACGCGATCGAGACTGATGTGGCCGTTGTCAAAACACACCAGCACGTCCCATTGCTCCTGGCTCAGCAGCCGGGTGAGTTCGCCTTCGCTCAACGCGTTGGCCGCTCGCAGCGGCAGGCGTTCCTGCCGGAGGCTGCTGATAAGCCGGTTGGCGCCCTGGTGGTCAGCGGCAACTATCAGCAGAGGGGTAAGGGCTGTATGGGTGCTTTCCATGAAGGGTCGTTTCTCGCGGCGCGGGGCGTGGGCAGCAATCCGGGTGTTACAACGTCTTTTTACAACAACGTCTTGTGTGGTTCCTGCGGCAGCTCGCGTACCAGTTTCGGCACCAGGTAGCCGGGCAACCTGCGTTGCAATGCGCGGATCAGGCCTTGTGCGGTGTCGTCAGCCACATCGAAATGCGCCGTACTGCGCACCTTGTCCGGCATGTGAAGATAGTACGGCAATACGCCGGCTGCAAATAAACGTTCGCTGAGTTGGGTAAGGCTGTCGGCATCGTCATTGATGCCATGCAGCAGCACGCTCTGGTTCAGCAAAGTGCAGCCAATTTCGCGCAGGCGCTGGCAGGCTGCCAGTGTGTCGGCATCAAGTTCCTGTGCGTGGTTGGCATGAATGACAACCACGATCTGCTGCTTCAATTCACCGAACAGCTGCAACAGCGTGCTGTCGATACGGTCGGGCAACACCAAGGGCAGCCGGGTGTGCAGGCGGATGCGCTGCAGGTGCGGGATCGCTCCCAGCTTGCGCAGCAGAAAGGTGAGGTGGGTATTCGATACCGCCAGCGGATCGCCGCCGCTCAGTATCGCTTCTTCTATCGAGCTGTCATTGGCGATGTAGTCGATGCTCTGTTGCCATTCGGCGCGACTGGGTTTGTTGTCGGCATAGGGGAAATGGCGACGGAAGCAGTAGCGGCAGTGGATCGCGCAGCTCTGGGTGGTAATCAGCAGCACCCGGCCGTGGTATTTGTGCAGCAGGCCTGGTGCCGGGTTGGCGTGCTGTTCCTGCAGGGGGTCGTCGCCATAGCCGCTTACTGTCAACAGCTCATGTGCGTGGGGCAATACCTGCAACAGCAACGGGTCACGTGCGTTGCCGCGCTGCATGCGGGCGGCATAGGCGCGGGTCACCCGCAGCGGAAAGCCCTGCAGCGCCGCGGCGTCATAGCCCACCGCCGCTGGACTCAGCTGCAACAGTGCCAGCAGTTCCAACGGATCGGTGATGAGGTCGGCCAGTTGTTCCTGCCATGAGGGCCGGTTCTGGAGGGGAATGGTGCGCAACATGTCCGCATTATAGGCCATATAGCCGCTCTGGCTGGCTTCCACCCATGGCCGCGGGTATCATGCGCACCTTTCATTTTTCGTGAATTGCAGAGGTCCGCATGGCCGTCTACTCCACCAACGAATTCAAAACGGGTCTGAAAGTCATGCTCGACGGTGATCCGTGTTCCATCATGGAGAACGAATACGTCAAACCCGGCAAGGGCCAGGGCTTCAACCGCGTACGCCTGCGCAACCTCCTGAACGGCCGTGTGTGGGAACGTACGTTCAAAGGCGGTGAGACCATTGATGGTGCCGATATCAGTGAATCCAGCATGGAATACCTCTACAGCGACGGTGAGTTCTGGCACTTCATGAAAACCGACGGCAGCTTCGAGCAGATCGCCGCCGACAAAAACGCCATCGCTGAGGCGCTCAACTGGCTGAAGGAACAGGAACAGTACATCGTGATGCTGTGGAACGATGCCCCGATCTCGGTAACGCCTCCCAACTTCGTTGAGCTGGAAGTGGCCGAAACCGACCCTGGCCTGCGTGGTGATACCGCTACCGGCGGCACCAAACCAGCCAAGCTGGTGTCCGGCGCCTCGGTGCGAGTGCCGCTGTTCGTTGATCGTGGCGATGTCCTGCGTATCGACACCCGCACCGGCGAATACGTCAACCGCGCGAAGAAGGCCTGATACTGCCGGCGGCGGTGCCGTGACGACTTCCTCGCACTGGCAACCTGCCGCCACCCTCGCCACCTTGGCGGCACGCGCAGCGCTCAACGCCCGCCTCCGCCATTTCTTTGCCGCCCGCGGCGTGCTCGAAGTCGAGACGCCGCAGCTCTGTCATCACAGCGGCACCGACCCCCATCTGCACCCAGTCACCGCGGCGTATCAACCGTATCCGCAGGCCACAGTGCAAACGCTGTATCTGCAGACCTCGCCCGAATTCGCCATGAAGCGCCTGCTCGCAGCAGGCAGCGGCGCCATCTATCAGATGGGAAAAGCCTTCCGCAACGGCGAGCGGGGTACGCGCCACAATCCCGAGTTCACCATGCTGGAGTGGTACCGCCCCGGCTTCACGCTCACGCAATTGATGGACGAAGTAGAAGCGCTGGTATTCCACGCGCTGCAGTTGACGACAGCGCCGGCCATGCAGCGTGTCAGTTACCGCCAACTGTTCGTTGAACAGCTTGGTATTGATCCGCACTTGATTACGCTGGACCCATTGAAAGCACTGACAGTTGGCAAAACCGGTGTTGATCCCAGCGTGCTCAACAGCCGCGCCACCTGCCTCGATCTGCTCTACGGCCACTTGATTGAACCTGCGCTGATTGAGCCGGTGTTCGTCTATCACTACCCGGCCGAACAAGCCGCGCTGGCGCGCGTGGTCAACGACAGTCAGGGCCAGCCGGTAGCGCTGCGCTTCGAATTGGTAATGCATGGCATGGAAATCGCCAACGGTTATGACGAGCTGTGCGATGCCGCCGAGCAAGCGCGCCGCTTTGACGCCGACAGGGAATCGCGCCGGCAACAGCAACTGCCTGATATTGCAGCGGATCAGCGCTTGCTGGCAGCGCTGACGCACGGCATGCCGGCGTGTGCCGGCGTTGCGCTTGGAGTTGATCGTTTGCTGATGCTGAAGCTGGGTACGCGCACAATTGATGATGTGCTGACGTTTCCGCTCGAACACGCCTGACTCTTCTTGCGATTGGGTTCGTTCGCTGGACTCAGAGCGAGCGCAAACGCCCGACTTGTTGGCCCATCTGCACACCGGGACCGTTGCTCAAATCCATCTGCCATTCCACCATGCCGGCACCGAACAGCATGATCGCGGTGGAGCCGAGCAGGAAGCGTCCGAGTTCACCGCCTTTGGCGATTACTACTTCGCCCTGCTCATAACGCTGGGTGGTAACAGCGGTGAAGCCTGGCGCCACGCGGCCAGCCCACACGGTTTCCACTGCCGCCACAATCATGGCGCCCACCAACACCACCGCCATTGGTCCATGCTGGGTGTCGAAGATACACACCACGCGCTCGTTGATGGCAAACAGGTTGTCGATGTGGTCGGCAGTGGTCTGGTTCACTGAATACAACTTGCCCGGCACATAGATCATCTCGCGCAAGGTACCCAGCAGCGGGCTGTGCACACGGTGATAATCCTTCGGTGACAGATACACGGTGGCAAAGGTGCCGTCGCGGAACAGCGCCGCGCGCGTGGCATCGCCACCGAGCAGCGCGGTGGCGCTGTAGCGTTTGCGCTTTGCCTGAATCAGCGAGTCGTCGTCGATATTGCCAATTGCGCTGATTACACCATCAGCGGGGCATAACACCGCATCTGCAGCGGTTGCCAGCGGGCGGGCGCCCGGCTTCAGTGGCCGCGTGAAAAATTCGTTGAAGCTGCGATACGCCTTGGGATCACTTTGCAGTGCTTCTTCCATGTTGACGCCATAGGCCTTGATGAAGCGATCAATGAACAATTGTTTCAGCCATGGCTTTTCGCTGGCGGCGATCTTGCCAACCAGTCGCGTCAATTGTTGTTGCGGCAGCAATTCCTGCAGCGTAATGAAAAACGGTACTGTCATGCGGAGGTTCTCGGTCGGAAGTTCTCGTGAGGAACTTGTGAGGTGGATCAGGCTACGCTTTCGATTGGCACATCAGGGTTGTTGCCCCACTCGCCCCACGAACCGTGATACCCCTTGGCACGATGGCCCAGCAATTTGGCCACCATGTAGGTAAGACCAGAGCGATGATGGCTCTGACAGTGGGTGATGATGCTGTCGTTGTCGTTGATGCCGAGCCTGCGCAGCTTGTCGCGGATGACCGCCAGCGGCAGCAGGCGCAGATTGCGCGCCGGGTCCATCACATCCACCCAGTCGAGATTGACGGCGCCTGGAATGTGGCCATTGCGCATGGAACCGGCGCGCAGGCCCAGATATTCCTCGCGCGAACGCGCGTCCCAGATTTTTACAGTGGGGTCAGCAAGCGTTGCCAGTATGGAATCAATCTCGGCGATGGGTTCATCTTGAATCGTCACGCTCACACTGGTGGGAATTATCGACGGCACATCAGAAGCGATCGGATGTCCTTCTTTCAACCAGCTGTGCAGGCCACCGTTGAGCAATGAATGCTGCCTGTGGCCAATCACATCCAGCGTCCACATAAAGCGCCCGGCCCAACCACCTCCTTCATCGTCGTAGGCGACGATATGCAAATCAGGGTGGTAGCCGATGCGGGAAAACAGCGCATTCAACCGTTCCACCGGCGGCAGTTTGCCGGCTGCCGGCGGAATCCCACGCACCAACTCGAATGGTTTGATATGCACAGCGCCGGGTATGTGCAGCCGCTCCCACGTATGCGGCTGGCACAGGTCAACCACCAGCACGGCAGGATCGGACAACAAAGGTTCGAGCTCGGCGGGTTCTACCAGTGGAGGGAGAGGTGGCAACTTCAACGACATAGTGGCTCGGTGGAATAATCAGGGAGTGAGTGTGCTGCGAATGGAATGATAGCTAGCCAGCCGCTGCGGCGAAATCAGCGCGGCTTCTACTGCTGCCCGCAGTTGGCAGCCAGGCTCCCTTTCATGGTGACAGTCGCGGAATCTGCAGCCGGTCAGATGCTGGCGGAATTCGACGAAGCCGTTCATCAGTTCGTCCGGCGCAATGTGCCAGAGGCCGAACTCACGGATACCGGGCGAATCAATAAGGTTGCCGCCCGACGGCAGATGGAACAGCTTGGCCGAAGTAGTGGTGTGGCGACCCTTGGTTTCTCCTTGCGAGAGTTCACCTTCCAGGGTGTTAACGCCGGGTAGCAGGGCATTCACCAGCGCCGATTTGCCCACGCCGCTCTGACCGACGAACACGTTGTTGTTGCCGGCCAGCAGTGGCAGCAATTGGTCGAGGCCGTCATGGCGTTTGCTCGATACCTGCAGCGTGGCATAACCCAGCTTGCCGTAGAGCTGCAGCATTTCGTGTAACGCCGCGCGATTGTCGTCGGTGAGCAAGTCGGCCTTGTTCAGCAGCAGCAGCGGACGACTGTTCATCAACTCAGCAGCCACCAGATACCGGTCAATCAGGTTGTAGTGTGGCTCAGGCTGTGGCGCGATAACGATCACGATGCAATCAATGTTGGCTGCCACCGGTTTCAGTTCGTTGAAGGGATTCGGCCGCTTCAACACGCTGCGACGTTCGAGCCCGGCCACCACCACGCCAAGCGGATCACCGGCCTGCCAGATCACTTCATCGCCGGTGACCAGCGGCTCCAGATTGCTGCGCTGGAAGCAGCGGAAGATCTGCCCCGCCTCTGCGCCTTCGAGCGCTTCGATATCCAGCTGCTGGCCGAAGTGCGAAATCACCAGGCCACGCTGCTCCTGTCCCAACGCCGTAGTGGCCAGCGTCGCCTCCGCACGTGCCTGCTTGCGGGAGGCGCGGTCGGCATACGCGTCCTGCACCTGTTGTATGCGTCTGAGCTGGCGGTCATTGAGCTGCTTTTTCTTCATCCACCCATGATAACGAATCAAAGGGGTCGGAGGTATTTGCTTGAAAAACGATCAAATACCTCCGACCCCTTTGATTCCTCGTCCGCGGGGACACGGCATGCCGTGTCCCTACAGTTCCCGGGAAGCCTGTTACAATCCTGCCAGAATCACGGGCAATGGTCAGGCAATGGACAAGAAGCAGCACCTCATCTGGATCGATCTGGAAATGACAGGCCTTTTGCCCGATACCGATCGCATCATCGAAATCGCCACCATTGTGACCAACACCGATCTACAAGTGATTGCCGAAGGTCCAGTACTGGCGGTGCATCAGCCAAAATCGATCATGGAAGCGATGGACGACTGGAACCGCAAGCACCACGGCCAGAACGGCCTGATCGAACGCGTGCGGCTGTCGCCCTACGGAGAGTCGGAAGCCGAGCAGATCGTGGTGAGTTTCCTGCAGCAGTACTGCGAGCGTGGCCATTCACCGATGTGCGGCAACAGCATCTGCCAGGATCGCCGTTTTCTCGCCCGCTACATGCCCCGGCTGGAATCGTTCTTCCATTACCGCAACCTCGACGTCAGCACGCTCAAGGAATTGGCGCGCCGCTGGCGCCCTGATCTGATGGATGGCTTGAAAAAGGAAGGCTCTCACAAAGCGATTGAAGACATCCGCGACTCCATCAAGGAGCTGCAGTACTACCGCGAACATTTCATCAATACCAGGAAGCCGTATTAGCTTTTTGCAGATCGGCGCCTGACTCAGAAACCCGACCCAGGCTGCTGCAAGAACTCCACCTCTTCAGCAGTTGATGTGCGCCCGAGAATCCCGTTGCGATGTGGATACCGTCCGAAGCGATCGACGATGGCTTTGTGCTTGAGCTCGAACTCGTAGTTGTAAGGCGGTGCATACTCACGATACAGCCGTTCCGCCTCTGCATGCACAAGCCGTGACTTGCTGTGCATATACGGCAGCATCAGGAATGAACACTCGGTGGCGGTGAGCGACTGATGGCTGCCAGCCGTAATTGCTTCCTGCCCCAATGCCAGCGCCATCGCATCCTGTGAGAACGCCATGGGTGTATTGCGATGGATATTGCGCGAGAACTGGTCGAGCACAATGCTCTCGGCCAGTCGGCCCTTGGCCTTGTTGCGCCAGCGATACAGCTCGCCTTGCGCAGCTTGCTGCAGCATGGTGCCAAACCGCTGGCGGACCAGCTCCTCAAAGGCCGGGTCTGCCTTCCACCACTGTTTAGGGTCGACTTCGTTGAACCAGAAGGCAAGCACGGTGTTGTGCGTGGCAAGCAATCCTCAGGGGCTTTCTGCGACGTTTTTGAACCTGCCAAGCATGGCAATGATCGTCGAATCCGGGTTGTTGGGGTCCAGATAATACATCTTCGTCATGGCGGCAATGCGATGGGCATAAAGACCCACCAATGCGTGTCGCACGGTAATCACG
>CAISOD010000093.1 GCA_903887045.1 uncultured Gammaproteobacteria bacterium | reverse complement strand
TTCTCGGCTTTGATCTCCGGCTTGGCCTTGCGTCTTACTGCCGCCATACCGCTGCTGTCGTCCAGCCTGGAGGTATTCACCGGCTTGTCGGCGACTTCTGCACGCTTGGCACTCGGCTGGCGACGCTTGCCGATATTTTTCTTGAAGCTGTGGCGCTGCTCGGCTTTCGGGATTGGCTTCTTCTTGCTGTCTTTACCGTCTTTGTCTTTGGCGCCCTTCTTGTCCTTGCTCTTGCCGCCGATCTTTTTCACCTGGCCTTTGAAGTGCGCTTCCAGTTTCTCAACCGTGCGAGGCTCCATCGTGATGCCAAGGTAGCGTTCGATACTGCAGTAGGTGTTCCACTCGGCTGGTGAGACCAGCGCAATCGCCAACCCGGTTTCGCCGGCGCGGCCGGTGCGGCCGATGCGATGCACGTAGTCGTCGCCCGAGCGCGCAATGCCGTAATTGATGACGAGATTGACGCCCTTGATGTCGAGCCCGCGTGCAGCGATGTCGGTAGCCACCAATACGCGAATGCCGCCGGCGCGATACAGGCCCATGATGCGCTTGCGTTCGAGCTGGTCGAGTTCGCCGTGCAGTAGACCGATTTTCATCGAGAGCTTGGCTGCCTTGCCCCAGGCAGTGCTTTTGTCCTTGCTGTTCTGACGGTCGCGCTGGCTGGTGAGGAACGCGGCCAGCGTCTGTGCATGCTCGCGGGTGTTGGTGAAGATCAACGCGCGGTCAAAAGGAGTGTTGGACAGCAGCCAGTTGGTCAGCTGGTTCTTGTGCGACGGATCGTCAGCGAGGATGCGCTGCTGGATGATGTTCTGGTGGGCGGACCGGTGGGTACCGATCTCGACAATGGCTGGCGTGCGCAAGACATCCTCGGCGATTCTGCCAATGCCGGTGTGTACCAGCGTGGCAGACAACAACAAGGTTTGTCGTTCCTTGCGACAGGCCTGCACAATCTCGACCACGGCTTCGCGGAAACCCATGTCGAGCATGCGATCGGCTTCGTCCAGCACGAGAAATTCGAGATCGGCGAGATCAATCGATTTTTTCTGTACATGTTCGAGGATGCGGCCAGGGGTGCCGATGATGAATTCGGGATTCTTGCGGATCAGTGCTTTCTGCTCGTTGAAGGAGGCGCCACCAACAATGAGAGCGCTCTTGATCTGGGTGAACGATCCGAGTTCCTGGCAATGTTTGTCGACTTGATGCGCCAGTTCGCGCGTAGGCAGCAGGATCAGCGCGCGGGTGGCGCTCTTGGGTGAGGGCTTCTCCAGCATCTGGTGCAACAGCGGCAACAGATAGCCGGCAGTCTTGCCGCTGCCGGTCTCGGCGCTCACTTGTACATCGTGGCCTTCAATCGCCACCGGAATCAGTTGTTCCTGCACCGGCGTCGGCGTTACCAGATTGTATTTTTCAAGCGCCTTGAGCAAACGCTCATGCAGGCCGAGTTCGTTGAACAAAGGCATATCCTCACAAAAGTGACCGCTATTGTATGGTGCCGGGAGCAGGGAGAGAATGGCGATCACGCTGTAAATGGCCTTATTCCCATGTCACACCACGATCAACTGCTGCGCTTCAACTTCCAACACCTCGATATCCGCGGCGAACTGGTCTATCTCAACAGCAGCTGGCAGCAGATGTTGGCGCGTTATGACTACCCTGCCAACGTGCGACAACAACTCGGCTCTGCCATGGCGGCAGTCGTGCTGTTGTCGGCCACCATCAAGTTCGACGGCAACATGATCATGCAGGTGCAGGGCAACGGCCCGCTGAAAAAGCTGGTGGTACAGGTGACCAGCGAAGGTGCCGTGCGCGGACTTGCACGCTGGGAAGGCCTGGTGCCCGAAGGTTCATTGCAGGAAGTTTTCGGTGATGGCCGCATTGTGATCACCGTGCTCAGCCAGGGTGCCGATCCCTACCAGAGTCTGGTGGCACTCGAAGGCCACACACTGGCGGATGCGCTCAACGTATATTTCCTGCAATCGGAACAATTGCCGTCCACTTTCCAGATGGTAACGACGCCCGACTGTGTCGCCGGCTTCTTCCTGCAACAACTGCCCGACAGCCGCAGCGCGCTGGAGCGCCAACTGAACGAGCAGGCGCGTGAAGAAGACTGGACTCGCATCAATGTGCTGGCCGCCACGGTCGACTCCGGCGAGCTGTTGGGCCTGCAACCAGAAACACTGCTGTTCCGCCTGTTTCATGAAGAGCAGTTGATGCTGCATGCACCGAAGGATCTGCACTTCTCCTGCACCTGCAGCCGCGACAAAGTGGAACGCACCTTGTTGACGATCGGTCGCGCAGAGGCCGACGACATACTACAAACCGATGGCAAGATCGAAGTGGACTGTGAGTTCTGCCAGGAGCGCTATCTGTTCGACGCGGCAGATGTGGAAGCGCTGTTCGATCCCGACCGCAAAGACGAAGTACCGTCTGGCTCCATCGTGCATTGAGCCGCCTTCCAGCTTTTTTTTCATGCTGCCTTAACTGAAAAAACCACTACTCCAGCAAGACTTGACGAGAGTTTGCCAATTTCTTTGCCGCTAATTTATTTTTGATGCATTGGTGCCCCCTATCGTGCCGCGGTTGTTTACTTCAACCCAGCACATCGACAAACGGGGCCACCCATGAACAGGATCACTGTACATAACACCATTGCAACACCCACGCTTTCCCGCCTGGCACTGGCCGTTTTGCTGGCCACAAGTGCGGCCAGTACCGCCCTTGCCCAATCCACCGGTACTCTCGCTACCGAAGGCATGGAAGAGATCGTCATCACCGGCCAGGGTTCGCTCAACATGGCCGGTGTCACCGCACAGGACGCCGCCAAGTCGCGCGTGACGGTTACCGGCGACATGCTGAAAAACTACGCCTCCGGCCAGACTTTCCTCGATTCACTCAACCAGGTGCCCGGCCTCAACTTCACCAACAACGATCCCTACGGCAGCTCCGGCGGCAACCTGCGCCTGCGCGGCTTCGACGGTTCGCGCGTATCGCTGACCTTTGACGGCATCCCGCTCAATGACACCGGCAATTACGCCATCTACACCAACCAGCAGATTGATCCGGAAATCATCCAGAGTGTCGATGTAAACCTTGGCACTACTGACGTCGACAGCCCAACGGCTTCCGCCATCGGCGGCACCATCAACTCGCGTACACGTCTGCCCGCCGAGGAGATGGGTGGACTGGTATCGGTAGCAGCTGGCCAGGACAACTTCCAGCGCTACTTCGGCATGCTGGACAGCGGTGCTTTCGGCCCGTGGAATACCCGCGCTTTCATTGCCGGCTCCTATTCGGGCAACGACAAATTCAAAGGGCCCGGTGACATGTTCAAGCGCCAGCTCAACGCGCGCATTCATCAGGAGCTCGACAACGGCAATTTCATCTCGGTATCGGCGCACTACAACCGCAACCGCAACAATTTCTACCGCAACGCCACCGAAGCCCAGTGGGCACAGTTCGGCCGCGAGTATGACAACAATGCAACCTGTGTGCGTGACAGCGCCACCGGCGGCGTACGCGACGACGACAACGCCACGCTGATCCCCGGTACTACTGCACTGCCAGCCAACGACAATGTTGCCAACCCGGCCGCCTGTACCAACTACTACAACCTGCGTATCAACCCGTCCAATACCGGCAACATCCGCCTGAGTTCGTTGTGGAACCTCACCGACAACGTGCGCCTCACGGTCGATCCTTCATGGCAGTACGTGCTGGCCAACGGCGGCGGCACCACCATGATGAATGAAACTCCCGGTGCCACCACCGTTGTCGATCGCCGTGTAACCGGCAACACCGCACTCACCGGCTGGGATCTCAACGGCGATGGCGACATTCTCGACAGCGTGCGCTTCTATTCTCCAAACACTACCAATACCCGTCGTTTCGGCCTCAATGCGTCGTTGATCTGGGATCTGTCCGAA
>CAISOD010000092.1 GCA_903887045.1 uncultured Gammaproteobacteria bacterium | reverse complement strand
GATATCCACATAGTTCATGCCCAATGTGAGGCTGTCGGTGATATCCCAGTCAAAACCGAGCGACCAGTTGGTGGATTCCACTGGCTGCAGGTCGGGGTTGGCCCTGGTCTCAAGTACGATGATGTTGCGGGTCTGACCGATGCCGCCGGCGACGAAACAGCCGGTGGGCACGCCGGCTGGCGCCGGGCAGGGACCGTCTACAGCGTTGAGACCATTGTTGCCGAGTGTGAGGAACGTGGTGGATTGGTTGATGGGCTGCTGGGTATGTTCAACCGTTGGCGCCTTGAAGGAGGTCCCCCACGAACCGCGTACAGTCAGACTCTCGTTGACGCTCCAGTTGAAACCGAGCTTCGGATTGGTGGTGCTGAAATCGGAGGCCTCAGAATAGTCTTCGGTGCGCACGGCAGCCTGCACGTTCAGGTTGTCGGTCACCGGGATACCGAGCTCCATGAAGACGGCACCCACAACGTTGCTGCGGTCCTTGCTGCCAAACGGCAACGGGAAGTCGAGAGCCGCACCGCCTGCTTGCGGCTGATAACCGCCAACATTGGCCAACGGATCGTTATCCGTGTACCAGCTGTCAACCCGACGTTCATAGCCAACCGCCACGCCAACCGGGCCGGCGGGGAGCGTAAACATTGCACTGGAATCGCCGGTCACGACAACCTGATGCACGGTGAGTTCACCCCAGATACGCGTATTGCGCATTGGCTGTATCCACTCCAGCACCTCCTGGGTATTCCCGATCCCGGCCTGCGTCGAGTTCAGGAAGGGATTGAACCATTGGCAACTACCACTGCCAGCGGCGGTGCCAGTGCAATTCGGTCCGCCAAGGCCAGCCAGTGCCTTGCGCAAGCGATCAGCGACGAGGGCGGGCTCGTTGCGGCTCACTTCGCTGCGCGAAATCGTGCTGTTGTAACTCACTTGCCAGGTATCGTTGAGTTCGTAATTAAGGCTGCCCGCGAGGCGACGGTTGGTCGAACTGATCTCGTTGTTCAGGATGTCCCACGGATTGTTGAGGTTCATCGGCGACAGGAAAAAGCCGTTGTTGGTGCCGGCATTGCTCCAGTTGGGATCAAGCCGCGCATTCTCGATCACACCGGGGTTGGTGCGTGGAATCGGGATCTGCATGCCGACCGCCAGGTTGTTGCTGCCTGATGTATTCACCGCCGTGGCGACACCGTCCACCGGGTTGGTATTTTCAGTGCTGTTGTAACTTGCGCTCAGCTTCATCGAGAGCCGGTCAGTGAAGTCGTGCTCGACTCCGGCAAACAAGGTAAGCGCATCGCGGTTGCCCTGCCGGATAACCTGATTGTTGCCGGCAGCACTGATGGCCCAGTTGGTGGTCGAACAGGCCGGCCCGCCAGCCGATGTACTCACGATACCGCTGCGATATCCGAGTTTGCCGCAAAGCGGATCCATCAGTCGCTTGCCGGCAGCTGCGCCACCCATTCCGCTTACACCAGTGCCCGGCGCGAACTCGCGGTACTGGTTGATCCCACCCGCAGGAGCAGTAGACGGGTCAAAAATACCAAGATCGGACTGCAGAATGTGATCCCATTTCTGCCATTCGGCAGCGGCCAACCAACGGGTGTTGTCGGTGCGTTTGCCGAACAACACTGAACCAACATCATTACCCTTGCTGGCGGCGTCTTCGTATCTCTGGGTCGAAAGATTGAGTTTGACGCCTTCAAAGCCATAGTCAGGGATCAGGTTGACGACACCCGCCACTGCGTCTGTGCCATAGATTGCGGAACCACCGTCGAGCAGCATTTCGGTGCGTTGCAATGCAATCGCAGGAATGGCCTGGTCGATCGCCACGAAACGCCAGCCGGTCGAGATTGACTCTGCATAATCCACCGTGCGCTGACCATCGATGAGTGTCAGCGTGTTGTGGGCGCCGAGGCCGCGCAGGCTGACACCCTGCACACGCGTGCGGTTCTCGCGTGAGGTATTGGACTGGTTGGAATCCTCGAGCTGATGCTGCGGAACGTTGGCACTGAAAAACCCGGAGAGCGTCGGTCTGGGATTCTCCACCAGACTGTCGCGGCCGATTATGGCGACAGGCGAAGTATCAGAGCGACCGGTGCGCAACAAGCTGCCCGTGACCACAACTTCCTCGACTTCCTCGACTGCCGGGGCCGCAGGCTGCTGTGCAAGCGCCACACTGCTGGCGGCGAGCAGGGTGCCGACCATCAACAGACTGCTGAGTGGACGACGATCCGGATTGGTACCGAAGTACAGGCGCTTGGTTTTGAAATGCATGGCGACTCCCGTTGTTGTGGCCGTCTTGTCGGAATCCGATATCTACGGCGCTGCTTTTAATTGTTGGTTTATGGCTTGTTGGTTTATGGCTTGTTGGTTTATGGCTTGTTGGTTTGTGGCTTGATGGTTGCTTGCGTGCTGATCGGTCTATTGCGTGGCTGCGTCTCCAAACTCTATTTTCGTACCATCCTCGAGGATTACGGAACGCATCAGGCCGCCTGGTGATCGGTCCCGCAGAGGATTGCCGGTGACGGACAAGGTCTGCCCTGCCTTGATGGTCTCGCGAGTTACACCGCTCTTGACCAACGCTACCGTGCCGCCGCCCTCCCACTTCCAGATTTCGGTTTCGCCCTTGGCGTTGACGACCTCAAGGTTGATGCTGGTATGCGGACTGCGCCAGATGAACTGAATGACTTTGCCGGTGACCGACACTTCGGGGGCGGCCAGATCAAACGCAATCGCTGAATGATGTGCTTGCGTCGCCGGCACTACCGTAAACGCCATGCCGAATCCCAACAGTACTGCTGCGATGGTCTTGCTCATTCGTTGTAGCCTCCTTCAATCCAGAGTTGCGATGATTCGAGCGTGCAGGGTGCCTGTACCAATTCACGATCAGGCAGCTTCTTCCAATAATGTTTGAAGGTGACCGGTGTACTGAGATAGACGGGATCTGTGAGGGTGATTTCGGCCATCAGACCCAAGCCGCCATCGGTCAGGCTATAGCGTTCGAGCAGATGCTTCTGCGCACTGGAATCGACACCGGTGTGGGAGCCCCAGGCGTCAGCGACGAAATTGGTGGTCTCTACCACGAGTTGTTCGCCTTCGAACCAACCCACCGAGTGCCCCATCACCGACGGCTCTCCGGCAGGTGCGCTGCGATCGAGGTGCACTACCCGCGGAGTCGGCAACATGTCGCGCTCGAGCAGGATCGTGTTGGCATCAGGACGCACGATTCGGTGAGGGTACGGCAGAATCGTCGATTTCGGCGGACCCGGGTCCTTGCAGGCCAGTGCCGGATTCTGGCTCTCGTTGAAGGCATCGACCAGGGCTTTGGCCATCGGTGTATAGGGCCAATCGGTGGGCGGCAGATAGTGCGGTTTGAAACCACCCGGATCATCGCGGGTCCAGACACCAGAGAAGTCTTTGGAAGGCGAGACGACGGTGTTTTCCGCTTCACCACTGTCGGTGCCGATCCGCACTCCATCCTTTTCCACCCATTCGGCGGACGCATAGGCGCGGTTCTTGTTCTTGTCATGCGCCCCTTGCCAGGTAATCACGTCACCCGGTTTGAGACTTTCCTTGCCCCAGCCCTCGCGCGCCATGCTCGGCGGATTGCCCATCTCGATGCTGTACTCCACCAGCTTTCCTTCCAGGTTGGGTGCCTTCACCTTCAGGAACACATGCGGCATCTGCCAACCGTACTTGACCACAGTACCGGTCAGCACCCGAACATCGTTTTGATCCAGAGTAGCGTGGGAGTGGTGGGCGATGGCATGACCGCCGGCCAGCAGCATGGCGACAAAAAGTAGTTTCCTGCACCAGACACTTTGCTTCATGTGGGTAACCTCACGATTGCGTCAATAAAGTTGGCGTTGAATGCTTGTTCAGAATCCCCGCCTGCCTTCGTCCTTACTGTCCCGCCCCGATCCTGCGCATTTCCTGCAGATAAATTTCATCGGATTCGTACGGCGTCATGCCTGGCAGCGCCAGATTGTCTTCAAACAAACAGTTGGCCTCCTTGATGTCGGAGCGCAGGATGCGATCATGGAAGCGCACATGCTTCCACTCGCCAACCCAGTGGTCAGGGTCGACGAAGGTGTATTCAAACATCAACGTGTTGCCGTCGTTGATCATTGTGATGCGCTCGGTGATGCGCAGTTGTTCGCCGGTAATGACGCCCACTTGCATCAAGTGGTTTTCGCCAATGAAACCCTCGCTCTCAATTACCAGCGTATCGCCATCCCAGTGCCCCATCGACTCACCAAGATAGTTGGGTTCACGAATAGCGGGGTCAATATGCGGGCGGCCGTCCAGATAGATCGTGCGGTATTCGTTATTCAGCCGCGACACCATGTAGATCGCGGTTGGGTACTGCAGCATCATCAACGAACCGACACGTGTCTGCAGTCGTGGCAAGCCAGCAGGGTGACAGAACGCCGTAGGCTCCAGATGGCGCCTGCCAGCCGCTTCAAAACGTTTGTATTCATCGTAGAAGGCCTGGCCTTTCGGGGTAAATTGCGGCAACGGCCGGAAATTGAAATCACCATGCACCTCGGCATCAGCACCAGCGTAACGGCGAAACGCCCAGACGCCGGTGAGATCAAAAGCCGGCGCAGCACGCTGCTTCGCCAGGTTTTCAGGATCGAGCGCACCCGGCCCGACTTCAAGCCCGGTATCGCTGACCAGCGGTAATTGTGCGGGACGCGTGCGTGCTTCGATTGTGCGCCAGTCTTCCCCGATAGTCGGAGCCGGCAGATCGGCAGCAAACGCAGGATTGATCGCAACCAGCGTGTGCAACCCGGCTGCAAGCAAAAAACTGCGGACATGCGTGCATGCCCTCAGATCAAATTTGACCACGCTCCCTCCCATTGCTGTCAGTGGTTTCAGCGGAGAGCACGAAGTTGGGACAGACCGACACTTGCCGCGTCGCTCTGTCGCAAAACACGGGGTCAGACTGACCATCAGTCGAAAGTCTGTCCATCGCTCCTCTGAGTATTCCAATAGCGCTGCGTTGGTTATTGCTTTTTGTTTTGGCTGGCCCATCGTCGGATCCAGCACGCATCGCTTTCAGTTGCAAAAAAAAATACTTGAATCAAAATCATAAGTAAACTACGGGTATGGCTATGTTTGTTATAGGCGAAGACTTATGAAGTTCAGATTCAACGATATACAAAATTTTCTTGTGACCGCCACCCACAAGACACTTATGCAGGCTGCCGGCCAACTCGAAATCAGCCAACCTGCGCTGTCAGAAAGTTTGCGACGACTTGAGGACGACTTGGGTCATGTACTGTTTTATCGTTCGCGCACCGGCGTCGAACTTACCCCAAGCGGCAAAGTCTTCCTGTCCAAGGCGCAAGCGCTGGCAGAAGCGTACAACGGTCTCAATATCGTCGTCGGCAAGGATAACCTGTTTGGTGACCGCGTTATTTCGATCGGTGCCAACCCGACGGTCGCACAGTACTCGTTCCCCAATGCGCTGGCCTATATCAAGGCCAATGCACCCGATTACCGCATCGATCTTATACACGATTCGTCGCGCAAGGTGCAGGAGGCAGTGCACCGCGGCAAGATCGACGTCGGTCTGGTCGTCAATCCGATGGATGTATCCAGCCTCGTAATCACGCATATCGAATTCGACATCGTCGGCATCTGGAGTTCGGGCAAGAACACCGATCCCGACACGCTCATTTGCAACCCTGAACTGTTGCAGACCCAGGAAATCATCAAAACCTGGCACGACAAACCGCGCAAGTTGATTTCCACCAGCAGTCTGGAACTCATTTGCCAGTTGGTGAATCGCGGGATCGGCCTGGGCATCCTGCCCCACCGGGCCGTGAAGATCTCGGGTCTCAAACTTCATCATCAAACCAAGCTGCCGACCTATCGCGATCAGATATGCATTGTGCACCGACCGGAGTTCGGCAGGCATGAATCGGAGCGCCTGGTGATCGAGGCACTCAAACGTTCGGTTGGCGACGAATAACCAGGTTTCACTCCGCTGCTGTCAAGAAGACAACAACCGCATCGATGTCGAATGAATCCGGCAATGCACGCACAAACTGGGCCATTTGCGAAGCGCCATCCGCGCTGTCATTTCCCCTGCCTCCTGTCAGGTAGGACTCCCACGCCGCCTGGAGATACCAGTCGTTCAGGCGCCGCAACCCGGGCGCTGCCAGGATTTGGTTGCCTTCACCATCAGCACCGTGGCAACTCGCGCAGAACTGCGCATAGCTTTCCCGACCTTTCTGCAGCAGCGCCGCATCTACGACCGCGGCAGCCTGCGGTTCGCGAGGCGGCAACTCGTTGAGCAACCGCAGCACCTTGGCGAAATCGTCTTCCGGCAACATGCGTGCGGCTGCCTGCATGTCCATCGCAGCTGCATAGCCGGCGCGCGTGCCGCCACGGTATGCCGCGAGCGCAGCACGCAGGTACCAGTCTTCGATACCGACCAGTGCCGGAGCGCCGACAGAAGGATTGCCTTGTGCCTGATAGCCATGGCACACGAGACAGAATACAAGTTCATCCAATACGTTATCGTTCTCTGCAGCCTGCACCGTTGTATGACCAAGCCACGAGCAGAGCAGAATCAGGGCGGTGTACTTCATGCGGCCTCCGCTTCCTTCTTGTCGAGATCACCAAGCGCATTCAGCGCCGACAACACCGAGGCTTCGAGCCAGCCCCCATAGTTCGCTACCTGATCACCGATCAGGTAGTGGCGACCGAACGGTGCCCGTAACGCCGATGCCGTCCCCGGCTCTGACCCGGTGGCAGTGCAGCCAAGCATGTGATTCATGCGATGCCACGCGACACTGACTCCGCTTTCAAAATAACCGCGATAGCCCGGATGCACCTTCTCCCCCTGTGCAAGCGCCGATTTAATGCGCTGTGCCGCAGTGAGATTCACCCAGCGATCGTTGATTTCTCCGGAAAGAATATAGGCACCCACCAGCACGCCCTTGGGCGAGCCGAAGCCACCTGAGGGATACATGATCTGGGTGATGTCCTGACCGGTCCACGAAATGCCTCCGTAGATGCCTTCTGCTTCCCAGAATCTTTCACGCATCTGCAGACCGAGCCTGCTGAGCTTTCCGCGTGGGCGACCAGCCAACAGACGCCGGTAATCCGGCGAAAAATTGTTGTCGACACCGCCCAGCAATTGCGCCGGAATCGCGTTGAGACAGTAATCAGCGCGCGTACGGCGCTGCTCACCCTTCTCGCGATAAACCACGTCCACACCGTCATTCGTCACATTTATCGCGGTTACCACCGCATGTAGCCGCGGTTTGTTGGTCAGGCGTGCGAGCACTGCAGTCACAATACGATCCATGCCTCCCACAGGTTGCAGCACGGCAGACTGCAAGCTGGATTCGGCAAAGTGCATACCCATGCGCCAGAAGTCGGCCTTGAGCAGTTCTCGCAAAGCGATCGTGTCTTTCAGCACACCGGGGGCCGCCAGGCCTCCACTCGCATAGCCTGCCCGAGCAGAGCCGCGATAGCGGTCATCACCACCGAGGTCACCGTAACTGCGCAAGAACTGACGGAGCAGGTCGCGTTCCTCCTCACCCAACTCACTGTCCAGCCAGGCATCCGGCAGCCCCTTCTGGGTCAGTTCTGCGAGAAATCCACGCGCATCGGCGACGTACTGCTTCTGCCGCATGCGCGCACCGCCATTGAATCCGTCGAATTGGATCCACGCTGCGGGATTGAGATTCACCGAGGTTTCGAGTGAAACACCCAGCCGACGACAGTATCCAAGGATCGTGGCGTGCTCGTGTGGAATACGCGAAGGACCGGCATTGAAATACAGCGTGGGGTCGTCATCGAAGTTACATACCTGACGATTGCCGATCTCATCGACGATGTCACCGCTGCGCAAGGTCATGCAGCGGCCGCCGACACGATGGGTGGCCTCCAGGATTTCACATTCATAACCGGCCTGTTCAAGCTCCATGGCGGCAATGAGAGAGGAAATTCCTGCGCCGAGCAGCAACACCTTGCGGCGTGGGCGCGCAGCGCGCAGTGATGGCACCTGCGCTTGCGCCGAGTGCGGTATGGCTCCCAGCGCTGCAAGAATGCCACTCATGCCAGCGGCACCACTGATCGTACCCGTCATACTGAGGAGTTGTCGTCTCGTGATCATCATCAGACCTTTTTCCGCGAAGCTGCAGACCCTTGACAACATGATGCACGCCAAGGCGGTGCCGAACATACACGAGCTCGCCCCTGGATTGCACTATATGCACAACATGCATCCAGAGTTCGTCGAAACATTGTGCAAAGACAACGCTATGCAAGGAAAAATTTGGCGGATATGATGAAAAAAACTCCAGAGCGCACTGCACAGTGCAATATCGCGAAGTAGCAATAATTGCCGTAAAAATCCGCGTTAAACAACGTGATGCGTGCAATTATCGATCTCTATCATCAGTAAATTCCTATGACACCCAAAGGCATAAGCTGATTAAAAATTTGTGTGGCAGGATTCGTTGCAGGAACCAATCCTCCCGGAGGATTGCGCCACCAATGTCGCCGATGGAATCAATCAATCACGAAAACAGCGGGCAGTGGCAGAACAGATTGGAACAGGGAGCAGTGCATGCCATTTGATCCATCGGTCGGATTCAGTCCGTGGCACCTCAGCGGAGTTGTGTACGGCACACTGCTCAACGATCCCGCCTCTCTCGCAGCGCTGGGCGCTGCCGTTGAAAAGCCTCCGTACAAGGCACCCCCGCAGGCGCCAGTGCTGTACCTGAAGCCACGCAATACGCTCTCTGGTCCCGGCAGCGTAATCCACGTACCTGCTGCAACATCGGTGCGAGTCGGTGTATCGCTTGGAATCATCATTGGACGCACCGCCTGTCGCGTACCTGCAAACGCAGCCGACAACTTCATTGCCGGTTACACCGTGGTGAACGACATCTGCTTGCCACATGACAATTTCTACCGGCCATCACTGCGCTTCAATGCCCGTGATGGTTTCTGTCCGATTGCCAATGCACGGATTGCCGCGGCTGTCGTCAGCGACCCCGATGCCTTGGCGACACGCGTGTGGATAGATGACGAACCGGTTTTCGAGGGCTCCACTGGTGGTCGCATACGATCGGTGCGACGCCTGTTGGCAGACGTTACCGAATTCATGACATTGCAGCCGGGCGATATTTTGTTGCTGGGTGCCGGTGCCGGCGCGCCACTTGCCGCTGACGGCCAGCGCATCCGCGTGGAGATATCGGGTATCGGCAGTATGGAAAATCGTGTTGAACGAGAGGAGAGCCGCTGATGACCCGCACTGCGCGCGTTGCTTATGCAGGCGCCATTCATACCGCGTTTCCGCATGACGACGGCATTCGTCTGGCCGATGGCCGCGTGCTGGCTGAAAGCGCAGTCACTTGGCTTACACCCGTCGAAGCAGGCACGGTGCTGGCGCTGGGTCTCAACTATGCAGACCATGTGAAAGAACTTGCCCGGGAATTGACCATCACTGCCAAGGACGAGCCGCTGGTGTTTCTGAAGGGGCCCGGCACCTTGCTGGGCCACCGCGGTTACACAAGGCGTCCGGCCGATGTCACGTTCATGCATTACGAGTGCGAGCTTGCTGTCGTCATTGGCAGAACTGCCCGCAAGGTGAAAGCCGCCAATGCCATGCAGCATGTGGCAGGCTATACCGTATGCAACGATTATGCTTTTCGCGACTACCTCGAAAACTGGTACCGGCCCAACATGCGCGTGAAAAATCGCGACGGCGCCACCGTACTCGGCCCCTGGCTCGTCAGCGCAGACGAAGTTGCCGATCCGCATGCACTTGAGCTGGCAACCTACGTCAACGGCACCAGACGGCAGCACGGCTCAACCGCCAATATGGTCAACGATATTCCGGCACTGATTGAGTACCTGAGTGATTTCATGACACTGCAGCCTGGTGATGTGATCCTCACCGGCACGCCCGATGGCGTAGTCAATGTGCAGGCCGGTGACGAAATAGTCTGCGAGGTCACCGGTATCGGTCGACTGCTCAACACCATCGTCGACGACAGTTCCTTTCTCTCTACGCAACAATTCCAATCTGCAATCGGAGTACCCGCATGATCCACCATCTGATCAACGGCAAAGCCGTGGCCAGCGCGCGCAGCTTCCAGACCATCAACCCTGCAACCCAGGAAGTACTGGCAGAAGTCGCTGCCGGCACCGAGGTGGAAGTCAACGCAGCGGTAGCCGCAGCCAAGTCTGCGTTTCCAGACTGGTCCCGCCGACCTGCCACTGAACGCGCGTCGCTGATGCGCAAGCTCGCTGCGCTGATCACGCGGGAAGTACCTGCTCTCTCTGAAATGGAGACGCGTGACACCGGCCAGGTGATTGCACAGACAGGCAAGCAACTGGTGCCACGTTCGGCCGACAACTTCACCTATTTCGCAGAGATGTGTACTCGCGTTGATGGTCACACCTATCCCACGCCCACCCACCTCAACTACACGCTGTTCCATCCTGTTGGTGTGTGTGCATTGATCTCGCCGTGGAATGTGCCGTTCATGACGGCTACCTGGAAAGTGGCGCCTGCGCTGGCGTTCGGCAACACCGCAGTACTCAAGATGAGTGAACTTTCACCGCTGACGGCGGCACGACTCGGCGAACTGGCACAGGAGGCCGGCATCCCCGATGGCGTGCTCAATGTAGTGCACGGCTTCGGAGTCGACGCCGGCGAGCCACTGGTCAGACATCCTGATGTGCGCGCCATTTCCTTTACCGGCTCGACAGTAACCGGCAATCGCATTGTGCAGGCGGCCGGTCTGAAAAAGTTCAGCATGGAACTGGGCGGCAAGAGCCCGTTCGTGATCTTTGACGATGCCGATTTCGAACGCGCGTTGGATGCCGCAGTATTCATGATCTTTTCGATCAACGGCGAACGCTGCACTGCCGGCTCCCGCATCCTCGTACAGCGCAGCATCTACGCCAGATTCGTGGAACGGTTTACCGAACGCGCCAAGCGCATCAGTGTCGGCGACCCGCTTGATCCCAACACAATCATCGGCCCCATGATCAGCCCTGCACATCTGGCCAAGGTACGCAGCTACATCGAACTTGGCAGCAAGGAAGGCGCGACCATGCTCTGCGGTGGCGTCGATCGGCCATCTTATGCACCAGAGCTCGCACCGGCGTTGCGCAACGGTAATTTTGTGTGGCCAACCGTGTTCGCCGATGTCGATAATCGCATGCGTATTGCGCAGGATGAGATCTTCGGTCCGGTGGCGTGTCTGATCCCGTTCAGCGACGAAGCGGAAGCGATAAAGATTGCCAACGAAACCCAGTATGGCCTTTCCAGTTATGTGTGGACCGAAAATCTGGCGCGTGCCCACAGGGTTGCCGCCGCGATCGAAGCCGGTATGTGCTTCGTGAACAGCCAGAATGTGCGCGATCTCCGTCAGCCTTTTGGTGGCACCAAGGCATCGGGTACCGGCCGCGAAGGCGGCACCTGGAGTTACGAGGTTTTTCTGGAACCCAAAAACGTGGCTGTTTCTTTGGGCAGTCACCACATTCCCCATTGGGGCGTTTGAAACCACAATCAGGTTATTCCCATGGGAAGATTGGCACTGGTAGGAAAAATAACCCACGTTCCCTCAATGTATCTGAGTGAGCTGGATGGGCCGCGCAAGGGTTCACGCGACGCCGCCATCGAAGGTCACCGCGAGATCAGCCGGCGCTGCCGCGAACTCGGCGTCGACACCATCGTGGTGTTTGATACGCACTGGCTTGTGAACTCCAACTATCACATCAATTGCGCGCCGCATTTTGCCGGTGTGTACACCAGCAACGAATTGCCGCATTTCATCAGCAACATGGCTTACGAGATCCCCGGCAATCCGGCGCTGGGCAAGCTGCTTGCACGCTTCTGCAACGAGATGGGCGTCGAGACACTCGCCCACGATGCCACCACACTTGCTCCCGAATACGGCACGCTGGTGCCAATGCGCTACATGAACGAGGACTTGCACTTCAAGGCAATCTCGGTATCTGCGCTCTGCACAGTGCACTACCTCAACGACAGTGCACGACTGGGCTGGGCGCTGCGGCGCGCCGTTGAAGAGGAATACGACGGCACGGTGGCCTTCCTCGCCAGCGGCTCGTTGAGCCACCGCTTTGCCCAGAATGGCACAGCACCGGATTTCGGTTTCCGCATCTGGAGTCCTTTCCTGGAAACACTCGACAATGAAGTGGTAGAGATCTGGAAGCGCGGTGACTGGAAGACCTTCTGCGAGATGCTGCCGGAGTACGCGTCGAAGGCACATGGCGAGGGTTTCATGCACGATACCGCCATGATGCTGGGAGCGCTTGGCTGGTCCGAGTATGAAGGCAAGGGCGAGATCATTACGCCCTATTTCGGCTCTTCCGGTACCGGCCAGATCAATGCACTGTTTCCGGTAACGCCGGTAGAGGGCAGAGCGATCCCGCAACCGGAGGCATCGGCCGGACGTCCATTCAAGTCGTTCCCGCGCCTGTAGCATCGTGGGAGAAATTCAATGCCGCATCTGGTGATGCTCTACACAAGCAACCTCGAGAACGATACCGACATCAATGCGCTGTGCCGGCGGCTGGCCGATGCAATGCTTGGCATCCGCGACGAAGCTGACAAGCAGGTGTTTCCGACCGGTGGCGTCCGCGTGCTTGCCTACCCGGCGGCTCACTATGCACTGGCCGATGGCGGTGCCGCCGGCAAGGCGGCTGGTGTGGGCGGCGACTATGGTTTCGTTTACCTGAATCTGCGAATGGGCCGAGGCCGTAGCGCCGACGTCAAACGTCGTACCGGCGAAGCGCTGGAAGCCGCAGCGATGACGCAACTGTCATCAGTGCTGGCGGCCAGACCGGTTGGCGTGACTCTACAGATAGACGAAGGACAGGAAGTCTTCGACGCAAAGAACAGTTCCCTGCATCCCTTGTTCAAGGACCGCTGACATGCTCGCTCCCGAACTCATCAAAGACCTCGCACGCCAGTTGTACGAGGCCCGCAAGTCCCGCACGCAACTGCGCCATTTTTCCCGCCAACACCCTGGCATGGACATCGAAGACGGCTACGCCATTCAACGAGCCTGGGTGCAGCTGGAGCTGGCGGATGGCCGCAGCATCAAGGGTCGCAAGATCGGCCTCACCTCCCGCGCCATGCAGATTTCCAGCCAGATTACGGAGCCTGATTACGCACCACTGATGGATGACATGTTCTTTGAATCAGGTTCCGACATTCCGCTCGAACGTTTCATCGCGCCACGTGTGGAAGTGGAGCTGGCCTTTATTCTGGGGCGACCATTGCGGGGACCAAACGTAACGCTGTTCGATGTGCTGGCCGCCACCGAGTATGTGACGCCGGCATTGGAGATCATCGACGCGCGCATCGAACAGTTTGACCGCGAGACCAAAGCGCCGCGCAAGGTGTTCGATACCATTTCCGATTTCGCCGCCAACGCCGGCATCGTGCTGGGCGGCAGCCCGGTGCGACCGCTCGACGTTGATCTGCGCTGGTGCGGTGCGCTGTTGCACAAGAACGGCGTCATCGAAGAAAGCGGACTCGCCGCTGCCGTGCTGAACCACCCTGCCAATGGCGTGGCATGGCTTGCCAACAAAATCGCTCCCTACGACGAGCAGCTCACTGCCGGCGATGTGGTGCTGGCTGGTTCGTTCACCCGCCCGGTCGCCTGCGTGCGAGGCGATTGTCTCCACGCAGACTACGGCCGACTCGGCAGTATTTCGTTCCGCTTCACCTGAGGTCCCCATGCAGCTTCCGCTCAACCAATTCAAGCAGGCACTGCAGCAAGGCGAGACCCGCATCGGTTTATGGATGGGATTGGCCGACGCCTATTCAGCCGAGTTGCTTGCCTGTTGCGGGTTCGACTGGCTGTTGATCGACGGCGAACATGCGCCCAACGACCTGCGCAGCGTGCTGGCACAGCTGCAGGCCTTGGCCGGTTATTCCGTGCAACCAGTAGTGCGCCCGGTAGAGGCCACGCCGGCGCTGATCAAGCAGTACCTCGACATCGGCGCGCAGACATTGCTGGTGCCCATGGTCGACAGTGCCGAACAAGCCCGGCGCATAGTCGCCGCCTGTCGCTACCCGCCGCGCGGTATCCGGGGTGTAGGCAGCGCACTGGCGCGTGCATCACGCTGGAACCGCATCCCTGACTATCTGGCGACAGCCGAGCGCGAACTGTGTCTGCTGGTGCAGGTCGAAACGGTGCAGGCGCTGCAGAACCTCAGCGAGATCACTGCCGTTGAAGGCGTCGATGGCGTGTTTTTCGGGCCGGCCGACCTGTCAGCCTCGATGGGATTTCTCGGCAATCCCGGTGCCGAGCCGGTGCAGCAGGCGATGCTGGACGGAATCCGGCAGGTACGGGCCGCCGGCAAAGCGGCTGGCATTCTCAGCGCTGACCGTGCCTTTGCCCGCCGCTGCCTGGATGCAGGCGCCAACTTTGTAGCCGTCGGTGTAGATACCTCTCTGCTTGCCAATGCCGCCACCGAACTCGCCCGCGCGTTCAAGCACACCGATGCGGTCGCCAACAGTAACGCGGCCGATGGCAGCGTGTATTGAAGCGGAGCCGGTGATGCAACTACATGATCCACAATTACTGAAGCAGCAGGCATGGCTGGAAGGCCGTTGGACCGGCGCCGACGACGGCAGCACGATGGATGTGCGCAACCCGGCAACCGGTCAGGTGCTGGCGACAGTGCCCGCGCTGGGTGTCGCCGAGACCAGACGCGCGATTGACGCTGCGCAGGCTGCGCTGCCCCTGTGGCGTGCGCGTACCGGCGAGGAGCGGGGAGCGCTGTTGCGTCGCTGGTACCAGCTGTTGATGAGTCATCAGGAGGACCTCGCCCTGGTGATGACCAGCGAACAGGGCAAGCCGCTGGCCGAGGCGCGCGCCGAGATCGCCTACGCAGCGTCCTATGTGGAATGGTTTGCCGAAGAAGCGCGTCGCAATTATGGCAG
>CAISOD010000091.1 GCA_903887045.1 uncultured Gammaproteobacteria bacterium | reverse complement strand
TTTTCCTTTGCGTTCTTTGCGGCTTCGCGTGAAAAAATCTTCGGTCGAAATCCGCCCCAAGCTGCGGATGCACCCCCTGTGACGAGTTTTGTAAAAAGACTTGACATTCGTCGTCAGATCCGTATAATCAATTTTCTCGGTGCGGGATAGAGCAGTGGCAGCTCGTCAGGCTCATAACCTGAAGGTCGTAGGTTCGAATCCTACTCCCGCTATATCTTCCCAGTGATACAGATCACTGGGGATTTTTGTTTTTCCACTCAGGAAAATCTGCACCTTGATTCCTGTCCCCTTGTGAGGCTATCCACCATCCAGAACGGACTGGCGCCTACTCTGCTGAGGCTGATTTTTCGTGACGGCATGCAGGAAAGAGCGCAAAAACGAAACTTTGCATAATATGCGCACATGCATGAATAAGATGAAGCGAATACAAAACCTGTTGCTAGCTGTGACGTGGACGGCAGCGATCTGCAGCGCACTGGTATTTACAGCCGTCAAGATACGCAACTGGGGGCCGGTGCTGGATGCGCCATGGCAGGGCGACTTTATTATGTACCGCGATGCGGCGCGGGTGCTTGATTGGGAACCGGAACAGCTGTATCGAACGTCGCAATGGCCCAAGGTATTGGACGAACCAGACGTATCGATGATGCCGTTTCCGTACATGCCGGCGATCGGCATGGCGCTGATCCCCTTTGCGCGCATGCCGGTTGAGACGGCGCAGCGCATCTGGTTTTGGTTGTCGGTGGCAGCGTTCCTGCCGGTGGTGGTGCTGGTCGCCCGTCGCATACCGCCGGGCCGTGCGCGCGTCATCGGCGTCGGAATGATGTTTCTGCTGCCGGCGTTTCTGGACGCGTTGTATCTTGGCCAGATCACCTTCGTGATGGCGCTGCTTGTGGTGCTGGCCTGGTACGGCATGGACGCACAGCGGCCGTGGGTGCGCATTCTCGCCGGCGTTTGTCTGGGAATCGCATGCGGCATCAAGCCGATCGTCGTCGGCCTGGCGCTGGTCGCGTTACTGCGTCGGCGTATCGGATTCCTCGCTGGCATGGTTGCGGCGCTGGCGGCGCTGACAGGGGTGGGGTTGCTGAAATTGCCCGCTTCGGTGACGCTGGACTATATTGCCGTGATGCGAGGCTATACGGAAAAGATGACGCCGCCGGAAATGACGTATCTGATTTTTTGGAACCAGAGCATCCCAGCCTTTTGGCAGAAGCTTTTCGGGGCACAATACGGCGCGCTGGCGACCGGAATTTCGTTCGGTTGCGTGGCAGCGATCCTGTTCGCCATCGTTCGCCGATCACTGCGCAGCGCGCGATTGAGCAAACGAACGGATGTGATCGAGGTTTCCGCTGCATTGCTAGGTGTGCTGCTCTGCGCGCCTGTGACGTGGCTGCATTACATTCTTGCGACGGCGCCGGTGTTTGCTGGCATTGCTCGGGCATGGCAATCCCAAACGCACTTTATCGGGCGTATGGCGCTGCCGGTCGGAATTTGCATGGCGATGCTGCAGCGCGCGGCCGAACCTTTGGTGGCGGCGACCGGCATTCAGATGTTTTCGTCGTTGATGGCGATCAGCATGTCGCTGTGGCTGGGGATGCTGCTGGCTACCGCGCCGACGCATAATCTGTCGCCTTCATCATCACACTGACGACCTTCGCCACGATCGGGCCGTTGGCTTCCGTGGCGTCGCGGCCGGCCTGCCATTCGGGGTCGGCGCGGAAGGCGGCCCAGGCGGCGTCGCAGGCGGCCTGATCAGCGAAGGCCAGGACATAGACGAGGTCGCCGGTTTCCTCCGTGCGCGGCTCGGGCGTCCAGAAGCCGACGACCTGCATGCCATGGCGAGCGAACAGGCGCATCGTCAGGTTGCGGAAGCGGCCATCGATGTCTGCGAAGCGGCCGGGTGCGGCCCAGTACGTACGAAGCTGATAAATCATGCTTTACTTATCATGTGGCTATCGTGAAAAGTCAACATGAACTGAACTCGCA
>CAISOD010000090.1 GCA_903887045.1 uncultured Gammaproteobacteria bacterium | reverse complement strand
GGGCTCGAATTGGCACTGCGTGACAAAGGTATCGACTTTGCAAGAGCCAAAGTTGGCGATCGTTACGTAATGGCCGAAATGCAGGCTAGGGGCTGGATTTACGGCGGAGAGTCATCCGGGCATCTCATCTGCCTGGATGCCACCACCACTGGTGACGGGATCGTATCTGCATTGCAGGTGTTGGCAGCGATGCAGGCGCAAGGCCGCGCACTGGCTGACATAAAGTCTGGTATGACCAAGTTTCCACAGACGATGATCAACGTGAAGATCGTCAAGCGTGAACTGTTTGCGAACAACAGCGTGATAGAGGCAGCCAAAGCTGCAATTGAGAAAAGGCTGGGCAACAAAGGGCGTGTGCTGTTACGTCCTTCTGGCACCGAGCCTGTAGTGCGAGTGATGATAGAAGGACAGGATGCTGCAGAGGTGGCTCAATTGGCGGCTGAACTGGCCGATACAGTCAAACAGCAAGTAGGCTGAGCAGCGAGCTACTTGCCTTGCGTGTCCGGCGCTTCTTGGCTAGACTTGCCGACCTTTTTACAGCCATAAAAAGCTGCTCAGTGATCCCATGAAACGCAAGCCCTTGGTTGTCGCCAACTGGAAGATGCACGGCCAGCAGGCTTGGATCGAAGGCTTTGTAAGTGAGTTCGTGCGTGCCCAAGGGCCGCTACAGCACGGAGATGTGGTGTTGTGTCCCCCTTTTGTTTTTCTGGCTCAGTTGCAGGCTGCGTTGAAAAAGACACAGATTGGTGTGGGTGCGCAAAATGTGCATGGTGCTGAACAGGGGCCCTTTACGGGCGAAGTATCAGCCCCAATGTTGAAGGAATTCGACTGCACTCATGTAATCGTGGGGCATTCAGAGAGAAGGACCCTGTTTGGGGAAACCGACGCCACTGTAGCTGCGCGTTTTGCTGCTGCGTTAAGGGGTGGACTGGTTCCTATTCTGTGTGTCGGTGAAAATGCGGCAGAACGCCAGTCAGGTATCACCGAACAAAAGGTGCGCGAGCAGCTTGATGCGGTGGTGGATTTTGCCGGCCCTGCTGCATTTGCCAACGCGGTGGTGGCTTACGAACCGGTATGGGCAATTGGCACTGGCAATACTGCTACGCCGGCACAGGCACAGGCAGTTCACGCTTTTATCAGGGATTACTTGTGTGCCCTCGATGGCGCTGAAGGTGAGGGAGTTAGGATTTTGTACGGCGGCAGTGTCAGGGGCGACAATGCTGCGCGTTTGGCATCCGAGCCTGATATTGATGGGGCTTTGGTAGGCGGTGCATCAATGGCGATAAAGGATTTCCTGGCAATTTGTGCCGGGTTCAATGTTTGATGCAGTAACAGCAGTAATTCGTCAGGTAAAAGAGTTCATGGAATCGTTGATAATTGTGATTCATATCCTGTCTGCCGTGGCCATTATTGGTCTCGTGCTGATTCAGCAAGGAAAAGGCGCCGACATGGGAGCCTCATTCGGCAGTGGTGCGTCACAGACCATATTTGGTAGTGCAGGCACCGGCAATGTACTTACCAAGTCCACAACCTGGCTCGCAGTGCTGTTCTTCATAACGAGCTTGTCGTTGGCTGTCGTTGCCCGCAACAAGGCAGATGCCGGTATTGAGGTTGAGTCTTTGCTGGCCAATCCGGATACTGCAGCGGCAGTTGCATCGCCTACTACGGATGTTCCTGTAGTGCCTGCTGATGTTGCTATTGAGGCCCCTGCAGGGTTGGCTGTTGAGTTGCCAGTTGCTGGTTCAGAAGCCGAATCCTTGGCTCCTGTTGTCGAAACAGTGGTTGAGCCGGACGCCCAATCCACGCAAAATTGAGTTTTATAAAGCCCAAGTGGTGAAATTGGTATACACGCTACCTTGAGGTGGTAGTGGCTTCGGTCGTGCCGGTTCGAGTCCGGCCTTGGGCACCATGCTTTACATGAGTGGGAAGTAGTTCGATCGAACAGAGATGTTCGCTTTACATGAAGACCGTTCTGGAGTGTCGCAGTTGCTGAATCCGGCGATCATTGTAAAAAATAGTGCGTTTTGAGATGGTTTAATCATTGCGCTGGTTGACCGTGCAGGTTGTGCTTCCTATAATGCGCGCCCTGCTGCAGTGATGTTTGTGCAGCATTTAGTTTTATTGCGGGGTGGAGCAGTCTGGCAGCTCGTCGGGCTCATAACCCGAAGGTCGTAGGTTCAAATCCTGCCCCCGCTACCAATTCTCCTGATGGTTAAGAGTTGGTTGCTCCGGATCGGAGCGTTGGCCGATAAGCCAATGACAAGCCTGTAGGGGACTTGTCATGACTGACTGGCAGTAAGTGAAGTCATAGATGCAGTACCCAGCAGAATGGCCCCTATATGGGGCTTTTTGTTTTCTCAGGGACTGGTTTTGCAAGTGGGCCTGGTGCCCATTTTTTGTTTGTGCGGAATGCAGGTATGGCTGGCAAGGCGGAAGTGATCCAAAAGCTTGTCGAACCGGTAATCAATGCGCTGGGCTACCAGCTTTGGGGTGTCGAATACCTCGGGCAGGGCAGACACACCCTGTTGCGGATATTCATCGACAAAGAAGGTGGCATTAATATTGAAGATTGTGCCGAAGCCAGTCGGCAGGTCAGTAGCATTCTGGACGTGGAAGATCCGATCAAGGACGAGTACACGCTGGAAGTGTCGTCGCCGGGGTTGGACAGGATGCTATTCACTCCGGAGCAATACAGATTGTATCCGGCAGCGATGCTCAAGATTCGAATCAATGGCAATGTGGCAGGGCGCAGAAACTTCACTGGCATCCTCAAGGATGTGGTGACAGCGCAGGAAGGATTGATGCACGAAACAACAATAGTGGTTCAGGTCGGATCGGAAGATTTCAGGATTCCGTTCCGGCAGATCGAAAGGGCCTCACTGGTGTTGCAGGACTGACATGGTGTACTTACGCCGGCTCAAGGCGTTTTTTTTGCAGGAATGATGCAGGTACAAGCATATGAACAACAAAGAAATCCTTTTGGTCGCTGATGCAGTCTCCAACGAGAAAGGCGTTTCACGCGAAGTGATTTTCAAGGCGCTCGAGTCAGCCCTTGCTTCCGCTACGAAGAAACGCTACCCGGAAGAGGAGACGATTGATTGTGACGTCATCATCGATCGCGCGACTGGTAACTACGATACTTTCCGAAAATGGACGGTAGTGCCTGATGACCAGATGGCGACGCTCGGCTCCGAGTTCACCATTGAAGAAGCGCTCGAGGTGGATCCGGCTCTAAAGGTCGGTGATGTGCATCGCATCAAGATCGACAACGTCGAGTTTGGTCGCATCTCTGCCCAGACCGCAAAGCAGGTCATCGTGCAAAAAGTGCGAGAGGCCGAACGCGAGCTTGTCGTCAACGAATACAACGGCAAGGTCGGCAAACTGATTGCCGGGACTGTCAAGAAAGTGACCCGAGATAACGTCATCGTTGATCTCGGCAACAATGCCGAGGGCCTGCTGCCGCGCGAAAATCTCATTCCGCGTGAAACCTTCCGTATCAACGACCGAGTGCGTGCGCTGCTCACCGAGGTTCGCTCGGAAGTGCGAGGTCCACAATTGTTGCTCAGCCGCACATCGCCGCAAATGCTGATCGAGCTATTCAAGATTGAAGTTCCGGAAATATCTGAAGAGATCATCGAGATAAAGGCGGCTGCCCGCGATCCGGGATCGCGCGCCAAGATCGCCGTCAAGACCAACGACAAGCGCATTGATCCAGTGGGTGCCTGTGTAGGCATGCGCGGTTCGAGAGTGCAGGTAGTGTCGGGCGAGCTCGCGAACGAACGCATCGACATCATCCTGTGGGACGAAAACCCGGCTCAGCTCGTCATCAACGCGATGTCGCCTGCTGAAGTAGCTTCGATCGTTGTCGACGAAGAAGCCCATACGATGGACGTTGCGGTGGCAGAAGAAAATCTCGCTCAGGCCATCGGTCGCAACGGCCAGAATGTTCGTCTCAGCGCCGAGCTGACAGGCTGGGCCATCAACGTGATGAGCGAAGAGAAAGCTGCCGATAAGCAACAGCAGGAAAGTGCCTCTCTTATTACAATTTTCATGCAGGCACTGGATGTCGATGAAGAGGTTGCAGATATTCTCGTACAGGAAGGGTTCACCACCTTGGAAGAAATTGCCTACGTGCCGCTGGAAGAGATTACCCAGATCCAGGATTTCGATGACGAAATCGCGGATGAGTTGAGAAACCGTGCAAAGGATGCGCTGTTGACTCGCGCAATTGCTTCAGAAGAAGACATCAGCAAAGCCGGTATCGCGGACGACTTGCTTAACATGGACGGGATGGACAACAAACTGGCACTGGCCATGGCGGGGATCGGTATCAAGACTATGGAAGATCTGGCGGAGCAGGCTGTGGATGACCTGATGGGCATCAACGGCATGACAGAAGAGAAGGCTGGTCAGTTGATCCTGACGGCCCGGGCCCCGTGGTTTGTCTGAGTTGCCGCGGCTGGCAGGAGTAATGAATGGCTGATTTGAGCATACAAGACCTGGCCAAGATGGTTGGGGTACCGGTAGAGCGCTTACTTGAGCAAATCAAGGAGGCGGGTCTGCCCCAAGGCGCAGCAACTGACAAGATAAACAACGAGCAACGCTCGAAGTTATTGGCGTTCCTGAAGAGTCGTCACGGCGACAATTCGGGTGCAGAAACGGTTCCTGGCCGCATTACGCTTAAACGCAAAACAGTGGAAACGCTGAAGACCTCTGACAACCAGGGGCGCAGCAAGACCGTCAGTGTCGAAGTACGCAAAAAGCGTACTTATGTAAAACGCAGCGTGGAGGAAGCACAGAAAGAGGCGGCCGAAAAGGAACGCCTGCAGGCAGAGCAGAAGGAAAGGGAAGAAGCCGAGCGCAAAGCAAGAGAAGCCGTTGAAGCGAGACAGCGCAAGGAAGAAGCGTCGCGTCCGGGCTCTACAGTCAGGGGCAAGACCGCAACGGAGACCAAGTCCGAGCCGCGCACTGATGCCAAAGTCGAGCCACGCGTCGACAGCAAACCTGATTTCAAGAAAGGCACTCTTCGTAAAGATGGCAAGAGTGGCGACGAGGAAGACAGCGAAAAGCGCAAGCCAATCTCCCGCAAGAAAGAAAAAGAACTGCCGGGCAAAAAGTTCACCAAAGTGCGCTCCTCCGATGACTTCATTCTTGATGAAGATGGCCTGGATGGCAGCGGTCGTTGGCGCAGCAAGAAGAAACTCGCTCATTCAAAACAGCATCAGTTCGAGAAGCCAACCGAATTTGTAGTACGTGAAATCGAAGTGCCGGAGGCGATCACGGTATCTGATCTTGCCCTGCGGTTGTCGGTCAAGTCTGGCGAGCTGATCAAAGCATTGATGCGAATGGGCGTAATGGCGACGCTGAACCAGGTACTGGATCAGGATACGTCGGTCTTGCTTGTAGAGGAACTCGGCCACAAGGCCAAAACCATTTCAGCCACAGCGCTGGAGGATAATCTGGCCATTTCCGTTAAACATGAAGGCATTGAAGTTCCTCGGGCTCCAGTTGTTACCGTGATGGGACACGTGGACCATGGCAAGACGTCGTTGCTGGACTACATCCGCAAGGCATCAGTTGCGTCAGGCGAAGCTGGAGGTATCACTCAGCATATCGGTGCATACCATGTGAAGACGGACCGCGGCATGGTGTGCTTCCTAGATACTCCTGGCCACGCGGCCTTCAGTGCGATGCGTTCGCGCGGTGCCAAGGCCACTGACATTGTGATTCTGGTGGTAGCTGCCGACGACGGCGTGATGCCCCAAACGGAAGAGGCTATCCAGCATGCGCGTGCGGCCAATGTCCCCATCGTGGTCGCCGTCAACAAGATTGACAAAGAGTCTGCCGATCCAGAACGCGTCAAGAGTGAACTGGCCAGCAAGGGCGTGCTGCCTGATTCGTGGGGTGGCGACACCCAGTTCGTGGAAGTATCGGCCCATACCGGCCAGGGCATTGATAGTTTGCTTGAAGCCGTCCTGTTGCAAGCCGAGCTGCTTGAGCTGACGTCTATTATCGACTGCCCTGCCAAAGGCGTTGTTATTGAGTCCAGTCTCGACAAGGGACGCGGGCCGGTGGCCACGATGCTCGTGCAAAGCGGCACGCTTAAATTATCGGACGTCCTGTTGGTGGGCCATGAATTCGGCCGTGTCAGGGCAATGTTGGATGAAAACGGTAAACCGATTACCTCCGCGGGTCCTTCCATACCCGTTGAGATCCTTGGTTTGAGTGGAACGCCAGAGGCCGGCGATGAATTCATCGTGGTCGAGAACGAGAAAAAAGCTCGCGAAGTTGCTGAACATCGCCTCAATCGTCATCGCGAGAGGATGGTTGCGAAGCAGCAGGCGGCAAAAGCGGAAATGATGTTCGCGTCGATGGGCAACAGCGCCAAGAAAATACTTAATGTGGTGCTGAAAGCAGACGTGCGTGGCTCGCTCGAGGCCATCATGACCACGCTTGCCGGGATAGGTAACGACGAAGTGTCAATCAATGTTGTTGGCTTTGGTGTTGGCGGCATTTCGGAAACAGATGTGCAACTGGCTGAAACCTCCAGTGCCACCATCATTGGTTTCAATGTCCGTGCTGACAAGTCAGCCAAGGCGCTAATCGAGTCTGCCAACCTGCAGCTGCGTTATTACAGCATCATCTACAACCTGATTGATGACATTAAAGCCGTTCTCAGTGGCATGCTGTCACCAGAGCTGCGTGAAGAGATCCTGGGTGTGGCTGAAGTGCGCGACATCTTCAATTCACCAAAATATGGTGCGATTGCGGGTAGTATGGTGGTTGAAGGCACGGTGTATCGCAACAAGCCAATCCGCGTGCTGCGTGACAACGTGGTGATCTATGAAGGCGAACTTGAATCGCTGCGCCGTTTCAAGGATGAGGCCGCAGAAGTACGTAACGGTATGGAATGCGGTATCGGCGTCAAGAACTATACCGACGTTCGTGTTGGCGACAAGATTGAAGTCTACAACCGTACCAAGGTGGCAAGGACGCTGTAAGGCGGCCCACCATGCGCAAAGTATCCAACCGTCTCGATAAGATTGGCGATGCGATCCGACAGGAGCTTGCACGTCTGCTGCAGACCGAGCTGCGTGATCCGCGCGTAGGGATGGCGTCGGTGACAGGTGTCGAAGTCAGTCGCGATCTTGCCCATGCTGACATCTACGTCACCATTCTAGGTGCTGAGCCGAAAGTGGCGCTGGATGTTCTGAACAAGGCAGGTGGCTTTCTGCGTACGTTGCTGGCAAAAAACCTGCAGCTGCGCGCTACGCCCAAACTCAAGTTCCATTACGACGTTTCGGTGGAGAATGGGCGGCATCTTTCAGCGCTGATTGACAAGGCGCTCGAAGCTGACAGCCATCACGAACAATAGTCAGCACCCAGGCGCTGTGCTGCTCCGGAGTTCTGCTGACAGATGAGTTCACGATTTCCGGTCAGCGGTGTCCTTGTCGTCGACAAGGCTGAAGGACTGTCTTCCAACCACTGCTTGCAACGCGCCAAGCGACTGCTTGGCGCTGACAAAGCCGGTCATACCGGCAGTCTTGATCCACTGGCGTGCGGCGTGCTGCCGTTATGCTTTGGCGAAGCCACGAAGGTGGCGCAATTCCTGCTAGATGCTGACAAGACTTACCGGACCATCGTAAAGCTCGGCGTTAAAACTGCATCGGGTGATCGCGATGGGGATATCGTCGCTACACGTGCGGTGCCAACCTTCACCACGGAGCAACTACTTGCTGTGTTGCAACAATTCCGCGGTACCATCACTCAGCAGCCTTCCATCTATTCTGCCCTCAAGCAGAATGGGGTGCCGCTCTACAAACTTGCCCGGGCCGGCAAAGAGATCACGCCCAAGTTCAGGGAGATACACATCCACGAGCTGGAGTTGCTGCGATGGGAGAACCCCGAGTTGGAGCTGCGTGTGAGGTGCAGCAAAGGCAGTTATATCCGTACCCTTGCAGAAGATATAGGGGAGGCGCTTGGTACAGGTGCCCATGTAGTGTTCTTGCGGCGTGAACAAGCCGGGCCCTTCGAACTGCAGCACAGCGTGACGTTGGAGCAACTGGAATTCCTGACAAAGAATGATCCTGCCGCTGTTGCGCAGCTATTGCTGCCGGTGGACATGCCACTCGCCAGATTACCGGCAATAATGCTGGATGCGGTGGAAACGCTCTGCTTGCGGCAAGGCAAGTCGGTGGCGGTTGCATCGACGCTGGAAAGTGTCGCGCGTGTTTATCGTGATTCTGAATTCATCGGCATAGGTGAAGTGCGCGCTGATGGCAGACTGTACGCTAAACGATTGCTGAGCTACTGAGTCGCCAGTCTTACTTCAGGTCTGGCGCTGCTTTCCCAACAGTTTTTTCAGATAGCGGCCTGTGTGTGAATGTTTCATCCCGGCGATCTGCTCCGGTGTGCCTGTACCGATTATCTCGCCGCCGCCATCACCACCCTCCGGCCCGAGGTCCACGACCCAGTCGGCAGTCTTTATGACATCCAGATTATGCTCAATGACAACGATGGTGTTGCCTTCGTCGCGCAGCGTATGCAGCACGCGCAGTAACTGCTTGATGTCGTGAAAGTGAAGGCCTGTGGTGGGTTCATCGAGTATGTACAACGTTTGGCCGGTGTCGCGTTTAGACAGCTCGCGCGCAAGCTTGACGCGTTGCGCCTCGCCGCCTGACAGCGTTGTCGCTGACTGCCCAAGTCGGATGTAGGACAGCCCAACATCAATCAGTGTTTGAAGCTTGCGCGCAAGGGCCGGGACGGCATCGAAGAAATCACGTGCATCCTCGATTGTCATGTCGAGCACTTCGCAGATGTTCTTGCCCTTGTATTTCACTTCCAGCGTTTCTCGGTTGTACCTTTTGCCTTTGCAAACGTCGCAGGCCACGTAAACATCGGGAAGGAAATGCATTTCCACTTTGACCACTCCATCGCCTTGGCAGGCTTCGCAGCGGCCGCCCTTGACGTTGAAGCTGAAGCGACCCGGTTGGTAGCCACGGGTACGCGCTTCCTGAGTGCCGGCATACAGATCGCGGATTGGTGTGAACAGGCCGGTGTAGGTGGCCGGATTCGAGCGTGGTGTGCGGCCTATAGGGCTTTGGTCAATGTCCACCACTTTGTCGAGTTGTTTAAGGCCAAGCAGTTCATCATATGGCGCCGGATCAAGGGTAGTCGCACCATTCAAGGCCGTCGCAACAATCGGATACAGAGTATTGTTGATCAGTGTGGATTTGCCTGAGCCAGAAACGCCGGTTACGCATGTCATCAAGCCAAGTGGAATTTCCAGTGTGACGTTCTTCAGGTTGTTTCCACGAGCGCCTTTCAAAACGAGTTTCTTGGCAGGGTCAGGAGAGCGACGTGTCTCTGGAATCGCGATGCTTTCCTTGCCGGACAGATAACGCCCGGTCAGTGAAGCTGGGCTGTCCAGAATATCCTGTGGCGTGCCCTGCGCAACGATTTGTCCGCCATGAACTCCTGCGCCTGGGCCTATGTCGAGCACGTAGTCGGCACTGCGGATTGCATCCTCATCGTGCTCAACAACGATGACGGTGTTGCCGATGTCGCGAAGGTGGCGAAGTGTATTCAACAAACGGTCGTTGTCGCGTTGATGCAACCCTATCGATGGCTCATCGAGAATGTACATCACGCCGACAAGGCCGGCACCAATCTGGCTGGCAAGGCGTATGCGCTGTGACTCACCGCCGGAGAGTGTTTCCGCGCTGCGGCTCAGGGTAAAGTAGTTCAGGCCTACATCCACCAGGAAGCGCAGGCGGTCCCCGATTTCCTTCAATATCTTTTCGGCAATGCTGGCTTTCTTGCCGGTGAACTTCAGCGCTACAAAGTAATCGGCTGCATTGCCTATCGTGAGATTGGTAATGGTTGGCAGGTTTTGTCCGTCGATCAGCACATGGCGCGCATCGCGACGTAAACGTGTCCCGCTGCAGTCTGGACAGTTGTGCGAGCTGAGATACTTGGCAAGGTCTTCCCGCACCATCTGCGAATCGGTTTCTCGATAGCGGCGCTCCATGTTGGGCAAGATTCCCTCGAATACATGCTTGCGCTTGGAGTTGTCACCGCGTTCGTTGACGAAAGTAAACGCGACCTGTTCGCTGCCGCTACCATACAGGATGACTTTGCGATGCTTGGATGGCAGCTTCTTGAATGGGGTCTCTACAGCGAAACCATAATGCTCAGAAAGCGCTGTCAGCATCTGGAAATAATAGATGTTGCGACGGTCCCAGCCGCGTATTGCGCCTTCTGCCAGCGACAAGGCGTCGTCGACGATAACGCGTTTCTCATCAAAGAACTGTTTAAGGCCGAGACCGTCGCAGGTTTCGCAAGCACCGGCCGGGTTGTTGAACGAGAACAGGCGGGGTTCAAGTTCTGGAATGCTGTGGCCGCATTCCGGGCATGCGAACAGTGACGAAAAAATGATCTCGGCCAGTCCATTATCGGCATCCATGGGCGCGATTATGGCAATGCCATTGGCAACACTAAGTGCAGTTTCGAATGATTCAGCCAAGCGCTGCCCCTGATCGGGCTTCACCTTGAAGCGATCAACCACTACTTCTATCGTGTGCTTCTTGTTCTTTTCAAGTTCGGGCGGGTAATCCAGTTCGACAACTATGCCGTTGACTCGAGCGCGCACGAAACCCTGGCTTTTCAGTTCGTGAAACACATGCAGATGTTCACCTTTGCGGTCACGCACCACCGGCGCCAGCAGCATCAACGCTGTGCCTTCAGGCAGGGCTAGCACTTGGTCCACCATCTGGCTAACTATCTGTGCTTCGAGCTTGAGATTGTGGTCAGGGCAATGTGGATCACCGACACGTGCGAACAGCAGGCGCAGATAGTCGTAGATTTCGGTTATGGTCCCCACTGTTGATCGCGGATTGTGCGAGGTTGATTTTTGTTCGATGGAAATTGCTGGAGACAAACCGGAGATCTGGTCGACATCGGGCTTCTCCATCATCGACAGGAACTGGCGCGCATAGGTCGACAGTGATTCTACGTAACGGCGCTGGCCCTCGGCGTAGAGAGTGTCAAATGCCAGTGACGACTTGCCGGAGCCCGACAGACCGGTGATGACCACCAGTTTGTCGCGCGGGATCGTCACATCGATGTTCTTCAGATTGTGGGTGCGCGCACCCCTGACAATAATCGTATCCATCGCGGTGTATTAGGCCTGAAAATGCAGCCGCGCAGTATAAACCGGTACCCCAAATAAAATCGTTTTTTTTGGGATTGATGCTAAACTTGGGGCATCAAAAAAACCTCAAGGGGAGGCCATTATGGCAAGCAGGGGCATCAACAAAGTCATCCTCGTGGGCAACGTCGGACAGGATCCGGAAACCCGCTATATGCCCAATGGCGGCGCGGTCACCAATCTCAGCATCGCCACCTCGGAATCGTGGAAAGACAAAAACTCCGGCGAGCAACAGGAGAAGACCGAGTGGCATCGTGTGGTTTTCTATCAGCGACTCGCCGAAATTGTCGCCGAGTATGTGAAGAAAGGTTCCAAGCTCTACATTGAAGGCAGGCTCCAGACACGTTCATGGGACAAGGATGGCCAAAAGCACTACGCAACCGAGATCATCGCCAGCGAGATGCAGATGCTGGATGGTCGAGGTGAAGGCCGCAATGAGAGTCGTCCGATGGGCGATTCCGAAGGCGGTCGTGGGAGCTATCAAGGTGGTGCTCAAGGTGGCGCTGGTGCTCCCCGCCAGGGTGTTCAGCGTCATCCGGCACCACAGCCTGCACCAGAGGTTAGCAGTTTCGACGACGACATTCCGTTCTAGGGAATAGGTCCCTGCCTGATCCCAGAGATGCATGGTGCCAAGGGAGATAAGGGACAGTGAAACTGCTTATCGTCGGAGGCGACAGTCTGACTGGTCAGGCTCTGCAAACGCTGTTGGCCGGGCCGTCAGCGCAAATCCCTCCAGACGCAAGAACAGAAGCACGAGTTTCCTACAAGGTGCTCGATACGGGCACGATCAACTTGCTGCAAAAAATGGACGTCGCGAAGGCGGTGAGCCAGTTCGCGCCTACGTTGGTGATCAATGTGGCGAGTTACAGCAATCTCGAATTGTCGGAACGCGATGTCAATGCTGCCAGGCTGTGCGATGAACAGAATGCGCTGGTGCCGGCAGTGTTGGCCGAAGTGTGTGCCCACCTTAATCTGCCATTGATCCAGCACTCCAGCAGTTTCGTGTTTGACGGACTCAAGTTGCATCCTTACATCGAAGACGATGCTGCCAACCCCGTTTGTCGCTATGGTCGCAGCAAATGGTATGGCGAGCGTGCGATCCGTGCGGCGTTGCCTACTCATTTCATTCTGCGCACCGATTGGGTGTTCAGCCCGCAGCATCCGGCTTTCTTCCAGCGTCATATTGCCCAATGCAAGGAGCAGCTCGGCAAGCTTGACGTGCTCAACCACCGTTTCAGCCCGACCTCTGCTGCTGATGTGGCACGCGTGCTGTTGGCAGTGGCGCGACAGATTGATTGCGCTGCTGATGTGTGGGGCACCTACCACTATGTGGCGCAGCAACCGCTGAGCCAGGAAGCGTTTGTGGAGCAGGTGCTGCATGAAGCTGCCACGTACGATCAGGCCCTGGCAGCAATGTTGCCACACCTGCAGTTCACCAAGCGGCCGGTGCAACTGCCCTACATTGCCAACTCAGTACTCAACGGCCAGAAACTGTTTGAAACTTTCGGCATCAAAGCCCGGCCACGTAACACTGCTGTAACCGCTCTGATCAAACAGCTCTACGGAATGTCACCAGCGCAGCCACCCGAGCCAACAGAAAAGCGTTCGGGTTTTGACGACGCAGCAGAGGAAAGTGCGGCCACGAGGCAAACCCTCATGCGGTCCACAAATAGGCGCCGACCGTCCAGAAAAGTCGCAACGAGAAAAGACTGATCACGACTTTGATCAGCAATCTGAACCAGATATCGGATAGTACGTCGAGGCATATTTTGCCGATCATTGTTCCGCTGATACCCATGACCCAGCTGAGCGCGATAACGCTGAAATAGGGTGTGTAGTCAAAGCCAGCAAATAGATACCCGATTGATTTGAAAAGAGCCATGAACAGCAGTGTGCCGGCGATTGTGGCGACTATGCCTTCTTTTGGCAGTTTTGAGTTGACCATCACCGATTGAAACAGCACCCCAGCACCGGAGATTGTCGACAGGAAGGTGTGGACCAGACCGACCCAGAAGAATGGGTGCGGAATTTTTGCCGCGAGGTTACGTACGGCCTGCGATGGCGGAATCCAGCAGAACCACAACAGCACGCATCCCAGGATGAAGGCGATCAACACCTCCGGTAATTCGAAATAGACGTAAGAGCCAAGTGCAGCGCCAATCATCGAGCCAGGGATAAATGGCCGCGTAATCTCCCAATTGATGTGGCGGTAGAACTGCGCGACGCGGGTTATCTGACCTGCGAGTATCAGAACACCGTTGAGTGGCACCACGACTGACACGGGCAGCAGTAGTGAGGTGCTGGCCAGCGTGAAAAGCCCGCCGCCGAGTCCGGCGAGCGTCGAAAAGAAGCCGCCAACGAAGCAGATGGCTGGTATGAGGAGCAGAACGGTAGGCGACACGGCAACTTCGTAGGAGGAAGGACTTCGGTACAATGCGTCCAATTATAGAGCAGAGCCCTTTCCTGATGCCTACCCAATTGACCCCGGTGGAGGAGGCCCTGGCCCATCTCCTGGCGCAGGGTTACCCCACTCCTCCTTGTGAAGACGTCGCTCTTGCCGCTGGCTTGGGCCGTGTGCTGGCGCGCGATGTAGTTGCCACGCTGGCAGTGCCGGCTTTCGATAATTCGGCAATGGATGGCTATGCTGTGCGTTCTGCAGACTGCCAGATTGAGGGCAGCACGTTACAAGTTGTGCAGACAATAGCTGCCGGACACACCGGTACCACAATAGAGAGCGGCACGGCGGCTCGTATTTTTACCGGTGCGCTGTTGCCTGAGGGGTGCGATGCAGTGGTGATGCAGGAAAACACGCGGCGCGAAGGAGCACAGGTACATATCCTGCAGGCTCCCCGTCGAGGTGAGAACATTCGCTTGGCTGGACATGACATTGCCGGAGGCAGCAAAGTATTGGCCCGCGGGCACCGGTTGGCACCACAGGACCTCGGATTACTGGGTTCGCTCGGCGCCGTCAGTGTAGAAGTATTCAAGCCCCTAACGGTCGCATTGATAAATACCGGCGACGAGGTAGTCCCACAAGGACGGCCATTGAAGACGGGGCAGCTTTACGATTCCAATAGCCACACTTTGGCCGGACTGTTGAATCAGTTGGGCATGAATGTGATTCGCTTGGGAATTATTGGGGATGATCGTGAGGCGACTGTCGAAGCGCTGCGCGAGGCTGCCGGTAAAGCTGACTGCGTTATCACGACAGGCGGTGTATCTGTCGGTGATGCCGATCACGTCAAACAGGCATTGGTAGTTTTGGGAAGCCTTTCTTTATGGAAGCTGGCGATCAAGCCGGGCAAGCCGTTTTCGTTCGGACACATCGGTGCTGTACCGTTCTTTGGTCTGCCGGGCAATCCTGTGGCGGTATTCATCACGTTCTTGATCCTGGTGCGGCCTTTCTTGCTGAAGCGACAGGGTGCAGCACAACACTTGTTGCAGCCGCTCAAGGCAAGGGCAGATTTTGCGATTACTGAACCTGGCACGCGCCAGGAATATCTGCGGGTGCGCTTGCTGCGCGGTGAAGATGGTTTTCCGGTTGTGCAATTGTTTGCCGACCAGAGTTCGAGCGTCCTTACTTCGCTATCATGGGCCGACGGGCTTGCAGTGGTGCCGGTGGGGGCCGTAGTCAAAGAAGGGGATTGGCTGGATTATTTACCTTTCAGAGGGATGGCATGAGCATTTCATTCAAAAAATCAGCGGCTCTCGTCCTATTGCTGTGCCTCGCTGCTTGCAAGACGACGCCCGTCGTCACGACGTATCCCGCAAAACCATTGCCTGCGCCAGAGCCGCAACCCGTCATCATCAACGATGACGAATTTCGCCGCGCCCGCATATTGGCGGACATGCTGTATGACGCTAAAACTGCCTACGACGACAACAGGCTAATGCTGCCGGTTGGCAACAATGCATATGAAATTTACCAGCAGGTGCTGCAACTCGATCCAGGCAATGCAGTTGCAGTGGGAGGTATCCAGGAAATTGCTGTGCGGTACATCTCCCTTGCAGAGTCGGCAATAAGCCAAGGCGAATTCGAAGAGGCTGACGGTCTGCTTGGTCGCGCGACCCGTCTCAACCCGGAGCGGCCCGAACTGGCGGTTGCCAGAGCCAGACTGGCGCAGGCAAGGCAGAACCGAGTGCAGGTTCATGAACTTGATGCTGGTGAGCTCAAGGCGCAGAGCCTGGAAATGATGACGGAACTAGCCGAGATTGCCCAGCAATTACAGGCAAGTGAGGCCACTTTCCTGATCCGTGCTCGCACCGATGAAGAGGGACGCTGGATATACAAGACCATGCGTGATGCGGTGGGCGGGTACCGCCTGCGCGGAAACATCGATATTTCCGGCACTCCTGCCATAGTGGTGTCCACAACAGCCAATGCACCTACTGCACAGGCAGTGCGTGATTAACGTGAAATTCATAATGAAAGCCAGTATGGAAATAATGATTTCGGTCCTGCTGATGGCAACCACAGGCCACGCAATTGCGGAGTTGTATATCGAAGACGGCCACGTGCGAGAGTTGATCCCCGGGGCTACATCAACTGCAGCTTATATGACAATGCGCAACACCGGCAGTGAGCCATTGTTGCTGAAGACGGTTACCTCGCCGGCAGCCAACAGGATCACTTTGCACAACACCATGAATCACAATGGCATTTTGCACATGATGGGTATGGACACTCTAATCATCCCGGCAGCTGGAGCAGTAATACTGCAGGAAGGCGCTATACACATGATGCTGGAAGCGCCTGTGCAGGCGTTGCGGGCCGGAGATGCGGTTGAGTTGATGCTGCACTTTGACAATGGCACGACCCAAACTGTTTCCTTGCCCGTACGCAGCGTGCTGGAACCATGAGCATTTGCGGCAAAACAGCGGAATTACATCAGCCGCTGAAGTTGAATATATAGACTGATGCTCCTGCAAGGTAACCAATGAGGGCGAGCAGGCTTATCTTCTTCACGTACCAGTAAAAGCCTATCTGCTCCATTCCCATAGCTGCCACGCCGGCAGCCGATCCTATGATAAGAATTGAACCGCCGGTGCCAGCGCAGTAAGCAAGGAATTCCCACAGCAAACTGTCGGCCGGGTATTGCTCAAGGCTGTACATGCCAATCGACGCTGCAACCAATGGCACGTTGTCCACGACTGCACTCAAGAGTCCGATCAATACCACGATCACATCAAGCCTGCCGATGGTTTGGTCCAGCCATCCGGCTGCCGCCGCCAGTACATGGCTGTGCTGCAGTGTTGCGACCGCCAGCAAGATTCCGATGAAAAACACGATTGACGCCAGATCGATCCGCGACAGTGCGCGAGCCAGGTTGAAATGGAGTTTGTCGCTGGCAGTCTTGTTTTTGTGCAATAAGTCGCCGACCAGCCAGACCAGGCCAAGACCAAGCAGCACTCCCATGAAAGGGGGGAGATGGGGTGGCAGTCTTGAAGGCGGGCACTGCCGTCAGTACGCCTAGGCCAAGAAAGAACATGGTGTTGCGTTCAAGTGAGGTTGTCTTGGCGTCACTCGCGTACATGCCGCCGGGCGAGATGACCTTTCTGCCCCGCAACATCCAGCCGGTGATGGCCAGCGGGATGAGGAGACTGACCAGTGAAGGAATGAACAGCGTCTTGATGATCTGTATCGCCGTAATCTGACCGCCAATCCAGAGCATGGTGGTGGTAACGTCACCAATCGGCGACCACGCTCCTCCTGCGTTGGCGGCAATGACGATCATGCCTGCGAAGAAAAGACGTTCTTCATGTTCCTTAAGCAATTTCCTCACGAGGGAAACCATCACAATGGTAGTGGTCAGGTTGTCGAGGATGGCGCTAAGGAAGAACGTAATGAATGCAATGAGGCAAAGCAGGCCGGCCAGGCTTTTTGTCTGAACTCTCGCTGTCACCACATCAAAGCCGTTGTGGGCATCGACAACCTCGACGATCGTCATGGCCCCTATCAAGAAAAAGATGATCTGGGCTGTTTCAGCTACGGTATGCCCGAGCTCCTCGCTGACCAAAGCCGGATCTGTCGCAGTGACAGCATAAATGGTCCACAGCAGCCCTGCCCCCAGCAGTGCCGACGCCGACTTGTTGATATGCAGCATGTGCTCGAGTGCAATGGCCAGGTAGGTAATGACGAAAAGTACGATCAGCAGGGTGGTCATAGGTTCTTCGCAGGGTCAACCGGTGCAACTGGTTGTGGGCGGTTTCTGAAGATTCGCCGCGTCAGGGGCTTGTGATACCATAGTAGGCCCGTTTAACGGGGGCAAGGACAAACCAGATGACTATCAATATGCGTGGTCATACTGGGTGGACAGGGACTTTATCATTCAACGGCATATTTTTGGAGAAAAATCATGGCCTTATCAGCTGATCAGAAAGCAGAAATCGTTCGCGAATACGCCCTCGCAGAAGGTGACACCGGTTCACCCGAAGTGCAGGTAGCCCTATTGACCGGCAACATCAATCAACTGCAAGACCACTTCAAAAGCCACGAGCATGATCACCACTCACGTCGTGGTCTGATTCGGATGGTCAACACCCGTCGCAAGTTGCTGGACTACCTGAAACGCAAAGATTCTGTCCGTTACAACGGACTCATCCAGCGCCTCGGGCTGCGTCGCTAATCGCAATATACCCTCCCTCCTGGCCAGCATGGGGCTGGCCAGGCTCATACGCTCAGGAAAAAGACACATGCTTAATCCCATCAGGAAAGAATTCGTCTACGGCAACGATACAGTCGTGCTGGAAACGGGTCGTATCGCTCGTCAGGCCACTGGCGCCGTTCTGGTAACCATCGGCAATACCCAAGTGCTGGCCACAGTGGTCGGCAAACGCAAGGCCGCTCCCGACGCCGGGTTCTTTCCGCTGACCGTGGACTACCAGGAAAAAACGTACGCAATTGGCAAAATCCCCGGAGGCTTCTTCAAACGCGAAGGCCGTCCTACCGAAAAAGAAACCCTGACCTCGCGCTTGATTGACCGCCCGATCCGCCCGCTGTTCCCGAAAGGCTTCCTCAATGAAGTGCAGGTGGTTACCACTGTATTGTCCGCGGACAAAGATGTTGACTCGGATATAGCGGCAATGATCGGCGCTTCCGCCGCGCTGTCCATCTCTGGCATCCCATTCGCCGGTCCGTTGGGCGCCGCCCGTGTCGGTTACAACGATACTGATGGTTATATCCTCAATCCACGCAACAGCAAGCTGGCTACCTCCGATCTCGACATGGTGGTGGGTGGTACTCAAAGCGCAGTGCTGATGGTGGAATCAGAAGCGAAAGAACTCAGTGAAGACCTGATGCTGGGCGCTGTGTTGTTCGCCCATGTGGAAATGCAGGTGGTAATCAACGCCATCAATGAATTCAAGGCAATGGCCGGCAAGCCCGCTTGGGACTGGGCTTCAGCAGCGAAGAACGAAGCACTGATTGCTGCTGTAGCCGATGCCTTCAAGGCCGATCTCGGGGCTGCTTATCAGATTTCCGACAAGATGGCGCGTCAGGACCGTGTGGCGCAATTGCAAGCCGAAGCCGTTGCCCGCCTCAGCAGCGATACCGTTGCCGCTGGCGAAGTGCAAAACGTGTTCGGTTCGCTCGAGAAGAAGCTCGTGCGTGGCCGCATCATCGAAGGAAAGCCGCGCATTGATGGCCGCGACAATCACACAGTACGTCCGATAAATGTGCAGGTTGGTGTGCTTGGTCGCACCCACGGCTCCGCCTTGTTTACGCGCGGTGAAACCCAGGCTCTTGTAGTGGTCACTCTCGGCGCGCTGCGCGATGCTCAGGTGATCGAAGACTTGTCTGGTGTGAAGAAAGACAGCTTCATGTTCCACTATAACTTCCCTCCGTTCAGCGTCGGCGAAACCGGTCGCATGGCTGGTCCCAAGCGTCGCGAAGTTGGTCACGGCCGTCTGGCACGCCGTGGTGTGTCTGCAGTACTCCCAGGCGACGAAAAATTCCCCTACGCGATCCGCGTGGTTTCGGAAATTACCGAGTCCAACGGTTCCAGCTCGATGGCCAGCGTGTGCGGCTCGTCGCTGGCGCTGATGGATGCCGGTGTACCGCTGAAGGCGCCGGTTGCCGGTGTAGCAATGGGGCTTATCAAGGAAGACAACGGCTTCGCCGTGCTGACTGACATCCTGGGCGACGAAGATCATCTCGGCGACATGGATTTCAAAGTCGCCGGTTCTGCCAACGGTGTTACTGCACTGCAGATGGATATCAAGATTCAGGGCATTACCGAAGAAATCATGGAAAAAGCGCTGCAGCAGGCACATAGTGCCCGTCTGCATATACTTGGTGAAATGAATAAAGTACTGGCACTGCCGCGTGACACTATTTCGGAAAATGCACCGAGCATGGCGACGTTGAAAATCCATGTCGACAAGATCCGCGAAGTGATCGGCAAGGGTGGCGCTACCATCCGCTCGATTACTGAAGAAACCGGTGCGTCTATCGACATCGACGACGACGGCAATGTCAGGATTTATGGCGAAGATGCAGATTCGCGCGATGCCGCCATACTGCGTGTGCAAGCTATCACGGCTGAAGCCGAAATTGGCAAGACCTATCGCGGCAAGGTATCCAAGATCGTGGACTTTGGTGCATTTGTTACCATCATTCCGGGCAAGGATGGTCTGGTACATATTTCCCAGATATCCAATGAGCGTGTTGACAAGGTCAGCAGCTACTTGAGCGAAGGCCAGGAAATCTTCGTCAAAGTGCTGAAGATTGACGATCGAGGCAAGATCAGCCTCAGCATGAAAGAAGTTTCCGAAGACGACAAGGCTACAGCCTGATAATCAAGCAATGAAAAAAGGCAGCCTAGGCTGCCTTTTTTCATTGGTGGGCTTTGGTGTTGTTTTCAAGACCAAAGCGGAGTTGGTGCTTGTCGGTTTCCACCTTCGCCGGGGGACTACGACGGAACAAGTCGAACGCCGTGAACTCTGGCGAGTCGCCATCACCTGTTTTACATCAGTATTTTCTGCAGGATCTCATGATGCGCAGCAGGAGGCAGCCGCGGGCCGAAATGGCTCACGGTGCGTGATGCCGCATAGCTGGCAAGTTTGCCGGCAGTAGCGAAATCCTTGCCGTTGGTAATTGCATAGAGGAAGGCACCTGCAAACATGTCGCCGGCGCCATTGGTGTCGATCGCTTTGGTCGGGAAGGGTTCGATGGAGACAATTTGCTCACCGTCGAACAGCAATGCGCCTTTGGAGCCTAGTGTCAGTACAAGGGTGCGTGCAATCTTCTTCAGTTCGTTCATGGCATCGGATATGGAGTCTTTGCCGGTCCAGGCCCTGGCTTCATTCTCATTGGCGAAGATGAGATCGACGCCGTTGCCGATCATCTCTTCCAGTCCACCTCGACAGAATTGCACCATCGATACATCCGACAGTGACAGTGCCGTGGCGACCCCATTGGCTTCGGCTGCTTTGCGTGCATCAACGCAGGCCTGTTTACCGCTGGGCGACGCCGATAGGTAGCCTTCCAGGTAGAGATATTGGGAGTCTTTCAGTGCCTCCAGGTTCAAATCCTTGCTGGCGATGTCTGCTGAGATGCCCAGGAAAGTCAGCATTGTGCGCTCGGCATCGGGGCTGACCATCACCAGACATTTGCCGGTGTCGCCGTATTCGCGATTCTGTGACAGGTTGGTGCGGATATTGTGATCGCCCAGTTGTCTTACATAGAAATCACCCGGCTCGTCGCCAGCGACCTTGCAAGTGTAGAAAGCTGAACCACCAAACTGCGAAACGGCATACATCGAGTTGGCCGCAGAGCCACCACCATCACGCTTCTTTATGCCGAATTTTGCGACCAGGCGATCGTAAAGAATTTTCTGTGCTTCACCGTCTACCAACGTCATCAGGCCTTTCTGGATGTTTTCGTGTTTGAGAAATTCATCGGTTACTTCGAATTCTGCATCGACCAGCGCATTTCCCAAGCCATAAACATTGTAGGTTCTCATCGGTTTTCCTTGTTGTTGTGTGGGGGATGGTCGGTGTTCAGCTTTTGAGACTGGCAAAAGCAGACTCTGCTGCGTTTAGGGTGTACCTGAGTTCATCAACACCATGGGCGCTGGAGACAAAGCCGGCTTCAAAGGCGGAGGGGGCAAGATAAACTCCACAACTCAGCATATGATGGAAGTACTTGCGGAAGCGGTCTACATCGCTCTCCATCACCTGTGCGAAACTGGTGATTGCCCGGTGTTCATTAAAGTAGCAACCGAACATCCCGCCTACTTGCGTAGTAGTGAAGGGAATTCGGGCGTCATCGGCTAGGCTTTGCAGTCCTTGCAGCAGCGATGCGGTCGTGCGCGTAAGCGAATCATGGAAGCCCGGCTTACTGATTTCGTCGAGCACTACCAGTCCCGCAGTGACGGCCAGTGGATTGCCTGACAACGTGCCTGCCTGATACACCGGGCCCGAAGGTGCCAGCATGGCCATGATTTCCTTGTTGCCACCGAATGCGCCCACAGGTAATCCGCCACCAATTACTTTGCCCAGTGTGGTGAGATCCGGCTTGATGCCATAGAGCTGTTGGGCGCCGCCAAGAGCAACCCGGAATCCTGTCATTACTTCGTCGAATATCAGCAAAGCGCCATTACGCTTGGTTATTTCTCTCACAGCTGCCAGATAACCCGGAACCGGGGGTACACAATTCATGTTGCCCGCCACTGGTTCAATTATGACTGCCGCGATCTCATGCCCGGAAGTAGCGAACAATTGCTCGAGAGCAACGGTATCGTTGTATGGCACTACATAGGTTTGTGCGGCTGTGCTGGCAGGAATACCTTTGGAGTCAGGCGTACCAAGAGTGAGTGCGCCTGATCCGGCTTTGACCAATAAGGAATCGACATGGCCGTGATAGCAGCCTTCAAACTTGACAATCTTCTCGCGGTCGGTGAATCCGCGTGCCAGCCGGATTGCACTCATCGTCGCTTCCGTACCGGAATTGACGAGTCGCACTGATTCAATTGACGGCATCAATTGGCAAATTCGCTCTGCCAATTGAACTTCCAGATCGGTAGGGGCTCCAAACGCAGTGCCCTTGTCGAGCTGGATGTGCAATGCTGCGCGCACGGCTGGATGGCTGTGGCCCAGGATATGTGGACCCCAAGCGCCTATGTAATCAACATAGCGATTACCATCGGCATCGGTTAACCAGGCGCCCTCACCACGTGTAAAAAAGACCGGATTGCCGCCCACGCCACAGAAAGCGCGTACTGGTGAATTAACGCCCCCGGGAATGTGCTGTTGGGCGCGATGGAAGAGCAGGTTGGATTTTGAATGTGACTGTTGGCTCATGTTGTGCCGCAATTCGGCTTTCTCTGCTGAAAATCGGGATTTATTATAGAAAACCGGCACGCGACTGCCTACGCTAATTTGGTGTTTGCACTCAGGTCGCTGTCAATTGAATTGGGTACGGTAGGGTTGATGGCCACAGTCAAGGGCAGCAGACAGGACAAAATGATCGTTGTGCCCAAGCGGTTCTGGCACGAACCATTGGGCAAGATGCTATCAGTGGCTGCCTTGGTGCTTACTGCCGCTGTCTGCTTCCTGCTGGGTCGTATGCAGTCTGGGACGCCAGGTGGAGGAGGAGGCGCCTTTCTGGCATCTGTGCGTTCCGGTGCCAGAGAAGTGCAGATAAAGGAATTGCAGGCGCAAGTAGTCAAGCAAGAACAGGCTGGTAGCGTAGACAGGCTTGCGCTGCAGGATCTACGGGTCAACATCGGTCGTCTGCGAGAGCAGATTTCGCAGTTGGAAGAGGATGTACTGTTCTACAAACAGATTGCTGATTCTGGCAGGAGTGAAACAGGCTTGGCCGTCAGTCAATTGGATTTGATTGCGACCGAACAAGCTGATCATTTCCTCTACAAGATCAAGTTCGAACAGATGGGTGATGGCGATAATATGATCGAGGGTTACGCTAATATCGCGGTGAGCGGCGTCAAGGATGATATGGAGCTGACTTTGCCATTGGTCACATTGTCCAATTCGATGCAAGGAGAGAACATAAAACTCAGATTTCGCTCGTTCCAGGCAGTCGAGGGGGAAATTACACTGCCTTACGGGTTCGAGCCTTCCCTCGTGGAAATCCTGGCGGTTACCGAGGAGCCGGATAGCAAAACATTACAGAAGAATTTTAGCTGGCTGGTGGAATCCGGTCAGCAGGTTATAGCCAGATGAGGTCTGCATGTGAGGCATTTTGACGGCGAACACAATGCTGCAGGTCGCCATCAGGCAGGAGTTGAGATGAAAAAAAATTTGCAAGCAACAAACAATACCTCCCTCATTGCTAGAGGTATGGAGTTCCATGGTGATCTGCAGTTTTCAGGCATTCTGGAAATTGAGGGACTTGTGGTTGGCAACATTGTTGCGCATCACGAAGTGGTAGCAGAAGTAAGAATTCGTGAGAGTGGTGTAGTCAAAGGATTGATCCGTGCGCCAGTTGTGATCGTCAATGGATTGGTGGAAGGTGACATCTACAGTAGTAATCATCTGGAGATGGCGTCCAAGGCGAGAGTTGCTGGTAACATCTTCTACCATTTGATGGAGATGGTGCTCGGGTGTGTCGTACACGGCCACTTATCCCATAAAGGCTCTGGGGAAATCACCCAGCTGAACAAGCTGCACAAACTGCATGAAGTGGGAGAGATCAAGGATTGCCCAAGGGTTGCCAACGTAGACAGGCATTGAAAAGTTTCGCCTGCGTTACCAGTCATATCAGATGAAATGTCCGCGTAAACAAATCCGGTAAGCATATGAGCGTAGTCCAATCCCACGATGCCACCCCTATGCAGTTAACAGCTGGCGCTGCCCGCAAGGTCAAGTCGTTGGTTGCTGAAGAGGGCAATCCTAATCTGAAGT
>CAISOD010000089.1 GCA_903887045.1 uncultured Gammaproteobacteria bacterium | reverse complement strand
TGGATTCCCGCCTTCGCGGGAATGACGGGCTGAGCGCGATGACGATGACGATGACGATGGTGATGGCGATAAAGCCACTGTCATGGACGAGCCTTCTTCAACCAGTGGGAAATACAAGCGACTGCAACGTCAGCCCCTGCTTCGCGCAAACAGAGGCAGTATCAAGCGCCGCCAAGCCAGGGCGAGACCGGTCCACACCAGCAAGACGCCGGCAAGCGAGGCAAGACCGGCAATGGTCTGGCCCCAGAAGCCGAGCACTTCGCCGGTGTGCAGGAAGCGGGCGATGCCGCGCAGGCGTTGCGCTTCAGGCTGATCAGCAAAACCACGGCGGCCAACGATGGTGCCGGTTGCACGATCGAGCGACAGCGTGTGGCGCAGTTGCGCCTGCGCCCCGTTGCCGTGATCGATTTCGATTTGTACCTGATGGGCATCGGCTGGCGGCAGTGTCAGGGTAAAACGCTTCCAGCCGGCACTGGCGTCGTCGGCAAGTGCAGCAACAATCAATTCGTCCATCGATTTCCATTGTGGGCCAGCTGCAACAGCCGCAACGCTACCGGCGATTGCTGCCGCCTGCGGCACACCATTGCTGGTTGGGCCTGCGGCCTGCTGTTGCACCGGCACTTCCGCGCCAAACACGCGGTACATGAAATTTGCCGCCCACGGATAGGAGATCACCATGCCGGAATACACCACCGCTATCAGCGGGATCGCCATCCAGATGCCGAAGATGTGGTGCCAGTGGAAGTCACGCACCTTGGCGTTGGGATAATCCTTGCGCAGCCAAAGGCGCGCCTTGAACAGCGCCGTCTGCCAGATCGCCGGCAGCCACAGATACATGCCGCTCAACACCAGGAACAGGAAGATCACGTTGGACACGCCAGTGACCTGACGCGCAATGGCGCGGTTGTCGCCTTCGATGTTGAACCAGCGGTGGAAACGCGTCACCACGCCGAAGAAATTGCTGAGGCCGGTGGCTTCGGTGTGCATCTCGGAACCGTCGTACGGATTCAACTCAATGCCACCCTGGCGACCTGCACGCAGGACTACTGGCGCACCCGGGTTGTTGGTGACGATGGCAGTGGTCGGCGTCAGATCACGCCTTGCGAGTTGCTGCAGGTTCAACAGCGCGTCCAGCGACAGCCGTTCGCCCTGCTCGGCCGCCGGCGCGTAATTGCTCTCGGCAGCCCAGCGTTTCATCTGGCGTTCATAGGTCAGCAGTACACCGGTCACCGACATGGTGAGCACAACAATGCTGGCAAGCACGCCAGCGGAAAGGTGAATCCAGAAAATGGTCTTGCGGAACATGGGGTAAGGGTCAGTTGCCTCAGCTAATGCAGATAGTGTAACAAATGATAATCATTATCATCTATCACAATCTGCATCTGTGCCGACCAAGCTGATCCCGTTGCTGCGGGACCTTGTGCCCAATGCTTACAGGCGCAACAGCGGAATACCGAGCAACGCCTGGACAAACGTGGCAACGCAGGCAAGGGTCGTCAGCACGGCCACTGTGATCACGACGCTGCGCCGCCCGCTCAATGCTGCCAGCGGCAGCAGTTGCGCAACGTGCAGTCCGATGAAGTGTGCCACCCGCAGATCGCCGCCGCTGGTAGACCAGGAGAAGAACCCGATCCCGGTCGAGTCATCCGCCACCCCACCCACCCAATGCCCCTGCTGCGCCGACATATAGCCGCCGCCAGCGGTCGCCAGCACGGCGCCCAACATCAGTCCCAGGCCCCCCGCTTCCGCCATGAGACCGCGGTGCCGTTGCCGCCAGAGTCGTCTACCGACCTCCAGCATGGTAGCCGTCAGGATCAGCGCACCCAGCCCCATCAGGCCGTAAAGCAGCACACTGGTGGTGTCGCCGGTATTGAAGTGTGAGGCCTCGGCTCTGGCAGCACGAAAGGTAATGTAGGCCTGTTCCGTCCAGCCGGCGGCGAGCATGAGGCCAATCACGCTGCGCAATCCCCGGCTTCGACGCTCCGTCTCTGGCAGGTAACTGAGCGCCCAGCCGATGGTGGCGAACTGCACGGCAAGCGACAGAAAGAATTTCGCCGGCTTTTGCCAGACACTGACACCCTGGATCAGGCGGTCATCGAACTGCATCAGTCCCACACAGACCAAAGCAAACACCGCCATGGCGACTATCGAAGGCCACAGCAAGGGCGAACCGCGGCGGATGGTGTGCAGCAGTTGGCTTGCTACCGTTGCCCCAGCCACCGGGCGCAACGACAGTTTGGTAATTTCGAAGCCAAGCAAGCCCAGCGGCCCGAACAGGAAGGTGAGCGGCAGCAGCAGGATCAGTGGCCAGCGCGGCAGTCCAAGCTCAGCGCTGCTCCTGGCGATATGGGCTCCGACGAACAGATCGAAGGCCAGATAGTGCACCCAGCCGGCAAGCAGCAGCCAGGGCGAACCGAACAGACGTTGCACCTGGGCGAGCGAATCGAAGCCGCCCTCACGGCGCCCCCAGAACGCCATGATCAGCACCGCATAGAACGCCGCCAGCGCTAACGGCAGGATCCTGCCGGCGACAAGGTCGCGCCAAAGCGGCCGCCGCAACACGATACTGGCAGCCAACAGCAGCCAGCCTGCCAGTGCAATGGAACCAACAACGGAAAACAGCGATTGGGGGGTCATGGCCTGCTCCTTATCTAGACGGTGTAAAGATAATGCCTTGATCAATTTGACATTGTCAAGATGGCGGGTCGCGCCTAGCATGCAAGGCATGACCAACGCCCCCTCAACCAGTCCAGGCTCCTATCACCACGGCGATCTGCGGGAAGAATTGCTGCGGGTCGGAGAACTGGCGCTCGAGGAGTTATCGGTGGGTCAGGTGACACTGCGGGAGATTGCGCGCCGAGCCGGCGTATCGCATGCCGCCCCGCGCCATCATTTTCCGACACTGGGCGACCTGCTCGGCGAGATCGCCGCCCGCGGGTTTGAACGCTTCGTCAGCGTGCTGGAGCTGGCTGCTGCCAGTAGCGAACAACAAACAGCGGAAGCCCGCTTGCTCGCCATGGGCCAGGCCTACCTGGCGTTCGCCCACGCACACCCGGCTGTTTACGGACTGATGTTCGGCAAGTCCGAACAGTGTGCGCCGACGCCGCATTTACAGCAGGCAGGCAATGCCGCCTGGCGACAACTTGAAACCGCTGTTGCGGACCTGGTGGGCACGCAGCAGGCCATGTCTGGCGCACTCACGATGTGGGCGACGGTGCACGGTCTGGCGATGCTGATGATGGAATCGCGGCTACCACCGGCGATCGCCAACTCACCCGCACCCGCGCACGCACTGCGGGCAGCCATTCTGGGTATCAAGGCGAGCCGTTGATCCTCAGGATCAGCGCACACCGAGATTCATACGAAACCCGACGAAAGCAGCAGTGCCGGAAGTGTTGTAACCGGTAACTTCTTCGTACCGTTCCGCGAGCGCGTTTTCCAGGCGGCCATACAGTTGAAGTGAATCGCTCACGCTGTAACTGGCATTCAGATCAAGCACGCTAAAATCATCCAGCACTACTACACCGCTGAAATCCTGGTCGACGGCGTTGTGTGAAGCGCGCACGAATGCATTCAGTGCCAGTTTGGGCTGCAACTGCCAGCGCAGACCGGCATTGGCCAGATTTTCAGGACGACGCAGGCGCTGCGTGCCGTCAGGACGGTTGGTGTCATTCCATGTGTAATTCGCCTGCAATGACAGCGTTGCCGACAGCTGCACCTCAGTACTCAACTCGATACCGCGTGACGTGCTGCGCCCTGCATCCTGCAAGTACCCGCTGTAACCATTCAGATCAAAGATGATGGCGTCATCCACCTGTTGATCGAAATACACGGCTTCCAGCCTCAGGCCATTGATCGCCAGCCATTCAGCACCCGCTTCATACCCTTTGCTGCGTTCCTGCTGCAGACTCGCCAACGATGCTGGCGCAGAGGCCCATGGCCCGGTGTTGTAGGCGATCTCGTACGGACTTGGAGCGCGGAAGCCGGTGCCCATACTGGCCTTGAACTTGAGTGTGCCGGCGTTGGCAACATCAATCAGCCGCACGCTGCTGATGCGGTAGCTGGTATTGCTGCCGAAATCATCGTTGTCGTCATGGCGGGCTCCGGCAGTGAAGTACCAGCTGTCAGAAAAATCACTCAGTATTTCGCCGAAGAAACCCACGTTGTTGCGCTCTCGGGTATCCATCGCCGCCCGCTCGTGATCGGCACCAATCACCAACACAAAACCGGGGAGGTTTTGCGCGCTGCCCACGTATTCCCAACGCTCCAGCTCACCGGCGGTAGCAAAGGTCGAGCGGCCGTTCAGCAGACTGTCGCGGTCGGTGCTGGTGCTGGCATAACCCAGCGAATGGGTGAATGCCTCCGCCTTGTAGCTGAGGGCTGCGCGCGAAGCCTGCAGGTCGTAGACCGACAAACAGTCATGCACTGCTACGCCAAAACCGCAGTCATCGAATTCTGCTTCGCCTTCGACCCTGCGTTGTATGAACTCGGCACGCCATTGCTCATTCAGGTTGATGCCTGCGCGCGCGTGTACTGTAGTGTTGGAGTAGCCATCGCGATCCGGCAGCACATTGTCTGAGGTGCGATTGTTGAAACCCCCAGTCGAGAAATCCGCGGCAGTAACGAAAAAATCCGTACGCGCATTGCCGACGCTGGCATGGCCACTGACCTGGCGGGTATCGAAGCGCCCGGTTTGGGCATCGATGCCACCGCGCAAGCCCTTGTCCGCGCGCGCAGCAATGATGTTGAGCACGCCACCCGCATCGGCGCCATAACCAAGCCCCTGCGGACCACGCAGTACTTCGACGCGATCAATGCCGCTGCTGAGCAGGTGTTCAATCTGTGGACCAATCTGCGGGCCGCCAGGGTCGCTCAGCCGCATGCCGTCGAGTATCGTCAGTGTGCGAAAGCCTTCTTCGCCACGTATGCGCAATCCACTGGGTTGACCGATACCGCCGTTGCTGCTGGTTGCCACACCGGGCAACTGCCGCAGCACATCGGCAAGGCTTGTGTTGCCATGATCGGCAATATCCACCCGCGTTATGACAGCAACCGATGTAGCAATCTGCCGCAGCGGCACAGGAATCCGGTTGGGGGTGATGACGACTTCTTCGATCTTTTCTGCTGCTTGTACCAAACCGGCAACAACAAACAAAGGCAGTACGAGCACATGCAACAGACGCATATCAGGCATACAAATCGTAATCGTCCGCATCTTCCACGGTCACAGTCACCACGTCTCCCGGTTGCAAGCCTTCGGGAAATTGCAGATAGACCTTGCCGTCGATTTCCGGCGCGTCGGCCTTGCTGCGACCGATGGCTTCGTCTTCGTTGACTTCGTCGATGAGCACATCAATCTCTTCGCCTATCTTCGCCTGCAGGCGGGCGCTGCTGATGCGCTGCTGTACTTCCATGAAGCGCTCATAGCGTTCCTGCTTCACCGCATCGGCAACGGGATCAGGCAAGTCATTCGCCTTGGCACCATCGACAGCCGAATATTGGAAGCAACCGACACGATCGAGCTGGGCTTCTTCGAGCCAGTCAAGCAGTTGTTTGAAATCGTCTTCGGTTTCGCCGGGGAAGCCGACGATGAAGGTGCTGCGCAACGTGAGGTCGGGGCAGATGTTGCGCCAGGCCTTGATGCGTTCGAGTGTGTTCTCGGCGTGGGCCGGGCGCTTCATCAACTTGAGTATGCGCTGGCTGGCGTGCTGGAACGGTATGTCGAGGTACGGCAGGATCAGGCCATCAGCCATCAGCGGGATCACATGGTCGACATGCGGATACGGGTACACGTAATGCAGCCGCACCCACACGCCGAGATGCGCGAGTGCTTCGCACAGGCCCAGCATGTTGCCCTTCACTGGTTGGCCGTTCCAGAAACCGGTGCGGTACTTCAGATCGACACCGTAGGCGCTGGTGTCTTGCGAAATCACCAACAGCTCCTGCACGCCGGCATTCACGAGACGTTCGGCTTCGGCCATAACGTCTTCCACCGGGCGGCTGACGAGATCTCCGCGCAGGCTCGGAATGATGCAGAACGAACAGCGATGGTTGCAGCCTTCGGAAATTTTCAGATAGGCGTAGTGGCGCGGGGTGAGCTTGATACCTTGCGGTGGCACCAGGTCAATCAAGGGGTTGTGGCTGTCGATGATGGGCTTCGGAATCACCTGATGGACGGCCGTAACCACTTCTTCGTAGGCATGCGGGCCGGTGACGCTGAGCACGCCGGGATGCACGCGGGTGATCTCCTCGGCGTTTTTGCCCATGCAGCCGGTGACAATGACGCGGCCGTTTTCACGCATGGCTTCGCCGATGGCGTCGAGCGATTCCTGCTTGGCGCTGTCGATGAAGCCGCAGGTGTTGACGACGACCACATCGGCGCCTTCATAGCTGGAGACGATGTCGTAGCCTTCCAGTTTCAGCTGGGTGAGGATGCGTTCGGAGTCGACCAGGGCTTTGGGGCAGCCGAGTGAGACGAAGCCGACGCGCTTGCTGTCGGTGCCTGCTGCTGGTTTGCTGACTTTGCCTTTACTGTTCATCGGAGTATTCCGTTGCGGTATCTTGGCGGGCATGAATCGAGTCCCTGCCCTGCTGTTATTCGTTGTGTGCTGCCTGTCAGGCCCGGCGACGCAGGCCCATGTCGGCTTGGCTGTGACAGTACCGGACCACGATCAGGTGCTGGAGCGCGCACCGACGCAGATTCACTTCCAGTTCATGGCGCAGGTGACCCTTACCAATATCCGCCTGGAGATCACCGAGGGCGAACGTCAGGGTGAGCGTATCGAGGTGCGGCTGCCGCGCAACAGCATAGGCCAGTCGACTGCGTTCGGCGAGGTAATCGACTTGCAACTGCCTGCACTTGATCCTGCGGTTTATCTCGTTACTTATCAGGCGGTGTCGATCGACGGTCACATCATGATCGACGACTTCGGCTTCACGGTTTTGGCTTCACCCTGAAACAGTAAAGCCAGATGCCGCGAGGCACCTGGCTTCGTTCACTGCAAAACCACGCTCCTAACCTTTGACTTCAGCCAGCATAGCCTGACGCTGTTTCTCCAGCTCGGCCGGCAGCTTGGCGCCGAATTCATTGAACAGTTTGATCTGGTCTTCGAATTCGCGGCGGCTGTTGGCGATATCAACGCCCATCAGCTGTTCGAAATTGGCTTTGTCGTAGGCCAGACCGTTCCACGTGATGTCGTCGAAGTTCGGCACAGTGCCGAAGATGGTCTGCTGGCCATCAACCGTGCCTTTTACGCGATTGATAACCCACTGCAGCACGCGCATGTTCTGGCCGAAGCCGGGCCACAGCCACTTGCCGTCGGAAGTTTTGCGGAACCAATTGACGCGGAAGATCTTCGGCAACTGGGTAACGTGTTTTTCCATGTTGAGCCAATGCGCCCAGTAGTCGGCCATGTTGTAGCCGCAGAACGGCAGCATCGCCATCGGGTCACGACGGATTGCGGCCTGATTGTCGGCAGCAGCAGTGGCTTCGGAACCAAGCGTGGCACCCATGTAAACGCCGTGCGCCCAGTTCTTGCTCTGGTAAACCAGCGGAAAAGTAGTGCTCAAACGACCGCCGAACAGAAAGGCGCTGATAGGCACGCCCTGTGGATTTTCCCAATCAGGGTCAATGCTCGGGCACTGGCTGGCGGGTGCGGTGAAGCGGGCGTTCGGATGCGCAGCCGGCGTTTTGCTTTCCGGAGTCCAGTCGTTGCCTTTCCAGTCGATCAGGTGCGCGGGTTTTTCTTTGCTCATGCCTTCCCACCATACATCGCCATCATCAGTCAGCGCGACGTTGGTGAAGATGGTGTTCTTCGTCATCGTCATCATGGCAGCCGGGTTGGAATCCATGCCGGTGCCCGGTGCTACGCCGAAGAAACCGGCTTCAGGATTGATGGCGTACAAACGGCCGTCGGCACCGGGTTTGATCCAGGCGATGTCGTCACCGACAGTCCACACTTTCCAGCCATCGAAACCGGCAGGCGGAATCAGCATGGCGAGGTTGGTCTTGCCGCAGGCGCTCGGGAACGCACCGGCGACGTAGTGCTTTTCGCCCTGCGGGTCTTCCACACCAACGATCATCATGTGTTCGGCCATCCAGCCTTCGTCGCGCGCCATCACGGAGGCAATACGCAGCGCCACGCACTTCTTGCCGAGCAGTGCGTTGCCGCCGTAGCCCGAGCCGAAGGAAATGATTTCGCGCGCTTCCGGGAAGTGCACGATGTAGCGGTTTTCCGGGTTGCAGGGCCAGGCAACATCTTTCTTGCCGTGGGTCAGCGGGTAGCCCACTGAGTGAAGGCACTTGATGAAGGGCTTGTTGCCAAGCACGTCGAGCACTTTGCTGCCGATGCGCGCCATGATCTTCATCGAGACCACAACATAAGGCGAATCAGTGCACTGCACGCCGATCTGGGCGATGTCGGAACCGAGCGGGCCCATGCTGAACGGAATCACATACATGGTGCGGCCAGCCATGCAGCCTTTGAACAGGCCATCGAGGCGGGTGCGCATGACGGCAGGGTCGTCCCAGTTGTTGGTCGGGCCGGCGTCTTCTTTGCTGAGCGAGCAGATGAAAGTGCGGTCTTCGACGCGGGCAACGTCACGCGCATCGGAACGGGCGAGGAAACTGCCAGGGCGGAGTTTTTCGTTCAACTTGAGAAAAGTGCCACTTTCAACCAGTTCCTGGCACAGGCGGTCATATTCGGCCTGGGTGCCATCGCACCAATAAATGGAAGCGGCTTGGGTCAGTTCGGCGATTTGCTTTACCCAGGTTAACAGGGCGGTATTGGGGGTCTTGGGGGACTCCATAGTGTTATCTACTCCAGAGGCTGCTTGAACAGAAACCGGGGGCCACGTCCGGAGCAGGTCCATGCAATCGGGACCGGCCACTGATACGGGTGTGGCATACAAATTCGGGTCGCCATTCTAGTACGACTACCGGGGGTTTTCACAGGCGGTTATCCCTAAAACCATCATTACGGACGAACTGTGCAAACCGACGACTGTCTGCTGTTGGAGCGTGACTGGCGCCGGTGGTAAAGTTCGCGGCCTTTTTCCCGACCTCCCCACACTTTTGCTACCGGTGTTGTTATGAAGACTTACAAGATTGCCCTGCTTGATGGCGATGGCATTGGCCCCGAGCTGATGGTTGAAGCTGTCAAGGTGATGAAACTCGTTGCCGAGCGCAACAACGTCAATTTCGAACTGACCCACACGCCGTTTGGAGCCAGCGCCTGGTTCTCGCACGGCGCGTCGTTCCCCGACCAGACCAAAGCCGTGTGCGATGCCGCCGATGCCATTCTCAAAGGCCCGATCGGCCTCAGCCACGAAGAGTCGAAGAAAATTCCGGTCGACCAGCAACCCGAGCGCGGCGCGCTGTTGCCGCTGCGCCGCCGCTACAACACCTACGCCAACTTCCGGCCGGTATACCTGCCGAAAGGTCTCGCCCACTTTTCACCATTGAAGGCTGAGGTGATTGGTGAGGGCATCGACATCATGATGATCCGCGAACTGGTAGGCGGCCTCTACTTCGGCAAGAAGGAAACCGGCATCAACGCCCAGGGCAAACGCTATGTGGCCGAGGTGCTCGAATACGACGAAGACCAGATCCGTGCCATTCTGAAAGTAGCGTTCGAGACCGCGCAGAAGCGCAAGAAAGTGCTGCACAACATCCACAAGTCCAACGTGCTGAAGTCCAGCGTGTTGTGGAACGAGATCGTGGAAGAAGAGAAGAAGAACTACCCGGATGTAAAAGTAGAGCACATCCTGGTGGATGCAGCGGCCACCTACCTGTGCCTGAAACCCACCATGTTCGATGTGATGGTGATGGAAAACATGTTCGGCGACATCCTGTCCGACCAGGGCGGCGGCATACTCGGCTCGCTCGGCCTCATGCCCTCCGCCTGTATCGGTCCCGACAAGGCCTACTACGAACCTTCACACGGCAGCGCACCCGATATCGCCGGCAAGAACATCGCCAACCCGTATTCGATGATCGGCTCGGTGGCGATGATGCTGGAATTCAGTTTCGGCATGGTGGCGGAATCCCGCAACCTCTGGCAGGCCATGCAGAGCGTGTTCGCCAAAGGCTACTCCACTCCCGATCTCAGCAAGCCCGGCGCTG
>CAISOD010000088.1 GCA_903887045.1 uncultured Gammaproteobacteria bacterium | reverse complement strand
TGGTGTTGTCATATCGTTCTCCCGTTGATTGATTATCTTCGCTTATTTGCCTGGCGCGGTTTCAGTAAGGAACAGGCTGAGTATGCCGCCGATGAATGCGCACACCATCATCACCATCATGTGGGCGATCAGCGAGGTTTGATCGGCGATCCAGCCGGAAATGGTGGGCGACAATACGCCACCCACAATCTCGCCAGCCCCCACTACCAATCCCATCGACGACGCTGCCATTGCCTTCGGCACTGTTTCTGACGGAATCACTCCCATGAATACAGCGAAGGAACCGGACGCAGTCCAGCCTATCAACAGCAACAGGCTCAAAGCCCACAATGGCCCGGCGAAATGCAGCGCCGAGATCGGCGTGATGAGTCCGATGAAGGTGAAGATGACCATTGCCGGCTTGCGGCCGATACGATCGGAAATTGCCGGCACGACGAAGCCACAGATCATGGTGGCTATGCCCATCGGTGCCACCACCTGCCCCGCTACTTCCGGCGTCATGCCGCGCATGACAGTGAAATACACCGGCAGAAAGATGATGCCGACCAGGTACCAGGAGATCATGAATATCGAAATGCCGCAGCACACGAGAATGTTGCGCTGTTTCAGCATGGACAAGAGGCCGGGCTTTACCGCCGCAGGTGCTTCCGCAACGGCAGCAACCGATGCCGGCTCACGCACGATCTTCCATAATAACGCGGCACAGATCAGGCCTGGAATCGCGCTCAGGTAGAACGCAGTACGCCAGCCGTATTCAGTGGCCAGCCACGGCAACACCAGCGGAGCCACCGTAGTGCCAAGCAGTGACGCGAAGAAATTCTGCATCAGCCCGGCGTTGACTCCGCGCCGCTTCGGCGACGACTCGGTATTCATGATCGAGAAGCAGATTGGCAGGAACGGCCCTTCCGCTGCACCCATCACCACACGCGCCAACAGCAGCATCATGAAGGTGCCGGCAAACCCGGACAGCGCCGAGCACAGGGAAAAAAATGATGGTGGAGATAATCAGGAACGGTTTGCGCACACCGCTGCGATCCGACCACGCACCAATCACATAGGCCGAGATGGCCCAGGCCAGCGACAATCCCGAGCCGAGCATGCCGAGCTGCGCCTGGTTCAGCTGCAGGTCTTCAATGATGAACGGCGCCAGATTGCCCACCGCGTTGCGCTCGAAGAACACGATGCCGAAGGTAAAACCCAACAGCAGCAGCAAGCGGTTTTCGTAACTGAACAACTTATTTTCGTTTTGCATTGAGCTCTCCCTCTGTTGTTATTGTTATCCGACCCCTTTGGTTGTTAATGGTCGATGAACGAGATGGTGCGAATCTCCATGCTCTGGCGCGGTGGCGCGGTGTCGGTGGTCGCGGGATGAGTAAAGGCTGTGTGGCCGGTCCACTGGGGACGAGTGGCATCGGAGTCGTACAGCTTGAAGGCGAACTTCTCGTCGGGGCGCATCTGTTCCACGTAATACCAGCGGTGATTGGGGTTGTAGCTGAGGTTGAAGCCGAAC
>CAISOD010000087.1 GCA_903887045.1 uncultured Gammaproteobacteria bacterium | reverse complement strand
GGACATGTACCGTTTCCTGCACAAGGGCGCCGAAGCGGCAATGCAGCTCGGCATGCGTGTGCATCTGGTGCCCTATGCGGCTGACCATCCCACCAAGAATTTTTTCGAAACGCTGGAGAGCAGCGAAGCCTTGATCGAACACTGCCGGCGCTACCCGCGCGACAGGGTGCAGCCGTGGCTCGGGCTGGAACACATCACCTACTGTTCAGAATCCATGTTCCGCGCGGTGCGCGATCTGTCCGATCGTTACGGCGTCAACATTCATACCCATACCAGCGAACAGCAGGAGGAAGTCGCCACGGTGGTGAAGTTGTTCGGCAACAAGCCGGTGCTGAAATTCAATGACTACGGCATTCTCAAACCCGGCACAGTGCTGGCTCACTGCGTGTGGCTGGATGACGAAGAGATTGCGGTCGCAGCAATGACCGGCACTGCCATTGCACACTGCCCGCTCAGCAACATGAAACTGGCTTCAGGACCGGCACCACTCGAAAAATTCCGTGCCGCCGGTATCACGGTAGGTCTCGGTTCCGATGGCGGCATCTCCAACAACACGCTCAGCATGTGGGAATGCATGAAAGCAGCGTCGTTGCTGCGCAAAGTAACCCTGCTCGATGCTGCTGCGCTGGATGCACCCACCGCGCTGCGCATGGCCACCATTGAGGGTGCCCGTCTGCTGGGTGTCGGCCACACCCTGGGCTCGCTTGAAGTGGGCAAACTGGCGGATGTGATTACGGTAGATCTGTGGCAACCACACTTGTTGCCCATCGTCGAATCACAAGGACACGATCCGGTGCTGTGGAATCTGGTGTTTGCCGCCCGTGCCAGCGATGTACGCGATGTGTGGGTGGGTGGCTCAGCCGTGGTGCAAAACGGCAAACTCTGCCAGGTCGATGAGCACGCACTGCTTGAAGCAATTCATCAACAAACGATTGAGCTGTTGAGCCGCCGCGAGAAAGTGGCCGCAGTACCGATGGTGTGACGCGCCGCAGGTTTTCTCGCGGACTCTCTTTTTTGAAAAAGATGTAAAGATTTGGTGCGGGTTCCGCAAAAAAAAGCCCCGCAACTCTGCGTGAGTGTTGCGGGGCCAAAAAAAGCGCAAGGGAGGGGAATGGGACGTCCTTGGCGCTATGTGACTGGTTACTTCAGATACTTTGCTTTCGATTCGCTACTTTCGATTCGCTAATTCCGATTCGCCACTGGTGCACCACAACAGCACCACTTGAAACGACATCGCACCGACAGGGTTCCTCCAAGCAAGCCGCAACCCGTCAATTTCCTGCAATTCATTACTGCATGATCAGTGGATAGCAATATCAATGCCAACAAGCCAGCAGCACTATCCTGCTTGACTGCTCATGCCATCTGAAGGAGGCCCGACTGCCGGCGGGAGCTTCGGTCCGCCTGTGGAAGGTAGCCGCAATTCAACGGAAGCAGCCGATCAGTTTCACGTTTTACCACCTGATAACACTCGCAACTCAAGTGCTCCAGGCGCTGCCGGTTCAGTACGCGGATGTGGCCTCGCGAGTATTCGATCACACCCAGATTCTGCAGCTTGCCTGCTGCTTCGGTGACACCTTCGCGCCGCACGCCGAGCATGTTGGCGATCGTCTCCTGCGTCAGGCGCAAGTCGTTGGACGGGAGCCGATCAAGCGACAGCAGCAACAAACGACACAGCTGCTGTTGCACACGATGGTGGCGGTTGCAGGCAGCGGTCTGGGCCATCTGCGTCATCAGTACCTGGATGTAACGCAGGATGACAACCATGAATTCCGTGCGGCGCGCGAATTCAACGTTGGCAGCATGCGAGGAAATACGCAGGGCATTACCGCCGATTTCGACAACACTAGTGGTATGGCTGCTATCGCCGCCAAGGAACTGGCCAATGCCAACCACTCCTTCATTGCCGACCAGCGAGATTTCTGCCGAACTGCCCGCAGCAGTTACATAAGACAGCGACACTACGGCATCAAGCGGAAAATAGATGTTGTGTACCGGTTTGCCGGATTCAGCCAACACTTTGCCGGCTGACAAACAACATGGCACCAAGGCCGATTGCAGGCGCTGCATTGCCGGCGAGGACAACGATGCGAGTAAGTGGTTCTGGCAAATTTCAGTTATTGAACGAATTTCCATAAAGCCCCCTGATTACAATTTCTGTTCTGTGTGGCATGGGAGCAAAGTATATCGGCGCACAAACGTTTCTATGTTCGGTACGGCGCTTAAAGGCGGGAAACTTCGGCTGCTTACTTGTGCTACATCAAGCCGCGCGGTGATTACACTGCCTGAAGCCTGCAATGTTGCCGTTGATGCTTTAATGCCAGCATCCACTTCCAACTCGTACTGATCCCATCGGAGTCTGGATGTCTGATATCAAGACCAAAGCCCCGGAATTCACTGCTGCGATGCGCATTGATGCATTGCCTGGTGGTTGGCGCTTTCGTATAAAGCTGCATGCCCACCCAATGAAGAGCAACACCCATGCAGACCAATAGCTTTTACGCCATCGGCACTCCCGGCATTGCCTGGGGCGATCACGAGCGAGCGCTATGGCTGGCGCGGCAAACGAAGCTGCGCAGTTATGCCGATGATGTCGTCAGTGTGATCGACAGCCTGGCAACGCGCTTTGCAGTAGTGCCTTATGGCGAGCTGCGCTATGGCAACGACCACTATCAACAATTGGCACTGAAGTCGCTGCAGTGGAATCACCAGTTGCCGACAGTGCTGGTGACCGGCGGAGTCCATGGTTACGAGACCAGTGGCGTGCATGGTGCGCTGGCTTTCCTGCAACAGCGCGCCGAGCAATACGCCGGCCGGGTGAACTTGCTGATAGTGCCCTGTGTCAGCCCCTGGGCCTACGAGCGCATCAATCGCTGGAATGCCGAGACGGTGGATCCCAACCGTTCGTTTCTGCAGCCAAGCCCGGCACAGGAAGCCGCGGCGTTGATGCAGCTGGTGGCAGCGATGACGCAGGACACCTTCGTGCTGCACATCGACCTGCACGAAACCACTGACAGTGACGAAAGCGAATTCCGTCCTGCGCTGTCAGCGCGTGACGGCAAAGCCTTCGAGACTGAAACCATTCCCGACGGCTTCTATCTGGTAGGTGAAACCACCAATCCACAGTTGGAATTCCAGCGCACGATCATCGACGCAGTGGCCGCCGTCACCCACATTGCACCGGCCGACTCCAATGGCCGAATCATCGGCGTAAGCACCGCCGCGCCGGGCGTGGTGCTGCTGTCCTGCAAGTCGCGCGGGCTGTGCGCCGGCATGACCGCAGCGCGTTACACCACCACTACCGAGGTATATCCCGACAGTCCGCGCACGACTCCTGCCATCTGCAACGCCGCCCAGGTGGTGGCAGTGTGTGCAGCCATTGATTTCGTGCTGCGGTGACGCCCTCGCCACAAGCGCCGATGCGCATCGTGCTGGCTCCGATGGAGGGCCTTGCCGATGTGCACTTGCGCCGGTTGCTGACAGCGCAAGGCGGTTTCGACTGGGTCGTGTCCGAATTCGTGCGGGTAGTTGATCACCCCTGTCCCGATCGCGTGTTCCAAAGCATCTGCCCTGAACTGCTGCACGGTGGCCGCACTGAATCCGGCACGCCGGTGCGGGTGCAGTTGCTCGGCAATCATCTGGAGGCGATGGCAGCCAGCGCTCAGCGCGCGGTCGCACTCGGCTCGCACGGCATCGATATCAATTTCGGCTGCCCCAGCAAGACGGTGAACCGCAGCATGGGCGGGGCGGTATTGCTGAAGGAGCCAGATACGCTGTATCGGATTGTCAGCGCAGTGCGCGCCGCCTTGCCGCAGTCGGTAGTGGTATCCGCCAAGATGCGGCTGGGATTTGATGACACCGCATTGATGCTCGATAACGCCGCTGCTATCGAAGCCGCCGGTGCCAACGAACTTACCGTGCATGCGCGCACCCGCTTGCAGGGCTATGCGCCGCCAGCCCATTGGCATGAACTGGGTCGCATCCGCGACCACATAAAAATCCCGCTGATTGCCAACGGCGATATCTGTTCCGTTGAGGACTACCACCGCTGTGTCGCAGTAGCCGGCACGGTGGATGTGATGCTCGGGCGTGGAGCCGTCAAGCTGCCTACGCTGGCCAGGCAGATACGCGCCAATGAAGCGCTTGCCATGCCATGGTCCACCATTACCCCCTTGCTCAATAATTTCTGGCAGGAGATGTGTGCAGTGTTGCCACCACGCGACTGCGTGGGACGGGTCAAACAATGGGTGAACTATCTGCGGTATAGCCACCCGGAAGCCGAAATCCTCTGGCGCTGCATACGGGAAGAGAAAAGCGCACCCGCCATGCAGGCGCTGCTGCTCCATTGTCAGCACACGACAGCATCGTTGAAACCTCTGGCGCCCTGAAAACAGTGGCGGTCTCGTTGATGAAGATTGCCAATGATGGACGTCTTCTCGGCAGTGGGCCGCGTTGTGGCTTCGGTGAACTCAGCCTGCCGGAAAGTGAGCCCGGCAGTTCCATCATGCCCGGCAAAACCAATCCCACGCAGTGCGAAGCGATGCCAGCCGCAGTTTTACCGCTCACTGCATAGAGGGCATTACCGCCAACGAAGAACGCCTTGCCCACTTGCTGAACCAGAGCCTGATGCTGGTCACTGCGCTGAATCCACATATCGGCTACGACAATGCCGCCAGCATTGCCAAGAAGGCGCACAAAGAAGGCACTACCTTGCTGGCAGCCGGGTTGGCGCTGGGCTTGCTGACGGAGGAACAGTTCAAGCAGTGGGTAAGGCCGGAGGCGATGGTATCGGCGGGCTGATGTTGAATGCTGGCCGCGTTCTTGCACTGGCAACCAATCCAAAGGATCGGCTAATATAAAGCCTGACTTTGGATTGGCCGATATGTCCGACTCGATCAAACGTACCCTGCGCAAAGCCGTTCTCGAAACCAGTGCCAGCTTCAAGGTATTGCTGCTTACCGGGCCGCGCCAGGTTGGAAAAACCACGCTGTTGCAGGAGGCGCAGAAGCGCGGACGCTCCTATGTCACGCTGGACGACCTCGGTATGCGCCTGGCGGCGCAGCAGGACCCCGCGGGCTTTCTCGACCGGCTGCAACTGCCGGTGCTGATCGATGAGGTGCAGTACGCACCCGAGCTGTTTCCTTACATCAAAATGGTGGTCGACAAGTCACGGCAGAACGGCCGCTTCTGGCTCACGGGTTCCCAGCAGTTTGACATGATGAAGAATGTAGGTGAGTCGCTGGCGGGCCGGGTGGCGGTCTTGCAGTTGCAGGGTATTACGCTTGCCGAAGAACAGGGACGTGCCGATCAGGTGCCATTCCTGCCGGAGTTGAAAGTGCTCAAGGCGCGCCGGAAACATGCGGAGCTACTGACGCTGCCACAGGTGTACCAGAAGATTTGGCGTGGCGCCTACCCCGCTGTAGTGACAAGTACCAATGCCAGTTTCTGGGAGCGCTTTTATGCTTCGTATGTCACCACCTACATCCAGCGTGATGTGCGCGAATACCTGAATATCAACCAGACCGCCGCCTTCCACAAATTCATGCAGGTTGCTGCCGTGCGTACGGGGCAACTGGTGAACTATGCCGACATGGCGCGTGATGTCGGTGTCAGCGAGGTCACCGTCAAGACCTGGCTCAACGTGCTGCACGCGTCGGGCATCGTGTATCTGCTGCCGCCGTACTTCAACAACCGCACAAAGCGCCTGGTGAAAACCCCCAAGCTGTATTTCATGGACACTGGCCTCTGCGCCTGGCTGGGTGGGTGGTCGAACCCCACAGTACTGGAGCGCGGCGCGATGGCGGGCGCCATACTGGAAACCTGGGTAGTGACCGAGATCATCAAGTCCTGGCTTCACCAGGGCCGCACACCACGGGTGTATTTCTATCGAGACAAGGACAAACGAGAAGTGGATCTGCTGATCGAAGCAGACGGCACGCTCTACCCCATTGAGATTAAAAGGACTGCCACATTGCACGCCGCGGATTTCCGCAGTTTCAGCATGCTCGCCGGACTTGATCTGCCCATCGGGCATGGCGGGGTGGTGTGTCTGGCTTCGGCACTGCTGCCGCTCAGCGCCGATGTGGATGCGATACCTGTCAGTTATCTCTGATTAGTACGGTCTGCCGCTGCTTTTCAGTTGACGGCAACGGCGGCAAGCCCAGCTCTTTGAGAAACTCATTTTGCTTGTCCCGCGCTGCGTTGATGTCCTTCTCCAGCTTGTCCAACTCAGCGTTGACCGCCCGCAAATCAATCTCCTCCGCCGCAGTCGCCGTGCTGAAGTAGCGCGAGATGTTCAGGTTGTAACCTTCTTCAGCAATGGGTTCCCGGTGTTGGTGCTGTCGGTCAGGGATTAATGGATCCTGTCCCCGTTTTCGCTTCGCCTCCGCAGCCTATGGGATGACAACATCCACATACACCGCCTTGTGATCAGAGCTTGGCAAGCCCGAGAACAAATCGGGTTGGTTGAACTCGCCAACGAGCGGACGCTCGGGCGCAGCGGCTGCGGGCCAAAATACGCCGCTGTCCTTGATGTTCACATTAGCGGAAGGCAACACGTAGTCCACTCGCAGATTGCCGGGGCCGGCGTCACTGAAGTCGGCGGTGTCGTATCTCGGATCACCAACGTGTTTGGCGTTGGCTGCGCCATTGTTGTCGGGATCGGTGGCGGCGCCGATGCCACCTTCACTGGCCGGCGTGGTGAGTGTGTTCACTGCCGGATTCGCCAGCAGCGGGCGGATGGAAAACTCGTACGAATCGCCATCGTTGGGATCGGCGTTGTAATCACCGGCAATCACAAAGATTGCGCCGGGGTCGAGGCCGCCGCGGCCGCCCTGGTCATCGTAGATGTAGGCAGCAGTGGCGCCACCGCTGATGTAGTCGGACCAGAAGCGGATTTCGTCGTGGTTGTGTTTGGCATTGCGCGCTTCCGGACCAGTGGCTATCGGCGGGGTGGGATGCGCGGCGAGAAAGTGCACTTCGGTGCCGTTGATGTCGATCAGCACATCGACATGATTCTTGGATGGCAGCCGCAGGGCGTTGATCTCGTCGGCTGAAAAGAAGTTGGCGAGATTGCCGGCTGCAGTTGTGGTGGGGTCATTCGTCAGCAGGTTGCCGGGCATGTCCTTCCACAGGAAATTCTGGAAACTGCGTACCGACTTGATTGGGTATTTCGAATAAATGGTGAAACCGTACTGGCCAGGGAAGACGCCGAAGCCGAAAGCGTCACCCGTGCCGCCAATGCTGCCGTTGTTGTCGAAGTCCAGACCGGAGCCGATGCCGGTATTGGTTGGCGGCGTGTACCGATAGGGATAGTGCACTGGTGCGGTTTCGCTGCGGCCTGTGGTGCCACCACCGTGGGCAACGTCGAGGAAGTTGTCCTGCAACAGCTGGGCTGCCTTGCTGGAATAGGTGTAGGGCTTGGCAACGCTGCTGGAGCCGGCAACTCCGTTGTCGTCGAAGTCGAATTCGTTAACCAGCAGCACGGCAGGATCAATGCGCTGGATGATTTCGGCGACGTTATGGATCTGCAGCACCCGACGCTGCTGTTCGCTCAAGCCAGCAATGTCGCTGCTGCCTGCATAGCGCTTGCGGTAGTCAACCGCGGCGCTGTTGGCGGCGCCGGCAGTGAGATCTTCCAACAGGTTGCCGAGAGCGTTGCGATTGAGCGATGCGTTGAAGGTGGCGAAGCGGACCGTTGCCTCGGCAGCAGTAGCCTCGGCAGCAAGCGCAGACGGCCCCACTGCAAAACCGCCAATGCCAAAAGCCACCGCTACACCAACAGAAAACCAGAATTTCATGACAGCTCCGATAATTTCCTTTCCTGGCTGGAGGTATTTCCGGCCAGACCCAGCACGTTAATGTGATTTTGACCAAGAGCCATATTCATTCGCCATAGCGGCAGCACTCGATTACTGCAGCTGCTGAAACCCGGCAGCGCGCTGCAAGTCATCAGCCGCTTGCAGCACCTTGCCACGCAGGCGTGGCGGCAAGGCGGGATTGGCCGCGAGATAGTCCTGCAGGATTTGTGCAGCGGCCGGTGACTGATAGCCCGAGAGCGAGGCATTGAGCCAGTTCAGGGGAAAGAAGATGTCGCCGGTGCGCTGGATTTCTGCGGTCAGATCCAGACTGGATCGCAACAAGGCCAGATTCGCTTCATTGCGGATTGGGTGATGGATCGCGGCCATCGCATCCAGCACCCACGATTCCTGCCGACGCACGGCAACATCGCTGAAGCTGGCCAGTAAGGCGGCATGGGCCTGCGGGTCGCTGCCAAGCGCGGAACCAATGAAGCGCAGCCGGGCCAATCGATCGGGATTGCTGATGCGCAGCTGCTGCGCATCCAGAATGGCAGTGGCGTTGGCAGCATCGCGCAGTGCCAGCGCCTCGGCCAGCTCAATGAATTGTTGTTCCTGCAAAGGCAATCCCGCCACAGTCTCGTCGCCACGCCAGATGCGGCGCAGGGTTTCGGTTCCAGCCTCTGTCAGCGTCACGCTGACGAGCGTATCGAACCATGCGCCTTTGCGGCCCGGGGTAGCGGCACGCGCCAACGCATCCCACAACACCTGCTCTGTTTGGCCGCTGAACTCGCTGCGCTTGTCGGCGTCCATGAACTGCCACCAGGTCTGCCGCAACAGCCCGAGCAATTGCTGGGCGAGCAGCTCGTCGGTTTCGCGCTGCAGGCCGATCAAGACTGCCGCCATGAACTGGTCGGCAGTGAGGTTGGCATCCAGCATTTCTTCCCACAGTGTTTGCCAGACAACTGCGCGATGCACAGGGTTCGGCAGCTCATGCACTGCTGCCAGCAGTGCACTGCGGCTCTGCGCATCCAAATGAAAGCGTCCGTAGCCGATGCCATCAGCGCCGCCGAAGATGAACGCCGGGGCAGAGGTGGCTGCAAGCGGAATAAAGGTTTCGGCTGCGCGCAACTGCACCCGGTACTCGCTGACGCCTTCGGCAGTTTGCACACCGAGCACCAGCGGCTGATTCCACAGCAGTCCGCGTTCGCTGTCGGCATCAGACTGGCGTACGGTAATGCCACCGTCACTCCATTGCGCGCTGATATGCGGCCGCCCTTCGGCGGTGACCCACACCTCACTCCATTGGGCGAGGTCTTCGTCCGTCAATGGATCGAGGATACCGATCAGATCGGACCAGCTGGCATTGGCAAAGCGATGCTCGTCGAGGTAACGCCGCAAACCATCGCGCAACAACTGCTCGCCCAGCAATTCTTCCAGTTGCTGCACCACCACTGGTGCTTTCTGGTAAATGATGGCGCCGTAGAGCGATCCGGCATCGCTGAGGTTATCCAGCTGCTGGCGAATGGGATTGCTGCCTGCCGTGCGATCAACGGCATACGCGGTGGGGTGGTGCGCCTGGAAGAAGCGCAGGTCGAGATTCAGATCGGGAAACGCCGGGCCGGCAATCTTCGCCGCCATGAAATTGGCGAACACTTCTTTCATCCAGACATCATTGAACCAGTCCATGGTGACCAGATCGCCAAACCACATATGCGAGGTTTCGTGGGCAATCAGACTGGCGCGACTCAACTCCTGGGTACGCGATGCGGTTGGGTCGAGGAACAGGGTTTCTGCCCGGTACCAGACCGAACCCGGATGTTCCATGCCGCCAAACTGGAAAGCCGGGATGGCAAAGAAGGCAAACTTGCCGAATGGATAGGCAATGCCGGTGTAGTCTTCCAGCCACTGCAGTGCAGTCGCATGCAGGTCGAAGATGGCATCGCGATTGCGCGCCAGCTTCTCCTGATCGGTTTCGCGGTGGTACATGGTGAATTCGCGACCATCGCGCAGCGCGGTTTCCATCTGCAGTTCGCCGGCGGCAAAGGTGAACAGGTAGGTGCTGATCGGCAGCGTCTCGGCAAACTGCAACACATGCTGTTGTGAATCCGTGCTGTCGCGCTGCAGCAGTTCACCATTGGACACGGCCTGCCACGCTGCAGGAATGCCCAGACTCAGGCTGAAAACCGCCTTGATATTGGGCTGCTCAAACACCGGGAAGGCGGTCGACGCGCGATCAGGCACAAACAGCGCGTACAGAAACTCCGGCTGCCGGTTGAGGGCAGCATCGGTACTGGTGAACTCAATGCGCACTTTGTGCTCGCCGACAGTGAGTGCGGCAGCGGGAATGACAATGTGGTCGGGGACCAGC
>CAISOD010000086.1 GCA_903887045.1 uncultured Gammaproteobacteria bacterium | reverse complement strand
TTGGCGGGTGCTGCTCGATACCCTGCAGGCGGACGGCCAGCCACCCGAGGCCAGGGAGCTCAGCCTCACGTTGCAGATGCCGGCGCGCTGCACCTTGTTGTTGCAGGCGGCACGGTAAATGCTAGGCAAATACCATTGGTACGATGTAACCCTGATTTGAAGTGGAGTACCCGAATGAAATGCAATATCGAAAAGAATTTTGACGACGACTACCCCTGGCTTGGCATGGATGCGCGTGCGGTCAAAAAAGACCTGCTGCGACACTACCACCTTACATTGGGGCGCGGGCAAAGCGACAAGCCGGAACGTTACCTGTACCAGGCGGCCGCATTGGCAGTGCGCGATCGCCTGGTTGAACGCTGGCGCAACACCCGCGACCACTACCGCACCAGCAAGAAGAAGCGGGTGGCGTATCTCTCGCTTGAATACCTCATGGGCCGCGCACTCAGCAACGCCGCCTTGAACCTGGATCTGGGGCATCAACTGGAATTGACCTTGCGCAGCTTCGGCTGCGTGCTGGAAGAGGTGATGGATCAGGAACCCGACGCCGGCCTGGGCAACGGTGGTCTTGGTCGTCTGGCCGCCTGCTTTCTCGACTCCTGCGCCACGCTGGGGTATCCGGTAACCGGCTATGGTATTCGCTACGACTACGGCATCTTCCATCAGAAGATCAAGGATGGTTTCCAGATCGAAGTGCCCGACCATTGGCTCGAAGCCGGCTCGCCGTGGGAGATTGTGTCGCCGGAAAACAACCGCACTGTGAAGTTCGGCGGCTATACTGAAATATGGATCGATGATCAAGGTCGCCACCGCGTACGTTGGGTCAGCAATGCCGATGTAGTGGCAGTGGCACACGACGTGCCGATCCCCGGTTACCAGAACGGTACTGTCAACACACTGCGTCTGTGGAAGGGCGACACCATCGACAAACTCAGCCTGGCCGATTTCAACTCCGGTGATTATCAGGAAGCCGTTCAGCAGCAAAACAGTGCCGCCCAGATTTCGATGGTGCTGTACCCGAACGATGCTTCGATGAACGGCAAGGTCTTGCGACTGCGCCAGCAGTACTTCCTGTGTTCGGCCAGTTTGCAGGACGTCATCGCCCGCTGGTTGCGTGTCTATGACACCACCTCGCTGGAGAATTTTGCCGACAAGAACTGCTTCCAGCTCAACGACACCCATCCGGCAGTGGCAGTAGCGGAGATGATGCGCATCGCCCTCGACGAACACATGCTGTCTTGGAGCGAGGCGTGGAAAATCACCAGCGCCTGCATGGCCTACACCAACCATACCCTGTTGCCGGAAGCACTTGAGAAATGGCCGGTGGCGATGTTCCGCCACCTGCTGCCGCGGTTGCTCGAAATCATCTACGAGATAAACCACCGCTTCCTGCAGGAAGTCGCGGCCAAGTGGCCGGGAGATGTCGGCAAACTGGCCGAACTGTCGATAATTGAGGAAGGCCCGGAACCACAGATCCGCATGGCTTATCTGGCGATTGTCGGCAGTCACTCGGTTAACGGCGTTGCCGCGCTGCACACCGAGCTGTTGAAGGAGGGACTGTTCAAGACCTTCTTTGAACTGTGGCCACAAAAGTTCAACAACAAGACCAATGGTGTCACCCCGCGTCGCTGGCTGGCGTTCTGCAACAGGGGCCTGCGTGACTTGCTCAACAAGACTATAGGCGACAGTTGGGTGACCGATCTGGATGAGCTCAGCAAGCTGAATGATTTTGTCGACGACAAGGACTTCCGCAAGCAATGGCGCCGCATCAAATTCGAGAACAAGGAGGCGCTGACGGCACTGGTATTTCAACGTGCCGGTGTCGTATTCGATCCGGACATGATGTTCGACGTGCAGGTGAAGCGTATCCACGAATACAAACGCCAGCTGTTGAACGTGCTGCACGTAATCCATCTTTACCTGCGTGTCCGCAAGGGCGACACCACCGGCATGGCGCCGCGCTGTGTATTGATCGGCGGCAAGGCAGCGCCCGGCTATTTCATGGCCAAATTGATTATCAAGCTGGTCAACAGCGTCGCGGCCGTGGTCAATGCCGACAAGCGCGCCAAAGACTGGCTGCGGGTGGCATTCATTCCCAACTACCAGGTAAGCGCGATGGAAGTAATAAGCCCCGGTGCCGATCTGTCGGAGCAGATATCAACGGCGGGCAAAGAAGCGTCGGGCACCGGCAACATGAAATTCATGATGAACGGCGCGGTCACAATCGGCACGCTCGACGGTGCCAACATCGAAATCCGCAATGAGGTGGGGGTCGACAATTTCTTCCTGTTCGGACTGACGGCAGCCGAGGTAGAGCAGGTGCGTCCGCACTACCAGCCGAATGCCATAATCAGTGCCGATCCGGATTTGGGTGAGGTGATGCACGCGCTGGAAAGCGGCATGTTCAGTGAAGGCGATACCGGTATGTTCGCCGCGCTGTGCGGCAGCATCCGCAATCCGCACGACCACTGGCTGACGGCAGCCGACTTCCGTGCATTCGTCGAAGCGCAGAAGCAGGCAGCGCTGGCTTACGCCGATGAGGAGCGCTGGACCACCATGAGCATACGCAATACGGCGGCGAGCGGGTTCTTTTCCAGCGATCGCACCATACGCAGCTATGCCGAAGAAATCTGGGGGCTGGAACTACCGGACCAGTCTTTGTCCCCTTCCACATAACTCTCATTGAAAGACAGGACCACGCAATGACCGACAGCAATGCCCGCTATGTCAGCCGACTGACCCGAGACACTTATGCCTTGATCCTGGCGGGAGGCCGTGGTTCGCGCCTCTACGAATTGACCGAGTGGCGCGCCAAGCCGGCGCTGTTTTTTGGTGGCAAATTCCGCATCATTGATTTTCCATTGTCGAACTGCATCAACTCCGGTATCCGCCGCGTCGGTGTGGTCACCCAGTACAAGGCGCACTCCTTGATAAAGCATCTGGTTCGCGGCTGGGGTCATTTCAAGAAGGAACTGGGGGAGGGCATTGAAATCCTGCCGGCATCACAGCGGTTTTCCGACAACTGGTATCAGGGCACTGCCGATGCGGTGTACCAGAATATCGATATCATCCGTGGCGAAAAGCCCACCAACATCCTGATACTGTCGGGCGATCACGTATACCGGCAGGACTACGGTGACATGCTGGCAGCGCATGCCGAACGCCATGCCGACATGACGGTGTCCTGTTTCGTGGTGCCGATCGAGGAAGCCGCCGGGGCATTCGGCGTGATCCAGGTCGACGAGAGTTACCGCATTATCGGTTTTGAAGAAAAGCCGGCGAATCCGAAACCGCTGCCGAATGACCCGACCAAGTGCCTGGCATCGATGGGCAATTACATCTTCCGCACCAATTTCCTGTTCGACCAGTTGAAGACGGACAGTGGCAACCTGCAGTCAGATCACGATTTCGGCAAGAACATCATTCCGTCGATCATCAAGGACAACAAGGTGTTCGCCTATCGCTTCGCCGATCCGGAAAAGACCAAGCAGGCCTACTGGAAAGATGTGGGCACGCTTGATTCCTACTGGCTCGCCAATATCGAGCTGACCACACCAACACCGGCGTTGAACCTCTACGACCCACGCTGGCCGATCTGGACGTTCCAGGAACAGCTGCCGCCGGCGAAGTTCGTGTTCAACGACGACGACCGCCGCGGCTCGGCAGTGGATTCGCTGGTGTCGGGAGGCTGCATCATTTCCGGTTCAAAGATTGTGCAGACCGTGATGTATTCCAACGTACGCACCCACAGTTACTCGACCATCGAAGAGTCGGTGTTGCTGCCTGAGGTAGAAGTCGGCCGCCATTGCAGGATCCGCAAGTGCATCATTGATCGCGGCTGCCAGATTCCGGCCGGCACTGTGATCGGTTTTGACCACGAAGCTGATCGCCAGCGCGGCCTGCGCGTGACGGATGGCGGTGTAACCCTGGTGACGCGCTCCATGCTGGGCCAGAGCGTAGGCGGTGGTTGATGCATATCCTGATGGTGGCAGCGGAGAACGGCGCACTGCCGCAGGCAAAGGTCGGCGGCATCGGCGATGTCATCCGTGATGTGCCACGCGCGCTGGCGCGAGCCGGCCACAAAGTATCAGTACTGACCCCGGGCTATCAGTCGCTGTCGCAGTTGCCCGATTCGCGCATGCTGCTGACACTGACGGTCCGCTTCGGCAATGTGTTGGAAACGCTGTCACTCTATCGCATCCATATGAGTGATGATGAACCGGGTGTGCAGCATTACGTGCTGGAAAATCCGCTGTTTGCTGCTTGCGGCGTCGGCGCCATCTATTGCCACGATGCGCACGAACCCTTCGCCACCGACGCCAGCAAGTTTGCGTTGTTCTGTACCGCGGCCTGCCATGCAGTGGTTACCGGTGCCATCTCTGCGGTGGATCGCTTGCATCTGCACGACTGGCATGCAGCCCTGGTCTTGCTGTTGCGCCAATACGACCCGGCCTATCGCGTACTCAAACGTATCCCTGCCGTGTACACCATCCACAACCTTTCGCTGCAGGGTGTGCGCCCGTTCGCCGGCAACTGGTCGTCACCGACTGCCTGGTTTCCACAACTGCATTACGACCGAACCATGGTGGCAGACCCGCGTCATGGAGACTGCATCAACCTTATGCGTACCGGCATCAACCTGGCAGATCAGGTGCATGTGGTATCGCCGCGCTACGCCGCTGAGATATTGCTGCCAAGTCATCCTGAACTCGGGCTCGTGCGAGGCGAAGGACTGGAACCTGATTTGATGCGCCTCAGTGGCAGTGGCCGTTTGCACGGCATTCTCAATGGGTGCGACTACGATGACGATGCCCGGCTGCCGCGCAAACCCAGTCGTACCCAGTTGCTTGATGCCGCCAAGGCAGCGCTGATGCAGTGGGTAGGCAACCGCATCACGATTCCGGCGGCCTGGTTCTACGCTGAACAGCGGCTGCAGGAAATGCGCATGCTGAAGCAGCGCGAAGCCATGGTAGTTGCGACGGTGGGCCGACTGACACCACAGAAGGTGCGCTTGCTGCAGGTGCAGCTCGGCCATGGTCGTTATGTCATTGATGATTTGCTGAAACAGCTGGGCGATGGCTGCATGTTGATGCTTGGCAGCGGTGAAGCTGCCTGTGAGCAGTTCATGGTGGAGGCGATGCGACGCCATCGTAATCTGTTGTTCCTGTGCGGATACAACGAGAAACTTGGCGACCTGCTGTATCACTACTGCGACGCCTTCCTGATGCCGAGCAGCTTTGAGCCCTGTGGCATCAGCCAGTTGCTGGCGCTGCGTGCCGGCAAGCCGGTATTGGTACATGCGGTAGGTGGCCTCGCCGATACCGTGCATCACGGCGTCAACGGCTTCAGCTTCAGCGGGCAGGACGAGCAGGAGCAGGCGCGTAACCTGGTAACGGCGTTCGGCGACATGCTCAATCTGCATGCCACCCGCCTGCCGGAATGGCGCAAGCTGAGTCGCAACGCCGCTGCTACCCGCTACACCTGGGATCGCACGATCGAGTATTACCTGCAGTCCCTGTATGCAGTCGAAACGCCTGGAGAGGTAAATGCATGAACACCGCCTTTGACATTGTGATTTTCGGCGGCTTTGGCGATCTGGCGCTGCGCAAGCTGCTGCCGGCGCTGTATCGGCTGGAAGTGTCCGGCAAGCTGCCAGCGCCGTCGCGCATCTTGTTGGCATCTTCGTCGGCGGGTGCGCCCGGGAAGGATGTCACTGCCGTGCATGAGTGGCTGCAGAAGATGCTCAGCCCCAACGAAAGCGCTCAGTCCCATTGGCCGCAATTCTCGGCCAAGCTGCATCCGGTACAGCTGGATGTCACTGTCAACGACGATCACTGGCTGGCACTCAGTGAAATTCTGAACGCCAAATGCGAGAACGAGCGCATCTTCTTCCTGGCGATGCCGCCGTCGTTGTTCGACGATACCTGCGTAAATCTGGCGGCGTGTGACTTGATTACGCCGAAGGCGAGAGTGGTGCTGGAAAAGCCGCTTGGTCACGATAGAACGAGTTCGCTGCAGATCAACCAGACCGTGGCGCGCTACTTCCCCGAGCCACAGATCTTTCGTATAGATCACTATCTCGGCAAGGAGACAGTGCAGAACCTGTTGGCGCTGCGTTTTGCCAACGAGCTGTTCGAGCCACTGTGGAATGGCCAGCACATTGACCACATACAAATCAGCATTTCCGAGCAGGTAGGCCTTGAAGGCCGCAAGACCTTCTACGACCAGACCGGCGCCATGCGTGACATGGTACAGAACCACCTGTTGCAGTTGTTGTGTCTGGTGGCCATGGAGCCGCCCAACCGTTTGCAGGCCGACAAGATCCGCACCGAGAAGCTGAAAGTGCTGCAGGCACTGCGGCCGCTGACGGGACATGATATTTCCCGCAGCGTTGTGCGTGGGCAGTATGTGCGCGGCATCATGGGTGGCAAGGAAGTCAGCTCATACGCGGAAGATCTTGGACACGATAGCGAGACAGAAACCTTCGTGGCCATCAAGGCGCATATCGACAATTGGCGCTGGAGCGGTGTGCCATTCTATTTGCGCACCGGCAAGCGCATGCGCCAGCGCTGCGCCGAGATTGTCATCCAGTTCAAATCGCTGACGCACAATGTTTTCGACAACACAGTAGGCGTATTGCATCCGAACCGGCTGGTTATCCGCCTGCAGCCCGATGAAGGCATGCAGCTGGTGATGATGGCGAAGAAGATGAACCAGGTGGAGCTGCAACTGCAGCAGGTGCCGTTGAATCTGAACTTCCATGACACTTTTGCCAACTTCAGTTCCGATGCTTACCAGCGCCTGCTGTTGAACGTAATCCAGAATGACCTGAGTCTGTTCGCACATGTCGACGAATCATTGCTGGCGTGGAGCTGGGTGGATCCGATCATGGCATCGTGGCACCGAAACGAGCCGCCAATGCAAACCTATGAAGCCGGCACCTGGGGCCCAGATGCCGCCGCTGCGCTGATGCACAAAGACAGCCGGGCGTGGCACAACAACGGTTTCAACAGCAATATCCGCAACCTGATGCAGTCTGGCGCTGGCAAGAGCTGAACATGGCGCTGAGCGAACATCGCTTCGACTCTGCTGCACAACTTTCGGAGGCGTTGTACACCAGTTGTTTGCCGCTGCTGCAGCAAGCGTTACAGGCACAAGGCAACGCAACCCTGTTGTTGTCGGGCGGCCGCACACCATTGCCGTTCTACGCCCGCTTGGCGCAGGCAGACCTTGATTGGCCACATGTGCAGTTGGCACTGGTGGATGAACGCTGGTTACCGGTAACGCATGCCAGCAGTAATGAAGGCGCATTGCGACAATGCTTTGCCGGCAATGCCTTGGCCCTGCAGCAACTGACAGGAATGTACAACGGCGCCGGGTCGGCGCAAGCTGCAACAGCAGAGTGCAACGCGCGTTATGCGGCGCTGCAGTGGCCGGCTACCGTTGGCGTGCTGGGCATGGGCAGCGATGGCCACACGGCTTCGCTGTTTCCGGGCGCCCATGGGCTGGATAATGCACTGACCGCCAACGATTATTGCGCTGCAATAGCGGCAGTACCTTCTGCCGTTACCGGCAGCTGCACCGAACGGATGACGCTGACATTGCATGCACTGCTGCAATGTCGCCACCTGCTGTTGCTCATCACTGGTGATGACAAATGGGCGGTGTATCAACATGCGAAGCAACAAGCCGACAAGGCACTCCCGCTCAGCCTTGTCCTGCAACAGGCAACATCCCTACAGGTATTCTGGAGTCCATGATGCATCCCGTCGTTGAAGCTGTGACCCAAGCCATCATTACCCGCAGCAAGGACAGTCGTGCGGCCTATCTTGCGAAGATTGAGGCGGCGCGCGGCAAAGGGCGTCCCCGGGGCCGACTTGCCTGTGGCAACCTGGCCCATGCGATTGCCGCTTGTTCCCATCCCGACAAGCAGACCTTGTCGGCCGAAGACAGTCCCAACATAGGCATAGTGACCGCCTACAACGACATGTTGTCGGCGCATCAGCCTTACCAGAGCTATCCCGATCTGTTGAAAGCCGCGATAGAAGCCAGCGGTGCGGTAGCGCAAGTCGCCGGCGGCGTACCTGCGATGTGCGATGGCGTGACCCAGGGTCAGGACGGCATGGAACTGTCGCTGTGGAGTCGCGACGTGATTGCGCTCAGCACGGCGGTGGCGTTGAGCCATGCCATGTTCGACGGTGTGTTGTTGCTCGGCATCTGCGACAAAATTGTGCCGGGCCTTTTGATCGGTGCACTCAGCTTCGGCCACTTGCCGGCGCTGTTCGTGCCGGCCGGGCCGATGCCATCCGGTGTCTCCAACAAGGAGAAACAGCGCGTGCGGCTGTTGTATGCCGAAGGCAAGGCGGGCCGCGCAGAACTGTTGGAGTCCGAGCTGGCCTCGTATCACAGTCCTGGTACCTGCACTTTTTACGGTACTGCCAACAGCAACCAGTTGCTGCTCGAGCTGATGGGGCTGCAATTGCCGGGTAGTTCCTTCATCAACCCGGGTACGCCGTTGCGCACTGCGCTCACAAAGGCTGCCGGGCACCAGATAGTAAAGCTGGCAAGCAATTCCGGTGACGTGCGTCCATTGGGACTCGCGGTGGATGAGAAAGCCGTTGTAAATGCGATTGTCGGCCTCGTTGCCACCGGAGGTTCCACCAATCACACGATTCACCTGATAGCGATTGCGCGCGCCGCCGGCATCATCATCAACTGGGATGATTTCGATGCACTGTCGAAAGCAACGCCACTGTTGACCAGGCTCTATCCGAACGGTGATGCCGATATCAACCAGTTCCAGCAGGCCGGTGGCATGGGCGTATTGACTCGCGCACTGCTCGACGGTGGCCTCATTCACGCCGACATACTGACCTCAGCCGCCCATCGCGGCATGCAGCAATTCGCTGAAGCGCCCGAACTCGATGGCGATACCGCCATGTGGAAACCAGCTCCCGCCAAGTCACTGAACGAAGCTGTGCTGCGTGATTGCAGTAATCCGTTTGCTGTTACCGGCGGTATTCACGCAGTACGCGGCAATCTCGGACGCGGCATCATCAAGATCAGTGCCGTCAAACCCGAGCATCGTCTGATCGAAGCGCCGGCACTGGTGTTTGATGAACAGGGAGATTTGATCAGCGCTTTCAAGGCCGGCGCACTCGAGCAGGATTTCGTGGCGGTGCTGCGCTACCAGGGCCCGCGGGCCAACGGTATGCCAGAACTGCATCAGCTGACGCCGACTTTGAGTGTGTTGCTTGATCGCGGCTTCAAGGTGGCCTTGGTGACGGATGGCCGTATGTCTGGCGCGTCAGGCAAAGTGCCGGCGGTACTGCACCTGAGTCCGGAAGCCTTGGGCGGCGGCCCGCTGGCACTGGTGCAGAACGGCGATCGCATCCGGCTGGATGCCGAAGCCGGCACGCTGGAGTTACTGGTGGATGCCAAGGTACTGGCGAGCCGCATCGCCACTGTCGGCAACATTACCGCGCATCACAGCGGCTGCGGTCGTGAATTGTTTGGCGGCTTTCGCCAGCGTGCCGGCACGGCAGAACAGGGCGGCTGTTCACTATTTGATTGATTGAAGTTGACTGAGACTGGAGCACAACATGAGTGCAGTAGATGAGATCGTTACACGGGCTCCGGTAATCCCGGTGATAACGATCGAGAAGCTGGAGGACGCGATTCCGTTGGCGCAGGCACTGATTGCCGGAGGCCTCACCGTGCTCGAAGTTACGCTGCGCACGCAAGCTGCGTTGCAGGCGATACGTGAGCTGCGCGCGCGCTTTCCTGAGGCACTGGTAGGTGCCGGTACCGTACTCACTGAACAGCAGGCGCAAGCAGCAAAGGCCGCTGGTGCGCAGTTCTTCGTCAGCCCCGGCAGCACGCCAGCCGTGCTGGCTGCCGTGGAGAAAACAGGTGTACCTCTACTGCCCGGTGCCGCAACTCCCAGCGAAATGATGCTGCTGGCCGAGCGCGGCTACACCGTGCAGAAATTCTTCCCGGCCGAAGCAGCCGGCGGTTTGCCGATGCTGAAGTCGTTGTCGGCAGTGCTGGCGCATATCCGCTTCTGTCCAACCGGCGGCCTCACGCCGGAAAACGCCAACTCCTATCTGGCATTACCGAATGTAGTCTGTATCGGTGGCTCATGGATGGTCAGCAAGAAACTGGTTGATGGGCACCAGTGGGGCGAGATTGAGCGACTGTCGCGACTGGCAGCTGCACTGAAAGGCAGCTGACAGCAACGTTGTGCCCCCGCGCCGCTATCCTTGTATCCGCACTCGTCAGCGATTCCCGTGTTGTCATGAATGCCGCACAATACGGTTTCAATCATAGACGGTTGGGTAATGACGAATGAGCACCATCGCGATAGTTGCCGACATTGGCGGCACCAATGCCCGCTTCGCCACGGTGGACCTCACCGAAAAGCCATCAGTGGAACGACTGCAGCATCTGCGAAAGCTGCGTTGCGCTGATTACACCGACATCGAGCAGTTGATTCGCGCCTATCTCGCCACTTTGCCTGCTGATGCAGTTGTCGGTCGTTTCTGCATTTGCATTGCCGGCGCAGTTGAACAAGATGAAATCTACATGCCGAACCGTGGTTGGACTTTCGGTCAGCAGGCATTGATGCAGGCGCTCGGCCTGCCTATCCGTTTCATCAACGATTTCACCGCGCAAGTGCACAGCATCGCCACGCTGCAGCCGGCAGAAATTGAATGGCTGGGAGAGGCACGTCCGCAGGGTACGCGCGTATTCGCTGTCATTGGTCCTGGCACCGGCCTTGGAGTGGGTGCGATGACCCCGCGCCATGAAGCAATTCCGTCAGAAGGCGGCCACACCAGTTTTGCACCGCAGAATCCGCATCAACTTGTATTGTTGAATGCACTGTGGGAACACCAGCGGCGTGTCGAGATTGAACATGTATTGTCAGGCCCCGGCCTTGAACGCCTGTACCGTGCAAACGCACAGTTGCAGGGTAGGGCAGCGCAACTGACGGCGCCTGCCATCACGGCAGCGGCCATGCAGGGAGATACGTTTGCCCTTGCCGTTATGCAGGACTTCTTCGATATCCTGGCCGCCTTCGCCAGCGACACTGCCGTTTTGATGGGAGCAGTCGATGGTGTCTATATCGTTGGCGACATGATGACCAAGCTGCGCAGCATCAATGACATAGCCCGTTTGCGTGAATGCTTTGACGACAAGGAAAACTACCGCGCTTATTGCAGCCGTATTCCGCTGGCGCTGGTGACCGCGCAGGATACAGGGCTGAGAGGGTGCTGGCGCTACCTCGAATTGGACGCCAGCAACTGAATCAGTAGCCAGCCACGCCGCCCACATTGCGTGGATCGCTGACTGCTTCCAGCATGCCGTCCTTGCGCACGATGGTATTGGCATCACCGATGCCGAAGCCGGAACCGCTGAGGCCTTTATGGCCCATGGCTTTCAACTCATTGGCTACTTCATCGCTGAAGGCGCCGGTTTCATAGCGGACGTTGTCGGGCAGCCATTGATGGTGAAAGCGTGGGCTGGCAACGGCTTGTTCAGCACCCATGCCGTGATCAAGTACGTTGATAACGACTTCGAGCACAGTGTTGATGATGGTAGAGCCGCCGGGTGAACCAGTGAGCATCACGAGGTCGCCGTCGAGGGTGACGATGGTAGGTGTCATCGAACTCAACATGCGTTTGCCCGGAGCGATCTCATTGGCGTCGCGGCCGATCAGTCCGTAGGAGTTTGGCGTGTTGGGCTTGCTGCTGAAATCATCCATTTCGTTGTTCATCAGGATGCCGGTGCCGGGGATCACGATGCGGTTGCCGTAGGAACGGTTCAGTGTTGTCGTCATTGACACTGCGTTGCCGTCTTTGTCGACCACCGAGAAGTGTGTGGTCTGTGGGCTTTCTTCCGGCCAGCTGCCGGCACCGATGGCGGCGCTGTCGATGGCTTTGGCGGGATCGAAATCAGCAAAACGAGCGCGGGCATATTCTTTGGTGGTGAGTTGTCGCGCCGGTACATCGACAAAATCCGGATCGCCGAGAAATTCGGCACGGTCGGCATAGGCACGGCGCTGCGCTTCGATCATCAGGTGCGCAGTGTCAGTGGAGCCGAAGCCGAGTTTGCCCAGCTCGTACGGTTCCAGCATGTTCAGCATCTGCACCAATAGCACGCCGCCGGAAGAGGGCGGTGGCATCGACCAGATGTCGTAGCCGTGATAGGTGCCGTGTATTGGTTCGCGCCACACTGGTTCGTAGGTGGCAAGGTCTTCCAATGACATGATGCCGTTGTTGCGCTGCATTTCGGCGGCGATCCGGGCGGCTACTGGTCCCTTGTAGAAGCCATCACGACCTTCATCGCTGATGCGTTGCAGGGTGTCGGCGAGATCTGTTTGTACCCACAAATCGCCCGCCTTGTACGGTTGGCCATCCTTGGTGAATTTGGCGAGCGATGCCGGATATTGTTTGAAGCCTTCGAGATTCTCGGCGAACTGGCCGGCGAGATCGTCATTCAATTCAAAGCCTTCACGTGCCAGTTTCAGGGCAGGGGCAATGACTTGTTGCCGCCTCATGGTGCCGTAGCGCTCCAGTGCATCAAGCACTCCCGCTACAGTGCCTGGCACACCGGACGATTGCAGACTGTTGACGGCGAGATTGCGGTCGACGTTGCCATCGGCATCAAGAAACATGTCGCGGTGGGCTGCACTGGGCGCCTTTTCGCGGTTGTCTTGCGCCACCACGGTGCCGTCTTGCAGCGCGATCAGCATGAAACCACCGCCACCGAGGTTGCCGGCCGATGGGTACACCACGGCGAGTGCAAATGCAGTAGCGACTGCAGCATCTACGGCGTTGCCACCGGACTGCAGGATTTCCTTGCCCACTTCAGAGGCAAGATCGGAGCGTGACGCCACCATCCCACCCTTGCCTTGCAGGGTTTCGGCGTAAGCGGAGTAGGAGGGCAGCAGGGCGGTGAGTACCCATGCAAATAAACAAGCAGCTGTGCGCAAGGTCATGGCAGTCCTCGATACGAGCGATAGGGAGGGAAAGAATGGAGGCAAAAATGCTTCAGCAAGCATCATGCCATTGCATGAACGAATCGGAAAGTCAGATTCAGGCGAGTGCCGGTGAGACCGGATTGCTTGGGGATCTGGTGCAGATAATGTTGTTGCACGCCTGGCCCCATCAAGAGCAACGAACCATCACCGAGTTCGATGCTGAATTTGGGCTGCTGTGGCAACGTACGGTGTTTCAGGTCGAAACGGCGTGCAATCCCGAAGCTGAGGGACGCGATCTGCGGATCGGGTCCGAGTTCGGGTTCGTCGTCGCTGTGCCAGGCCACGCTGTCGTTGCCGTTGCGGTACCAGTTGAGCAGTACTGAATTGAACGACAGGTGCAGGCGGCTTTGCAGGTCTGTACGAATGCGGGAAAGCAGGGGTGTCCACGCCTGTGGTACCAGCTTGAGCCCCGAGTAGCTGTAATGACTGTGGCTGTCGCCGTGCCATGATTGCAGGCGTGGGACGGGAACCGGCTTGCCGGCGAAGCTGAGAGTGTCCTGTTGCCAGGGGATGTCGCGCAGCAGTTGGTGCTGGTAGTCGGCGCAGAGGGCATGGCTATAGAAAGCAGGGTAATAACGCAGCTCCGCACCGGGCAGGCTCAGCTGCTCGCCGTCCGTACCGGTGTCGGCCGCGAGCAAACTGTATTGCACTGGTTCAGCCCAGGAGTTCGAGCAGGGCGGCCTTTTTCTCCAATGGCAGGTTTTCCAGCACACGGCCGAGATCGGCTTCAGGCTGGCGCATGCCTACAGAATAGTTGCCGTCGCTATTGGCTTCCGTCATCTGTTGAACCAACTGATGGCGGATGTGGTTTTCCAGCACCATGATGATTTCGGAATTCATGCTGCGGCGGTTGTGCTCGGACAACAGGCGGATCTGGTCACGCAGGCCCATCGGCAACCTGATCACAAACTTCTCCACCACAGCAGGGCCACGCGCAGAATCATCCTGCTCCTGTTCGACGGAGATATTTTCTACTTTGTTGTTCATGCCTGCTTTCTCCTGATGAAACTGCGAAGGACTACGGCCAAGTATTGAATTAAGAGGGTTGGGGTTTAACCTGTTGCGTCTCGCCCCCACATCATAAACTCCGGGATTGTTTTGCTACCAGATTGATTTGAAGGATTTTTTGCCAAATGCATGATTTTGATTTGTTTGTAATCGGTGCAGGCTCCGGTGGTGTACGTGCTGCCCGCATGGCGGCTGCACAAGGCGCCAAAGTGGCAATTGTTGATGACAAGCCGCTGGGTGGTACCTGTGTAAACGTTGGCTGTGTGCCGAAGAAGCTCTACAGCTATGCCGGCCATTACAGTGCGGATTTTGCAGATGCCGCCGGTTTTGGCTGGCAATTGGATTCGGTAAGCTTCGACTGGGCCACGCTCAGAGACAATAAACAGAAGGAAATCAGTCGGTTGAACGGTATTTATGCCGGCTTGTTGAATACGGCTGGTGTCGAGTTGGTTCGCGGTCGCGCAGTGATCGTCGATGCCCACACCGTGATGGTGGGTGAGCGTCGCTACAGTGCCAAATACCTATTGGTAGCGACCGGTGGTCGGCCGCAGCGGCCTGATTTTCCGGGCAATGAACTTGCTATCAGTTCCGACCAGGTATTTGACCTGGCCAGCTTCCCACAGCGGCTGCTGATCCTTGGCGCCGGCTATATCGGCGTTGAATTCGCAGGTGTATTTGCCGGATTGGGCGCTGAGACCTGGCTTAGCTGGCGGGGTGACTTGCCGCTGCGCGGTTTTGATGACGATCTGCGCAAACGTTTCATGGCAGAAGCTGGCAAGCATATGCAGTTGCTACCAGGCACTTTAGTGCAAAAGCTCGAACTGACGGGGAGCCGGCTGCGTGCCATCTTCACCAATGGACAAGAGCTGGAAGTGGACCAGGTGCTGGCTGCAACTGGTCGGGTAGCCAATATCGAGGGGCTGGGGCTGGAAAATACTGGCGTTCAGTTGACTGCCAGCGGCCATATTGCAGTGGATGCCGGTTTCAAGACTGCCGAGCCTTCCATCTACGCCCTGGGCGATGTGGTGGGTCATATGGCGCTGACGCCGGTTGCCCTCGCAGAGGCAATGCTGGTAGTGGACCACTTGTTCGGAGCCGGCAAGCGCCAACTGGATTACCGCAATATCGCGACCTCCGTTTTCAGTCATCCCAACCTCGCTACTGTTGGGCTGACCGAAGCCGGGGCGCGGGAGCAGGTTGGAACGATTGCTGTCTACGAGACCGATTTCCGCCATTTGCGGCATACGCTGTCGGGCCGCAATGAGCGCACGTATATGAAAGTGCTTGTGGACCCAGTGACCGACAAAGTACTTGGCATGCACATGATGGGCGCCGATGCCGGTGAGATCATCCAGGGTTTCGCCGTAGCCATGACGTGCGGGCTGACCAAGACGCAACTGGACGCCACGATCGGCATTCATCCCACAGCAGCGGAAGAGTTTGTGACTTTGCGGACCCAAAGCCGGTAAGCCAGGTGATAGTGCTTAAGCAGACCAACGAGAAGTGATTAATTCCCATAAGTTGGGGGACGAAGGTACAGTGATTTATGACTTGTTTACTGGATTCAATATTTCCGGTAATCTTTATTACCGGAAATAGTGGATAGATCTAGAAATCACCTTAAGTACCTACGTTTAAATCATATGAAATAGATAGTTATGGCAAATATTTAATGTCTCTTCCCAAGTCTCCTATCCCGTTTTTCGATACGATTGATGCGACGCTGAACCCGTATAGGAATCGCACGCAAAGCGTACAGCACCTGCAACTTGATCCCGAGCCACCGCACGCGATCGACGACTATCAGTATGCGAGTGAATTCCTCTACAGCTACCGCGGCAGCCCGGATACCTTTTCGACATACCGGCGTGAAATCGAACACTTCCTGCACTGGTGCTGGCTGCTCAACTACCTGTCGTTGCGAGACATCCGCCGCGAACACATTGAGGAATATGCCGAATTCGCCAGAAAGCCACCCAAAAGCTGGATCGGCGCAAAGAACGTGTCCCGCTACATCGAATTTCAGGGTCAGCGGGTTCCCAATCCGGATTGGCGGCCTTACGTAAGCCTCAATGAGAAGCCGTATTCCTTGTCGCAAAGTGGCGTGCAATCCTTGCTTGCCGTGTTGGGAAGTTTCTTCAACTTCCTGATTCAAGAGGAATATATCGAAGCAAACCCGGTCGCCCAGATTCGCCAGAAAAGCAAGTTGGTGCGAAAGAGCCAGCAGGCCAGGCCAATCCGCAGACTGTCGGAATTACAGTGGCAGACTGTGATGGATACCGCCAAACAGTTGGCTGCCGTTGATCCTGCCACCCATGAACGCACCTTGTTCATCATGCAGTCATTATTCGGCATGTATCTTCGTATCTCGGAGCTGGTGGAAACGCCGCGATGGACCCCGCGCATGGGGGATTTTGAACGCGATCTGGACAAGAACTGGTGGTTCCGTACCGTCGGCAAAGGCAACAAGGAACGGCTGATCTCGGTGAGTGACAGCATGCTGGCAGCTTTGCAGCGTTACCGCGCGTCGCGTGGATTGGTTGGCCTGCCCTCGCCCGGCGAACAGGATCCGCTGATCCACAAAACCCGTGGAGCGGGAGGCATAACAAGTACGCGGCAGATTCGGGGCATCGTGCAACTTTGCTTCGACAAGGCGGTCTTGAAATTAAAGGAGCTTGGCGAAAATGAAGAAGCAAACCAACTCGGCGCCGCTACCGTACATTGGTTACGGCATACCGGCATCTCGGAAGATGTAAAGTTCCGTCCACGCGAACACGTGCGCGATGATGCCGGCCACGGATCGAGCGCGATCACCGACCGCTATATCGATGTACAGATGAAAGAAAGGCATGAATCCGCTCGCAAGAAGATCATCGATCCGGGTGCGTGATCGGGAAAAAAGGCGATGCAAGCCCAAGGCAAATACGCTAGGGTAAGCCATTGAAAAGCCATCAGTTGGCAACGAGGAAGTTGATGATGTACGCAAAAGGCAGAACCGCGGTCGCTGGCCGTTTCAGCGCTCTGTGTTTCGCAATGTTTTCAGCCGGACCGGAAATTTTGCTGGCGCAGCCCACTGCAATCCTGCCCGCCGAAATCCCACTGGACGTAGCTGCCATCTATCAGCCGCTCGAGCCAGCTGCCAGCTACGGCGATACGACTGAAGACATCATCGACCAGATGGTGCGCAACCACTACTCCCACATCGGGTTCGACGATGCTTTCTCCAGCCGGATGCTCGACAGCTACATCGAGAGCCTCGATGGTGGCCGCATGTATTTTACCCAGGCCGACATCAACGATTTCGCCCAGTACCGCACTGAACTTGATGACTTGCTGCAGGACGGCGATGTCGACGCCGGCTTCCGCATTTTCAACATCTATAACGAGCGTCTGATCGAGCGCTTGGTCTACTCAATCAAGCGCGTTGAAGTTGACCAGAGTGATTTTGACTTTACAGCGGATGAATCATTGGAAATCGACCGTTCTGACGTCGCTTGGGCTGCCGATCATGCTGCGCTGGAAGACCTCTGGCGCCGTCAGGTGAAAAGTGCGGTTTTGAGCCTCAAACTTACTGATAAAACGATGCCTGAAGTGCGAGAGTTATTGGGCAAACGATTCCGCTCGCAGTTGAGCCAGGTACTGCGCAGCAATAATCTTGATGTTTATCAGCGCTACATGGATGCGATGACGATGACTTTCGATCCGCATACCCAGTACTACGCGCCGCGCGCGGCAGAAAATTTCAACATGAGCATGCGGCTGTCACTGGAAGGCATTGGCGCTGTGCTCACTACGGAAGACGAATACACCAAGGTAGTCAGCGTGGTGACTGGTGGGCCAGCCGATAAAACCGGCCAGTTGCACCCGGAAGACCGTATTGTTGGCGTTGCCCAGGGTGATAACGCGTTCGTAGATGTCGTTGGCTGGCGTGTCGACGATGTGGTGGATCTGGTGCGTGGCGAGAAAGGCTCTACGGTGCGCCTCAACGTGCTGCCTGAAGGCAGCGGGCTTGAAACCAAGGTAATCAATATCACACGCGATACCGTGAAATTGGAGGATTCGTCCGCCAAAAGCGAGATTGTTGAAGTGGATTACAACGGTGCCATCCACAAGATCGGCGTGATTGAATTGCCGACTTTCTATATCGATTTTGAGGCACTGCAGCGGCGTGACCCGGATTACCGCAGCAGCTCCCGCGACGTAGCCCTTTTGCTAGATGAACTCAAAACCCAAAACGTCGAAGGCGTGGTTATCGATCTGCGTGGTAACGGTGGTGGTTCTCTCAGTGAAGCCAATGAACTTGTCGGCTTGTTCGTCAAACGCGGCCCCACCGTGCAGGTGAAAGACGCCGATGGCGAAATCTCGGTGCTCGGCAACCCCGATTCCGACACCAGCTATGACGGCCCGCTTGCCGTGCTCGTAAATCGACTGAGCGCTTCCGCTTCCGAGATATTTGCCGGCGCCATCCAGGACTACCAGCGGGGTGTAATCCTTGGCAGTCAGACCTTCGGCAAAGGCACGGTGCAGGAGCTGATCCCGATGGACGACGGTCAGATCAAGATCACCCGCTCGAAGTTCTATCGCATCTCCGGGGAGAGCACGCAGCACAAAGGCGTTATGCCGAACATTTTCTTCCCGGATCTGTATGAGGTATCCGACGACATCGGCGAGAGCGCGCTACCGACAGCGCTGCCCTGGGACACGATCGAGCCGAATTTCTATCGACCCTATACCGATCTGCGCTTGATAGTGCCTACGCTCGGCAGCCGCCACGAATCTCGTATGCAGAGTGATCCTGACTTCCTTTTCATCCGCGCCGAAATCGACAAGGTGAAAGAAGACCAGGCCGACAACCTGTTGACCCTGAATGAAGCAAAATTGCTGGAAGAACGTAAAGTGCGCGATGAATGGCGTCTGACGCTGGAAAACCAGCGCCGTGCTGCCAAAGGCATGGAACCACTGGCTGATACCAAGGCACTTGATGCCGAAGCGGAATCCAGCGATGAAGTCGCACTGGAAACCGGCGCAGCCGATGGAGAAGAGGCCACCTCTGCCGAAGACGCGGATGCTGCCGAGGACAAGAAGAAGGAGCCGGATCCTTACCTGGTGGAAAGTGGCCGCGTCCTGATGGACATGATCGGCCTGCAGGGCAACACACTCGCCGTTGTACGTCCGTAGATGATGGCTGGAAGGAAAGGAAATTTCGCGAGGAATATGGCGGAGGAGGTGAGATTCGAACTCACGGTAGGCGTTAACCTACGCCGGTTTTCAAGACCGGTGCATTCAACCACTCTGCCACTCCTCCGGGGAGCGCGAATTCTTACTGCAGACCCCACTGCAGTCAACCGAATTGTGACATCGATATTGAAAACCGCGGCGGTAACTGCACTGAGAACAGCGCAATCGATCGCGTGATGGACAAATGATCCGTAAATGGAATGACAAATTGAACGACAGCAATTGAACGACAGATTGAACGACAAATTGAATGATGAATAACCTGACGCATCAAAGGAGTACAGCATGAACGAAGTCAAATACGCCCAACCGGGCATTATCACTGGCGCACTTGCAAGCAATCCCGCCAAAGTGTTGCGTAATACCTACCTGCTGCTGTCCATGACACTGCTTTTCAGCGCGGTTACTGCTTCTGTCGCCATGGCGCTTGGTCTGCCTCGCGGCGGTGCCCTGCTGTTGACGCTGGTGAGCTTCGGCCTGTTGTTCTGGGTGCGTCGCACTGAAGATTCCTCAATGGGCATCGTGGCTGTGTTTGCCTTCACGGGCTGCATGGGCGCTGCGCTTGGGCCTATGCTCAGTTTCTACCTCGCCATGCAACAAGGCCCGACGATTGTCATGCAGGCTCTGGGCGGCACGGCGCTGGTGTTTCTGACACTGTCGGGTTACGCGATGGCCAGCCGCAAGGATTTTTCATTTCTTGGCGGTTTCCTGATGACGGGAATGGTAGTGGTGCTGGTTGGAGCGCTGGCCAATATCTTCCTGCAGATTCCGGTGTTATCGCTGGCCATCCCGGCGGCCATCGTAATGTTGATGTCGGGGCTCATCCTGTTTGATACCAGCCGCATCGTGCTCGGCGGAGAGACCAACTACATCCGCGCAACTGTCAGTCTCTATCTGAATATCTATAACCTCTTCACGGCTTTGCTGCAGTTGCTGGGTGTGTTCGGCAGTGATGACTGAGCCAGGGTCCTGTTTTACAAGAACCCCACTTCGGTGGGGTTTTTCTTATGAGACAGCACTGTGAGCAGCTTTGCATTGGTAATACAGGGAGCACCCTATTCGTCGCAGTCGGCGCTTACCGCCTATCGCTACTGCGAGGCTGTGCTCAAGGCTGGGCATAACATCCACCGGTTGTTCTTCTACCAGGACGGCGTACACAACGCGTCCGGCTTTTGTGTGCCACCGCAAGATGAATTCCACCTGCCACGTGCGTGGCAGCGCTTGATTCAGCAACACCAGATTGATGCCGTGGTGTGCGTGGCTTCTGCGCTCAAGCGCGGCATTGTCGATCAGGCTGAGACGCAACGACACCTGCTGACAGGATCCAATATGTTGCCCGGTTTCAGTATCGGTGGTCTGGGCTTGTTGATGGATGCGTTGGCGAACGCTGATCGCGTAGTGACTTTCGCCCCATGAATGCTGCACCAATGCTGTTGATTATCTGCCGCCACAGTGGCTGGACTGCGCAGGCTGCCGCCTGCTTTGAAACCACGCTGACGGCTGGCGTTTACGATCAACATACCGCGCTGGTACTGCTCGAGGAAGCAGTGACCTTGCTGTTCCCCGATCAGCAAACTGATGCCGTGCGACCGAAAAGCCTGGCCCAGCAACTGCCCGCACTTGAACTCTATGGCATCAATATGGTCTATGTTGATACGAGTGCCCTCGCCGCCCGCGGTCTTGAACTTGCGGCGTTGCCGATTGCCGTGAAGCCACTGCAAGCCGGTGAGTTGGCGGCACTGGTCGCCACGGCCAAATATACGTTGGTGTTTTGATGAGCACCCTGCATGTAATCAATAAAAGCGATGCTGCTCTGTGGAGCAGTTGTGTCGCAACACTCTCGCGGGGAGACTCGCTTTTGTTGATCGAAGATGCTGTTTACGCCGGACTGCCGGAACAGCAACAAAACGTGTTTGTCCCTGACGGTGTAAAGCTGATCGCGCTGGCCGAAGATTTGGCAGTGCGGGGCATTTCTGCGAAAATCAGGCCTGAAATCGGCAATACCACGTACAGTGGATTTGTAGCGCTCAGTCTGGCGCATGAACGGGTAGTAAGCTGGCAATAACTGCATGAATTCGGCCGCAATAAGCATAGGCGATCGCCACATCACGCTGGATCAGGAAGGCAATCTGGCAGATTTGCAGGATTGGTCGGAAGAAGTTGCTTGTGCTTTGGCACGCGAGATTCCCATCGAGCTAACCAGCGCGCACTGGGAGATTCTTTTTCTCATCAGAGACTTCCACAAGAAGCGCGGGCTGTCGCCGGTCATGCGGATTCTGGTCAAATTGGTCGAGCGCGAATTGGGGCCTGCCAAGGGCAACAGCTTGTATTTGCTCAGACTGTTTCCTGGCAGTCCGGCCAAAGTGGCAGCCAGACTTGCCGGGCTGCCTCGCCCGGTGAATTGCCTTTGAACGTAGCAACACCGCTGTTGTTGCCGGACAACCTCATGCCTTACGCAGTTGCTGCTCAACCTCTTGTCGAATCCCTGCCGTTTGCCAACGGCACAGCTGCGTGGTTTGAACGGCTCCGCCGGTTGCCACAATCGATGTTGCTGACCAGCGGCACTTCATCACACCCGGCGGCGCGCTATGACATCCTTGTAGCGGATCCGCTGTTTGTATTACGCACACGCAATAATGTCACCACTGTTACCGCGGCTGATGGAACTGTTGTTGAAACCTCGTACGAGGATCCATTTGCCGTGTTGTCGCGGTTTTGCCCGCTGCAGCCTGATTCAGCGCAGCCAGAGCTGCCGTTCACTGCCGGTGTAGTGGCGTGGTTCGGCTATGAATTACTGCATGGTGCCAACCGCATCGAACCTCACAAAGCCGATAGCTTGCACCTGCCAGACTTGCTTGCCGGTTTCTATGATTGGGCCATCATTGTTGATCACCAGTTGCAGCGCACATCGCTGGTGCTGTCGTGTGCAGATCCGCAGCGAGCGCAGCTTGTGCGTCAACAGCTGGCGACTGTGCCCTCGCCTGCTGCAGACAACCCCTTTCGTTTGCAGGCTCCCTTCAAGCCCGAAATCACGCGTGATGAATATCTGGGTCGCTTCCAGCGAATCATCGACTACATTCATGCCGGCGACTGCTACCAGGTGAATCTCGCGCAGTGTTTCGGCGCCCCCTGCGAAGGCGACAGCTGGCACGCCTTCCAGCAACTGCAGGCTCGGGCCAATGCGCCGTTCGCAGCATTCCTGCAGGATGGTGAGCACAGCGTGATGAGTTTTTCGCCGGAGCGCTTTCTCAAAGTGCAGAACGGGGAAGTCATCACCCAGCCGATCAAGGGCACGCGCCCGCGCAGCAGTGATCCGGATCAGGACAACAGTAATCGCATCGAACTGGAAACCAGTGCCAAGGACAGGGCGGAGAACCTGATGATTGTCGATCTGTTGCGAAATGATCTCGGTCGTATATGCAGTGTCGGCAGCGTCAGCGTTGAAAACTTGTTCGAGCTGCAGAGCTTCACCAACGTGCATCACCTCGTCAGCACTATCAAGGGCAAACTGCAGAATCCCGCCGATGTGTTCCGCCTGATGGCCGCCTGTTTCCCCGGCGGCTCCATTACCGGCACGCCGAAACTGCGTGCGATGCAGATCATCAATGAACTGGAAACCATGCCACGTTCGGTCTACTGCGGCGTTATCGCGTGGATTGACCGCAGCGGCAACATGGACAGCAACATCGCAATACGCACGTTGGTGCGGGATGGCAATCACGTGCACTGTTGGGGTGGCGGCGGCATCGTTGCTGATTCGGTGGGCGCTGAGGAGTACCAGGAAACCTTCGACAAGATCTCGATGCTGATCGACGGTTTCGGAAACCGCTGAAGCCACCATGATGCGGATGCGCCTGTGACAAATCCCATCACTGTCCTTACCGCCGATCATCTGCGCCAACGCTTGTTGGCGCCGACGCCTGTCCTGCCTGCGTGTAGCGATACACATGCAGCGGTTTTGGTGTGCTGTATCAATGCGACAGAGCCCTACGTGCTGCTGACTCGTCGCACGCTGCACCTGAGTCTGCATGCCGGGCAGATCAGTTTGCCGGGGGGGCGCGTCGATCCCGCCGATGTGAGTCTCGAAGCTACCGCACTGCGGGAAGCAGAAGAAGAAATTGGCCTCGAGCCGGCAGGTTTGCAATTGCTTGGGCGGTTGCCGGATTCTCGCGTACTTACAGCCCCCGGAATTTCGATCACCCCTGTGGTGGCATGGAGCGAGCAAGAGCCCGAGTTGCTCCACAATCCGTACGAAGTTGATGAGATCATCAAGCTGCCCTTGCGGTTGGCGCTTGATGCATCGCAATACGGTACGGATACGCTGGAGCGCGATGGCGTGAAACGGGAGTTCCGCTTCCTGCGTTACCAGCAACATTACGTCTGGGGAGCAACAGCGAGAATCCTGCTGGCGCTGTCAGAACGCATCTGATCTTCATTGGCAGTGCTGGCTGGCTAAGGCAGGTTTCTCGAACTCGCAGCCCGGAATTTTTCCCGCAGATCATCATAGGTCTGCACTGAAACAAACTGCGGGAATTCGTTGATCACTTTTTCCGGTGCATGGAACAGAAAGCCGGCGTCAGCAGCACCGAGCATACCGATGTCGTTATACGAATCGCCGGCGGCGATCACGCGATAATTCAGACTCTTGAAGGCAGTGACTGCTTTCGTCTTTGGATCTGTCTGGCGGATCACGTAGTCAGTCACCCTGCCCTCTGCATCGACTACCAGCTTGTGACACAGCAAGGCGGGATTGCCGAGCAACGGCATCATCGGCAGCGCGAATTCGTAGAAGGTGTCCGACAGAATCACTACCTGGAAATGCCGGCGCAGCCAGGCGACGAACTCGACAGCGCCGGGGATCGGTTGCATGGTGGCAATCACTGCCTGGATTTCTTTGAGGCCAAGCCCGTGTTCGGCAAGGATGCGCAGGCGCTGCTTCATCAGCACGTCGTAATCGGGAATGTCGCGCGTGGTGAGGCGCAGTGACGGTATGCCGGTTTTGTTGGCAAAGGCGATCCAGATTTCCGGAATCAGCACTCCTTCCAGATCGAGACAGGCTATTTCCATTGTTGACTACCTTGTGTGTTGAACGTGATTCAGGAGGCGGCGCGCTGGTTGGCGATGCCGTTGGGCACGTGGCCGGTGGCCACATGGCCGCGGGCGGACTCGCAGTGACCCTGCTGGTCGTCGAAAAAGACATCGGCGTTGTAGGCTCCAAGAAAAACGCCCTTGTCGAGACCGCCGAGGAACAGCGATTCGTCAATCTTGATGTCCCAGTGGCGCAATGTCAGCACCACTCGTTCATGCGCCGGGGCGGCGCGGGCAGTGACCAGGCAGGTACGGATCGGCGATTCGCCTGCCTTGAACTCGCGCTGCAACATTTGCAGCGCAGCAAGAAACGGCTTGAACGGACCACCGCTGAGCGGCTTCCTGGCGGCCTCCTGTTCGCTGCGGGTGAATTCGGCCAGGCCCTGGGTCTTGTAGACGCGCTCGGCTTCGTCGGAAAACAGCACGGCGTCACCGTCGAAGGCGAAGCGTAGTTTGTAGTCGTCGGTATTCGCGGCCTTTGATGGCAAGATCGTGGCCGCTGCCACACCATGTTCGAGTGCTTGTCGTACGTCGTAGCCGTTGGTGCTGAGGAACAGGTGGCTGTTGAAGGCGGTGATGTAGCGGTACGGACTGTCGCCGCCACAGAATGCTGCTTTGCTGATGTCGAGGCCATGGTGCTTGATGGAGTTGAAAATGCGCAGACCGGTGTCGGCGGTGTTGCGCGAAAGCAGGATTACTTCAACCCGCGCCTGTTGCAGTAAATTGTTGATGTGAAGCAGTTTCTTGACGAGATGGAAAGCGTCACCCGGCGGCAGCGGTTCGTCTTCGTGTTCGATCTGGTACTTGCGGTATGCTTCTACGCCTTCGCGCTCAAACACCTGGTTGCTGGCGTCGAGGTCGAACAATGCGCGCGACGAAATGGCAACGATCAGTTTGTTGACTTCAGTTTGCATGCGGGCATGGTACTCCGGTTCCCTTGAGGCCGCAGTAGCCGTCCGGGTTCTTGGCGAGGTACTGCTGATGATAGTCCTCGGCGTAGTAGAAGGTGGGGGCGGCGCGCAATTCGGTGGTTATGGTTCCCCTGCCTGCTCGGGTCAAGGCCTGCTGGTACAACGCCAGTGAGCGCTGGGCTATGTCCAGTTGCACCGGGGTGGTGGTATAGATCGCCGAGCGATACTGGGTGCCACGGTCATTGCCCTGGCGCATGCCTTGGGTGGGATCGTGGGCTTCCCAGAACACTGTCAACAATTCCTTCAGCGGCAGTTCTACTGGATCGAATACAACCAGCACTACTTCAGTATGGGCAGTGCGACCGGAGCAGACATCCTGGTAGCTTGGGTTGACGGTGAAGCCGCCGGCATAGCCCACTGCTGTGGAATAGACGCCCGGCTGTTGCCAGAAACGCCGCTCGGCACCCCAGAAGCAACCCATTGCCAGTTGAACCTGCTCCAGCCCAGCCGGGAACGGGGGTATCTGGGTGTTGCCGAGTACCAGATGGCGGGGATTCACCTGTATCGCAGCCGGCCGGTCGGGCAACGCTTCGGCCCGGGTCACCAGTCTTTCCTTGTTGAGAGAGAACATCAGAATCCACCACAAGCATTTGAGTTGAAAAGGTTGTTACGGGATCAGGCCCGTTGGCCGCGGCAAAGCTGGAGATAGCGCGCCACCACCTCATTCATGCCCCGCTCGATGCATTCCACGGTCAGCGCATGGCCGATAGAGACTTCAAGAATGCCGGGGATCGTCAAGAAGGTACCCAGATTGGCGAGGTCAAGGTCGTGGCCGGCGTTAACTCCCAAACCGGCTGCTTGTGCTGCCAGGGCAGTGTTGCGGTAAAGCTCGAACACAGCTTGTTGCCGAGCAGTGCCGAAGGTGGCCGCGTACTGCTCGGTATAGAGCTCAACGCGCGCAGCGCCGGTCAGGGCGGCCAACGGCGCCAGCGCTGGCTCAGGGTCGAGGAACAGTGACACCCGCACACCGGCGTCTTGCAGTTGAGTCACCACGCCTTGCAGCCAACTGCCATGTTTGTTCAGGTCCCAGCCATGGTCGGAAGTCAGTTGGTCGGCGGCATCCGGCACCAGCGTGCACTGGTGCGGTTTGACGGCAAGTACTGCCTGCAGAAAGTCTGGTGACGGATAGCCTTCGATGTTGAACTCGGCACCAGGGAACTGCTTTACCACCGCGGCCAGCACCGGCAGGTCGGCAAAGCGTACATGGCGCTCATCAGGTCGCGGGTGCACGGTAATGCCATGCACGCCCATGGCGAGAAAGCGTTGCGAGAAGGTTTCGAGGTCGGGAAAATTGCGGCCACGTGAATTGCGCAGCAAGGCCAGCTTGTTGATGTTGACGCTGAGAGCGGTCATGGTTTCCATCGGTTGTTGAAGCGTTGTCGGAACATTGCGGTGATAAACCACCATTCTCCCTGAAACCCGTGGCTGTCGTCATGGCGCCCGTTGCTCTGCATGACGAAAAAGACACGATGAAAACCGGACTCATACTCGAAGACATTGCCGACATGCAGCGCTGGCACGAATCCGTGCTGCAGAAAGTGTTCCCGGGCATTGTGTGCCATAAAGCTTCTTAGGTTGCCGCCGCGCTGGCTCTGGTTGAACTACATACCTTCGATTTGTGCTTGATCGACCTGGGCCTTCCCGATGGTTCCGGGGTCGCTGTGGTACGCGCCCTTCGGCAAAAACGCCCAGAGTCATCAAGTATCGTAGTCACAATTTTCGACGACAACGAACACCTGTTCCCTGCCCTCAAGGCCGGCGCCCAGGGCTACCTGATGAAAGACCAGACCCGTGAACAGGAAGTACTGCTGTTGATCAGCAAAGGGTTGACCTTGCCAAGGGTAGCGACGCTGCTGGAAAGCAGCCGCAACACCACTGCCGGCTATGTAAAAACGATCTATCGCAAACTCAATATTTCGTCGCGCGCCGAAGCCGTTATCGAGGCGGGCTGCTACGGGCTGTTGGGCTAGCAGTTTCCGGTATCACACCACTTCGTCACGATCGGGCCAGATAAAGCCGATTGGATGATGTTTCAGTTCGTCTTCTTCGATGATCGCATGGCAGATCAGCTGCACGGTGTTCTGGTGCGCCAGCATGGCGCAAGGATTGCCACCCAGCAGACCCTCAATACGGATACCGTCAAAACTGATCTGCGCCAGCGTGCGCACATCCACCTGCAGCCCGCCGTGCAGGATGGCAACGATGGCCGGGCGGAAATTGGCCGGCAATTTTGCTGACCATGCGCGCGCTTCGGCGGCAAGTGCTTCCAACAACACACCGGCACTGCGGTACTCATCCATTTTTTGCGGTGTGCACGCCGGAGGCAAGGGACACAGGTTGTCTTCACGTACAGTCGGCGGATCAAAGCCAGGCACACTCACCATCTGCCGATTCAGCACGTCGTTGAGACTGTTTACCGGCGGCTGCAACGGATGCAGATCAGGCTCGAAGTCGCCGTCGACCGAAGTAATGTGCGTTGTGGTGTGGACATTGGTCATGGAGAAGTCCTGGTAGAGAACTGGCTCGCCAAGCAGTAGCAGCGCGTTAACAGTCATCCTTCGCTCCTATGGAGCTTCGGCGGGGCAGCTTTTGCTGCGCCCCTCGCTTCGCACGACGCGCAGCGAAAGCTGGTGCCCGGGACCGGAATCGAACCGGTACGACTTTTAGGGTCGAGGGATTTTAAGTCCCTTGTGTCTACCTATTTCACCACCCGGGCAAACGCAGACGATTATAGATGCCGCACCCTGACGGGCATAGAAAAAGGAACAACAAAGCAGGGATGGCGCGGAGGCTTCAAAACGAGATGCTGGAGACGAGTAAATGAAGCGCCTGCGGCGGTGGAAGCATCTCCGCACGAACCGCGAACTGATGTCGCAGGCAGAGCACAACTGATTCATGAATGGAGGCTGGAGTCGGAATCGAACCGGCGTACGTGGAGTTGCAGTCCACTGCATGGCCACTCTGCCATCCAGCCTTGAAGCCATTCAATCTAGTGCCGATTCCAGTCCGGGGAGAGGATGGAGAGGAGTGGCAAACTGGAGCGGGAAACGAGACTCGAACTCGCGACCCCGACCTTGGCAAGGTCGTGCTCTACCAACTGAGCTATTCCCGCATTGAACAGTTTGTACTTTGGTACTTTCACCATCGGCATCAAAGCGTTACCGCTGCTTTGTGTTGCCGGGCTCTTGCAAAGAGGTCGCCATTCTAATCTTTGAAGATTTGATGTCAACCCTATTTCATGCCGTTTTTCAGCTGGGGCCAGGCCTTGTTCAAGTAGAGGAACATCGACCACAAGGCCAACACCATGGCCACATTTATCAGGAAATACCCGAGGCTCCACAGCCACCACGGGCCATTGAGATCAGTGGCCAGCAACACACCGAGGGCGATCATCTGGAGCGTGGTTTTCCACTTGCCAATCATGCCTACGGCCACTGCATCACGTTGTTGTTGTTCGGCCATCCATTCACGCAAGGCTGATACCAGCACCTCGCGTGCCACGATCAGCGCGGCCGGAATCACATACCACGGACTTGGATAGCTGGCAGCCAGCATCACCAAGGAAATTGCCACCAGCAGCTTGTCGGCCACAGGATCAAGGAAGGCTCCGAAACGCGACGTCTGCTTGAGCCGCCGGGCGGTGTGGCCATCAAGCCAGTCAGTAATACAGGCGACGATGAATATCGCGGATGCAGTCAGGTGATGTCCGCGGAAATCGCTGTAGTACACCAGCATGAAAACGGGGATCAACATTACCCGCAGACAAGTAAAGAAATTGGCGAGATTCATGGAGACAACTTGTGGAATTTTCCCTGATTCTACCCGCAGTTGCAGGCCAGCGGTAACTGCAGCCTGCGAACAGTCTCAAGCACCATGCAAATGTTCGTAGATGGTCTCTGCCAACTGGTGGCTGATACCTGGCACGCGTTCGAGTTCGTCGATACTGGCGCTGACGATTTCCTGACGCCCCCCGAAGTGCTGCAGCAATTCCTTGCGCTTCTTGGGCCCGATGCCGGGGATGGCGTCCAGCGACGATTGGCTGCGGGACTTGCCGCGGCGGTTTCGATGGGCAGTGATGGCGAAGCGGTGCGCTTCGTCACGGATATGTTGCAGCAAGTGCAGCGCCGGCGACTCCATAGGCAGTGCCAGCTCCAGGTGCGAATGGCCGAGAATCAGGGTTTCCTGCCCTGCCCGCCGGCTGATGCCCTTGGCGATACCCATCAGCAATACGCCATCAACACCGAGTTCGACCAGTACCTCTTCTGCCTGCTTCAACTGGCCGAGACCGCCGTCGATCAGCAGCAAATCAGGCAACTTGGCTTCGCCCTTCAACAAGCGGGTGAATCGTCGTGTCAGAGCCTGCTTCATGGCGGCGTAGTCGTCGCCGGGGGTAATGCCGTCGATATTGAAGCGGCGATAGTCGGATTTGAGCGGGCCGTTCAGATCGAATACCACGCACGAGGCCACCGTGGCTTCGCCACTGCTGTGACTGATGTCGAAACATTCAAGCCGTGCCGGAGGTTGCGCCAGTTGCAAGGCTTCGGCCAGTGCAACGAAACGGCGTTCGACACTCTGACGTGAATTGAGTTTGTCCTGCACGCCCTGGGCAGCATTGGTAAGGGCAAGATCGAGCCACTTCTGTCTATGGGTTTTCACACTGGCGACGATGGCCACCTTGCGCCCTGCCACTTCGCTCAATGCCAGTTCGAGACTGTCGCATTCATCCGGCTCCACATTGCAGACCAACTCACGCGGCAGACTGAACTGGCTGCCGGTACCGAGATAGTACTGGCCGATGAAGGCCTGCAGTTGTGCGGCCGGAGTTGTCTCCAGCATGTATTTGGGAAAATGGTTGCCAGTGCCAAGCAAGCGACCCTGACGGAACAGCATGAGGTGGATACAGACAACACCGGCGGATTCGACCAGCGCCAACACGTCGATATCGCCTTTATCGCCATCAACATACTGTCGTTCCTGGATCAGGCGCAGATCGCGCACCTGGTCACGCAACACTGCCGCATCCTCATAACGTTGCAATTCTGCCAATGCCTGCATTCGGTTGGCGAGTTCGCGTGTCACTTCATCGTTATGGCCTTCAATGAACATCACCGAGTGACGCACATCCTCGGCATAGGCTGCGGGTGTAGTCAGATTCACGCATGGACCCGAACAGCGCTTGATCTGGTATTGCAGGCAAGGCCGGGTGCGATTGCGGAAGAAGCTGTCCTCGCACTGGCGCACATGGAAGACTTTCTGCAGCACAGCCAGCGATTCACGCACGGCACTGGCGCTCGGAAACGGGCCGTAATACTCGCCGGGCAGTTTCTTGCTGCCCCGGTGCAAAGCAAACCGTGGATAGGTCTCTTGCGAAGACAAAAAGATATATGGATAGGATTTGTCGTCGCGCAATACGATGTTGTAAGGCGGCCGCTTCTCCTTGATGAGATTCTGTTCGAGCAGCAGCGCTTCGGTTTCGCTGCGTGTGATGGTGGTTTCGATACTGTGGATGCGCGCCACCAAGGCCATTGTCTTGTTGTCGAGACCAGAGGCACGAAAGTAGTTATTGAGGCGCTTCTTGAGATTCTTCGCCTTGCCGACGTACAGCGTCGCTCCATCGGCATCCAGCATCCGATACACCCCCGGGCGATTGCTGGCGTGCTGCAGGAAGGCCTGGGAATCGAAGTCAGCCATTACACGATCCGCACTTCCGGCCACAGTTGAATGTCGAATTTCTCCAGCACCGACGTCTGGATCTTTTCCGACAACGCTACCAGCGCAGCACCCGTAGCATGGCCATGATTGACAAGCACCAGCGCATGATCCTTGTGCACACCGACCTCACCTTCGCGATAGCCTTTCCAGCCGGCTTGTTCGATCAGCCATGCGGCCGGCACCTTGATGCCATCCTGGTCGGCAAAGCCCGGCATCTGCGGATAATCAGCACGCAAGGCGGCGTATTTGTGCTGAGTGATATGCGGATTCCAGTAGAACGACCCGGCATTTCCAAGCACACCGGGGTCCGGCAATTTGCTGCGGCGGATTGCACACACGGTATCGCTGACCAACTGCGGTGTCTGTTCGGCTGGCGACACTTGTGCCAATGCAGCTTTCAATGCCGGATAGTCCAGCTTCAAATGCGGCTGGCGTGACAAGCGGAATGTCACCGCGCTGATGATGAAACGGTCCTTGCCCTCCTGCTTGAAGTACGACTGCCGATAGCCAAAGCAGCAATCGGTATTGCTGAAACGTTGCACTTGGCCGCTGGCGATCTCAAGTGCGTCCAGATGCAGCAGCGTGTCTTTCACTTCAACTCCGTAAGCGCCGATATTCTGTACCGGAGCCGCGCCCACAGTGCCGGGAATCAGCGACAGATTTTCCAGCCCGTACCACTGCTGGCGCAGGCTGTGCAGAACGAAGTCGTGCCAGATTTCGCCCGCTTGTACTTCGACATCTACATGGGTAGCTGTTTCATCCACCTTGCTTATGCCGCGATGGTGCAGTTCGATGACGAGGCCGGGGTAGTCTTGTTTGAACAGGATATTACTGCCCTGCCCGATCAGCATGAATGGCACTTGCTGTTGGCGCTGCCATGCCAATACGCCCTGTAATTGCGCTGTATCAGTGATCGTCACCAGCCAGCGAGCTTTGGCAGACACATGGAAGGTATTCAGATGTCGCAGATCAACGTGTTCGCGGATTGCCAGCGCAACAGCATTCATCGGGCATCTCCGCGATTGAGGCCATGCTGTACCACCAAGTGCTGCAGCAATGCAGCACAAGCGTTTTCACACAGATCAAGTACTTCATCGAAGCCTGCGGCAGATCCTTCATACGGGTCCGGCACCTGACTGCGACCGGTGCTGCCGTGCTGCAGCAGCAACCCCAACTTGTTGTGATGGCCAGGCGGACAAACACTTGCAAGATCGCGCAGGTTCTGCTGATCCATGGCGAGGATGTAGTCGTGCTCCTCGAAGTCGCCTTGCACAAGCGGGCGGGAGCGCTGGGAGCTGAGATCGTAGCCTCGGTTGGAGGCGGCGTGGATCGTGCGCAAATCCGGTGGTTCGCCTTCGTGCCAGCCGGAGGTACCCGCCGAATCGACGAGAATGTGTTCGTGCAGTCCCTGCGCCTGCAACATGCTGCGCAGCACGCCTTCTGCCGTGGGCGACCGACAGATATTGCCGAGACACACCATCAGGATTCTGACCGGTCTGGTCGTGCTGGCTACCCCGTTTTCCACCGTACTGTTCATCGCGGTGACTACCTCTTCGACAACAACTGCCGCACCACTTCCAGATCTTCGGCAGTATCAACTCCAGCAGGAATGGCCTCGCAGCAGCGCTCGGCGTGCAAACGCACGCCCTGTGTCATTGCCCGTAGTTGCTCCAGCTTCTCGGTTTGTTCGAGCGGGCTGGGTGGCCAGCTCACAAATTGTTGCAACACGTTTACACGGTAACCGTAGATGCCGAGATGACGTTTACCCCACAGCGTACCGTCAATATGGCCGTCGCGCGGCCATGGAATCGGCGCCCGCGAGAAATACAGCACATTGCCGGCGTGGTCGGTTACCAGCTTGACGGCATTGGGGTTGTGGAATTCTGACTCTTCATGGATATCCGCATACAGCGTGCAGATTCCGACGTCCGGCCGTGCTGCCAGATTGGTAGCCACCTGGTTGATAACGGCAGGGGGTATCAACGGCTCGTCGCCCTGTACGTTGACTACAAATGCATCAGTGCCGAGGCCAAGCTGGGCGGCGACCTCGGCGATGCGGTCGGTGCCGCTCTGGTGCGCGGGATCGGTCATGCATACTCTGGCGCCTGCTGCCTCGCATACGCTGCGGATGCGATCATCATCGGTGGCCACATAGACTGCACTGGCAAGACTCTGCCGGGCGCGTTCCACTACATGCAGAATCATCGGCTTGTCGGCAATGTCGAGCAGCATTTTGCCGGGCAATCGGCTCGACTGGAACCTCGCCGGGATGACGACAATAAAGGCAGGTGTCGTCATTGCTTGCGGTTTTCCTTTTCTTCCAGCGTCAGTGTTCGTGCCTCGTTGTCGAGCATTACAGGAATATCGTCACGAATCGGATAGGCCAGACTGTCGCCGTAGCACAGCAGTTCAGCGGCAGCCTGATCGTAATAAAGAGGTCCTTTGCAAAGCGGACAGGCCAGAATTGCCAGCAGTTTTTTGTCGAGCATTTCAAATTCCAGTAAATGTGGGTGGTTTGCCAGCACTTGATATGACAAGTCCTACGGCAACTGTTGCGCCAACCGGGGCAGCAAATGTTGCAAGGTGGCGTAAAACTCAACAGCCAGTACGGCGTCTACTTCCAACATCCACCAATGGCGCTGGGCGAAATGGCGGCATTTGACGGCATCCTTGCTGGTCATTACCAGCGGAGCATTGTCGGAAAAAGCCAGTTCGCCTGCGTTGTACGCATGATGATCGCCAAAAGCCTGTGGCATGATAACAAAGCCGAGTTGTTGCAAGCTCGCGAAAAACCGGCCCGGATTGCCAATACCCGCCACAGCGTGCACCGGGTTGGCGGTGCCATGACGCTGCTGCCATTCACCCACTGACAGTCGTTCGCCGCTTGCCAAGTTAACCAATCCTGTCGGTTCCAGTGCCATGGTGAACTGACGCACTGCGGCTATTGGCAGCGGTTGCCGCAACGGGCCGTTGGTGACGACGATGTCAACATTGCACAGCCGTTGGGCCGGTTCACGCAGCGGTCCGGCCGGCAGCAGCCAACCATTACCGAGACCGCGCTCACCATCTACCACTGCCAGCTCCAGCGTGCGGCCCAATGCGTAATGCTGCAGCCCATCGTCACTGAGTATCAATTGGGCGTGCAAGCGGCTTTCCGCCAGCTTGACTGCACGCACGCGATCCGGATCCACCACCACTGCACACCTGCCCTGCTGTGCCAGCAAGACCGCTTCGTCGCCGGCTTGCTGCGGGTCTGACTCTGCGTTGACTATAAGCGGGTAAACCGTGCTGTTGCCGCCATAGCCGCGGCTGACAATGACAACCTTGAGTCCCTGCGCAGTGAAGTGACGCGCAAGCGCGATGCACAGCGGAGTTTTACCGGTGCCGCCGGCAGTGATATTGCCCACTACGATGAGAGGTACTGCTGCGCGGTAAGGTCCGCTTGCCAGTAATTGCTGCCGGCGCTTTTCCGCCATCCAACCGAACAGCCAACTGAGAGGCAGCAACAAAAGCAACAGTTGCGAGCCGCGATACCAGGACTCTGTCAGCCAGCGCTTCATGACCGCGCTGTCACTCGCTTACTACTTCGGCGAACTGCAACTTGTGCAGCGTAGCGTAAATGCCGCCGTAGGCCAGCAGCTGCTGATGGGTGCCGTTTTCAACGATGCGGCCCTTGTCCATCACCACTATGCGGTCGGCATTCTCGATGGTCGACAACCGGTGTGCGATTACCAGGGTGGTACGCCCCTGCATGAGAAGCTGTAGCGCTTCCCGGATATATCGCTCTGAAGCGCTGTCGAGCGCAGAAGTCGCTTCATCGAGAATCAGGATTGGAGCGTTTTTCAGCAGCGCGCGCGCGATGGCAAGTCGCTGTCGTTGACCACCGGACAGCAGCAGACCGTCGTCACCTACCAGCGTGTTGAGCCCCTCCGGCAGTTCGCGAATGAACTCGGAGGCATGGGCATGGTCGAGTGCCTGCTGCAGAGCGTCGTCACTGACGCCAGCAAGTTCACCGTAAGCCACGTTGTCGCGGATGGTTCCGTTGAACAAGACCACCTGCTGACTCACCAGCGCAATCTGGCTGCGCAGGTTGTGCAAGCGGTAATCACGGATGGAGATGCCATCCAGCAGGATGTCGCCACTGTCGGGTTCGTAGAAGCGGGGCAGAAGATTCACCAGGGTTGATTTGCCGCTGCCGGAGTGCCCGACAATCGCAACGGTTTGTCCCGGTTCGCACACCAGATCAATTCCACGCAACACTGGTTCGGAGGCGCCCGGGTAGCCAAAATGTACCTGGCAGAATTCAACCCGGCCTTTGGCGCGGTCCACCTCTTGCGTCCCGGCATCCTGCTCGGCATCGGCATCTATCAGCGCAAAGATCGACGATGCTGCTGCCAACCCTTTCTGGATATCGGCATTGGTTTTCGAGGTCTGCCTTACCGGCTTCAGCATCATGCCGGCCGCAGTAATGAACTGTACGAAGTCACCTGACGATATGTCACCGAGCGTATCGGGTGCCAGCGCCAGCCATATCAACAACGCCAGTGCGGTGGCGACCAGGGTCTGGATGATTGGCGCACTGACCGCAGCGGTCAGTGCAAGCTTGAGGTTTTGCCGCGTATTGCGCTGGCTCACCTCAACGAAGCGGTTGTCAACCTGCGCTTCAGCCCCGAATGTGCGAATTACCTTCAAGCCCTTGATCGACTCGTTCAGGATCTGTGTCACGTCGCCCATCGAGTGCTGGATGCGTTTGCTGTGCTTGCGGAATCGGGTAGATGCATACATCACCACCAGGCTTATGAAGGGCGTTACCGCGATGAAAACCAGCGTCAACTGCCAGTTCAGATACAGCAACCAGAGCACGAGTCCTATGATGGTCAGCCCTTCCCGCAGCAACACTGCCAATGCATCACTGACGGCGGCACTGATCTGCGACACGTTGAAGGTGACCGACGAAATCAGGTGGCCACTGTTGCTGCGTTCGAAGAACGGCAGCGGCAGGCGCAGGAAACGCTGCAATATCTGCGTGCGCAGTCGGTGGATGATGCGGAAGGCCAGCAGTGCAGTGCAGTAGCTGCCGAGCAAACCCCCGATACCGCGCAGCAACACGATGCCCACCAGTGTCAGCGGAATCATCAGACGTGAGGCTTCGCTCATGTTGGCGCTCTGCGGAATGAAATCGATGATCTGGCCGACCAGACTCGTGAACCAGACATTGGCCGCACTGAACATTACAAAGCCCAGAAACGCCAAAAGGAACGCGGGTCGCTCAGGTCCGATGTAGCCAAGCAGGCGCTTGTACAACGCAAAATTGGAAACTGGTTTGGTTGCTGCGGTCGCGTTCATGGTGTGGCCGGCTGTGTCTGGCGGGTGGCAATATTCAGCTTGCTGAAACCAAGCCGCGCCACGGCGTCCATCGCGGTTACCACACTCTGGTGTGAGGCATCGGCATCTGCCGTAATCGTTACCGGTACGCTGTTGTCGCCGGCGGCGATGTCGGTGATGGCCTGCATCAGCGTCTCGACGCCGCCGTTGACCAGCGTGCGGCCGTTGACGGCGTACATACCATCACTTGATACCAGCACATCGATTGTCACTGGTGTGGTGTTGACTACTTCACCATTGGCTTCAGGCAGGTTGATACGAATTACGCTCTCGCGCACAAAGCTGGTGGTGAGTATGAAAAACAGCAAAAGGATGAACACTACATCAATCAGTGACGTCAGATCGATGTGGACATCGGTGGATTTTACATGTCGCTGGAATTTCATTGCAGGGTCCGTTACCCGCCCTTCACTTCAACAGCACGGCTGCTGTAAAGCGCATCGACCAGCTTGATCGATTCGCGTTCCAGTTCTACCACCAGGCTCTCGACCTTGCGCACGAACATGCGGTGGAAAAACAGCGACGGGATTGCCACCACGAGACCGGCTGCGGTGGTCACCAATGCTATGGCGATACCGCCGGCCAGCACTTTGACGTCGCCGTTGCCGATGTTTACCGTCTCACTGAATATCTCGATCATGCCAAACACGGTGCCAAGCAGCCCCAGCAGAGGGGCCACAGCGGCTATGGTGCCAAGCGTGCCGAGATAGCGTTCGAGGTCGTGTACTACATGCGAGGCGGCCAGCTCGATGCTTTCGATCATGATGGCACGGCCCGCCTTGGCATTGACCAGCCCGGCAGCCAGGATCTGGCCAAGTGGCGAAGCCATGCGCAGTTCACGCAATTGGGCGGCGTCGAGCTGGTTGTGCCGCAGCTTGCTCCAAACCTCGGCCAGCGTGTTGCGGGGGGCGATGCGGGAGGAATTGAGGGTCCAGAAACGTTCGATGATGATGGCAATGGCGATGATGGAGGCGAGGATGATGGGGATCATCATTACTCCACCGGAGACTATGATTTCGTACACTCGCGCGCTCCTCGAAAGATGCAGCACTCTAGCATAAGTGACTGTTACTCCCTACTTTTTACCCCATGCCTGACTTGCTGCCGTGCGCGCCAAAAGCGGGGCCGGCTGGCTCGTTCACTTGACGCCGACAACTCGCCTGACGGAGTGACCAATAGGCGGATTGCCCCGTCATATGCCGTGTTCCATGCCAGCGCCCCCACAGTCTGATAACGCGCCTTTACGGCGGCGGCCGGATGCCCGAAACGATTCTGGTAGCCCGTGGAGTACACCACGATCTGCGGCCGCAACTGCCGCACGAAGCTGGCACTGGACGAAGACGCCGAGCCGTGGTGCGGCGCCACCACAACATCGGCCTGCAGTTTTGGGTACTGCCGCAGCAACGCGGATTCGACGGGGCGTTCAATGTCGCCTGTCAGCAGCAGCCGGCGTCCGCCAGCTTCGATAAGCAGGACACAGGAGCCATTATTGTCGTCGTAGCGACCGCCGTCCGGATGCAGGATGCGGAAATCGACGGCATCCCATTGCCAGTGCTGGCCTGCGCTGCAACGTCCATTCGTCGCTGCAGCCGCTACTACTGCAATCGACGAGCTGGCATAACTTGTCTGTGGATACTCGCGCATCACAGCCGGCAAACCACCGGAATGATCCTGGTCGGCATGGCTGATGATGACGCGATCAGGCCTGCTGACATTCATATGACGCAGCACCGGCAATACCACGTCAGTACCGGCATCAAAGCGTTCGCTGAAACGCGGGCCAGTGTCGTAAAGCAAGTGGTGGTTGGCTGTGCTGACAACCACTGCCAGCCCCTGCCCTGTGTCCAGCACCTGCAGCCGCACCTCACCCGGCCGCAGTGGCGGCACCGCCTGCCACCAGAACACCAGGGGCACCAGTAGCAGCGCTGTCATGCGCCACAACCATGGTCGGATCAGTACAAAGGCAAGTGTGCCGGCAAGCAGCAATGCAAATCCCAGCGGTTGCAGCGTTGGCATTGTCAGCATGTTGGTTGGCAGCAAGCCGACGCTCCAGTGCAACAGCGCCATAGTTTGCACCAATCCAAAATCAGCCAGCTGTAACAACCACAGTCCGCCATCCGGCCACAGCACTGCCAGCACTATGCCTGCCAGTGCCAGCGGTACCACGATGGCACCCAGCAGCGGGATCAGTGGCAGATTGACCAGCGGCGCCAGCAAGCTGGTTTGCTGGAAGTACACCAGTACGATGGGCAGCAACGCCACGCTGATGCGCCACTGCAGACACCAGAGTTGCCACAACCATTGCGCTGCGCGTTGCCACCACAGCAAGCGCGTATCAGCAGCGTTGCGGGCCACGGACGTGAGCAATACCGCTACAGCGGCGAACGATAGCCAAAAGCCTGCGTTCAACACCGCCAACGGATCCAGCACCAGTACTGCCGCCAATGCCAGTGCAAGACTATGCCAGCGATGCAATTGCCGTCGCGCCAGTTGGGCCAGCAGCAATACCGCCACCATGATCCAGGCACGCAGTGCCGGCAGCGAAAAGCCGGCCAATCCGGTGTAGATCCACGACCCTACCAGCGCCAGCAATGTCGCCGGCCAGGTGGCCGGACACCGCAACACCAGCCAGGCCGATCGTGATGCCAGCCAGTAACCCACGGCGTAAACCAGCACACTGATCAATGCCACATGCGAGCCGGAGATCACCAACAGATGGGTGGTGCCAGTGGCAGCAAACAGTTGCCAGTC
>CAISOD010000085.1 GCA_903887045.1 uncultured Gammaproteobacteria bacterium | reverse complement strand
CCGGATGCACGATTCACTGGAGAGGTGCCGGAGCGGCCGAACGGACCTGATTCGAAATCAGGCAGACCTTCACGGGTCTCCAGGGTTCAAATCCCTGCCTCTCCGCCATACAACAAAAAGGCCGTGACGGTTTACCCGGCACGGCCTTTTTTGTTGCCTGCAGATTCTACTTGCCTTCGGTTTTGGCACACTCGATGGCTTCGACGATGAAGCGGCGGGCTTCGTTGGCACCGCGCCAGCCTTCGATCTTTACCCACTTGCCGGGTTCCAGATCCTTGTAGTGCGCGAAGAAGTGCTCAACCTGCTTCAAGGTGATTTCCGGCAGGTCGTCGAAGTTGTGCACCGCATCGTAGCGCTGGGTCAGGTGGCCGCTCGGCACGGCGATCACTTTCTCGTCCTTGCCGGCATTGTCTTCCATGATCAGCACGCCAATCGGACGCACGTTGATGACGCAGCCAGGCAACAGCGGACGGGTGCTGCACACCAGCACGTCGAGAGGATCGCCGTCTTCCGACAAGGTATGCGGAATGAAGCCGTAGTTGCCGGGATAGGACATAGGCGTATAGAGAAAGCGATCGACCACCAGCGCACCGGCCTCTTTGTCGAGCTCGTACTTGATAGGATGGCCGCCGATTGGCACCTCTACCAATACGTTGACATCAAAAGGAGGGTTTTTGCCGATCTTGATCGCTTCGATGCGCATGGGGACTACGAGCTCCTGGACTAAAGTCGGCCATTATAACTGCCTGCACGGCGGAGACCCGTAGGCGCACTACCGTCAACCTCGACGACCACTAGTTGGAACTGGCCCAGCAGCTCACCGGCATCACCGAAAAGTCGGCTCTGGTGCCTGCAGCACTGCAGGCTCTGGTCGAACGGGAAAGCGCGCGCTATCAAAGGGGTCGGAGATGTTTGATTGTTTTTTGAGCAAACATCTCCGACCCCTTTGGGCTTGAGGTCGTGACCTATTCGAAGTTGAACAGATCATCCGTGTTCGCCTTCGGCTTGGTCATGCCCTGCTCGAAGTACTTCTGCCAGATCGCATCCCACGGGCGGCCGTACATGTCGGGCAGTTCATACTCGATCACTTCGCCAGGTGAGAGCGGCGTGTTGATGCCTTCGATGTTGTAGATGTTCTGCGTGCATTCGATGAAGGCCAGCGGTGTTTCGTTGGCGTCGGTGAAATTGTTGATCTTGTCGAGGTTGCGCACGATACGGATCGGCTCCACCAGTGCTTCCTCATCGTAGAAAACCGACTCATGATTCAAGCCGAGGAATTTGCCGCTGGCATCACGATTCGGTGTGTAGATTTCCACTGTCTGCATCTTGCTCGAGAACTCGAAAGCCGAGTGGGCTTTCCAGCCCTGGATATTGCTGGTCCAGGTGATCAGCGACTCGCCGTCCCAGAAACCAACGGTTTCGCCGTACCAGCGCGGTACTGCGTCGCCGAGGCGCGGCACGCCGCCGCTGGCAACGTCATCCATTTTGAAATCGCGACCGACATAGATATTGGTCGCGAAGTTATCAGCAACGCCTGCCGAGATATTCACCATGTCCGGCGTGGCAATGACGTAGTGCTCCCACACCGAGAACGAATACCAGCGGCGCATGAAGCCTTCCGGCCAGCAGAAGGTGGATGGCCACAGCGCATGACCGCGCACCTGGTGATAGGCCTCCTGCACCATGCGCTGCTGATACTCGGGAGTAAGCAGCGACAGAATGGTGGGGTACTGGCTGTGACGCAGCCAGTACCAGGTCAACTGATCCTGACCGGCCGTCGGCCGTTGATAGACACCGTTCCAATCGGCAGCCGGGAAGTCCTTGAAGGTGTACTTGTTGGGGCCACCACGCGCCTTGGTTTCGGCCATCAACGCATCGTAATGTTCCTGCGCGGTCTTGAAGGCATAGGGGCTGACTATCGACTCACGCGGATAATCCTTGTCGCAATACCCCCAGGGACCATCCGCCGTGTCATCGGCCAGTGCCGGTGGGAACAGGATGCCACGCTGCAGCTCGGTTGACTGGGGGCTGTTGCAGCGGAAGTAACGCGGGTCGGTCCACAGATCCTTGTCGGCATAAAAGTCGGGGCTGTTGAAGAGATCGCGCGGCAGCGCCTCAAGGCCGGCGGGCAGCTCGTTCGGCCGATAGCCGTAGACACCACTGGGTGTCCGGCGCGGCTGGCCGGGGGCGAAGATATGATCCGGGCCGACTGCTTCCACATCACGCACCTTGGTAGCCAATGGCCGCCCACGTCCCACACTCTCGAAACCGATGTCCGGCATTTCCTGTGTCATTGCGGGCGTGGCAAGCATGACAGCGGCGGTTAGCGCCAGGATTCTGACTGGTAGATTCTTCATGGAATTTCCCCTTCTGTTTGTAGTGAAAGCTGCTTTTTCTTGTAACTGCGGTTATGCCGCTGGAAACGAGGATATCAGGAACGCTCAAGTATGCCACGGCGCCGGAACCAGAGTTCGAGCGGATATGTCACCAACGGTGGAATCGCAGCCAATACTGCCAGCACGGCAGCCCACCAAGGCCAACGCAAGCGGATTGCCGCGACCAGAGAGACAAAGAAATACACCAGAAACGCCGCGCCATGCAGACGTCCGAACAACCAGACACCCAGCTCGGTGAGGTCGAGTACATGTTTGAGCAACATGCCGATGAGCAGCCCGGTCCAGGTAAACGCTTCAAACCTGGCGGCTGCGGTGAATACTTGTCCGATCTGCAAGTGGAGTGAATCCTGGAGTTTGGTGCAGGGTAAGGGAACCAGCGCGCAGAGCGCAATGCCGATGCCGATGCCGCCCCGGGCTTGCCATGGACCCGGCTTGATGGAAGCATCCTGTTCGACATTGCAGCCACGAGCAAATTATGCAGATCCGCCTTGATGATCTGCGCGGCCCGGAAATCGCCGCGCTGCTGCAGAAACATCTGCGCGACATGCATGCCACCTCGCCCCGCGAGAGTGTGCATGCGCTTGATCTCGACGCCCTGCGGCGGCCTGACATCAGTTTCTGGACACTGTGGGACAGCAGCAAGCTCGCTGGTTGTGGCGCTTTGCGGCAACTCGACGCAGGTCACGGCGAAATCAAATCGATGCGTACCAGCAACGACTATCGCCGCAAGGGTGTAGCGTCACAATTGTTGCAGCACATCAT
>CAISOD010000084.1 GCA_903887045.1 uncultured Gammaproteobacteria bacterium | reverse complement strand
CGAAAGCGGGCTTTTTTGTGGGATATACACCCTTGGCAACAAGAGCCAATCCGCCGGAACTTCGCTGAACTGCGCACCACGCTGCATCCTTACAAGCATTCAACCGCGTGATTCAACGCCCAAGGCAATCCATGAACCGCTTCATCCTGTTCGACCTCGACGGCACCCTGATTGATGGCGTCGACGATCTCGTTAGTGCACTGAATGTGGTTTTACACAGCCACCAGTTGCCGGCACTGAATCGACCGGAGCTGGAATCCATGCTCGGTGACGGCATGCGCATGCTGATGCAGCGTGCCTTTGCTTCGCGCAGCACTACGCTTGCTGCAATTGAATTCAATCAAGCCTGCGATGATTTTCTCGCAGCCTACAAAGCCACCGGCTACCTGGATACCAGGTTGTATGCCGGCGTTGCCGACACACTGAAGCAATTGCATAACGACGGCTGGCGCATTGGCCTGGCGTCCAACAAGCTGACTGAGCCCTGCGAAAGCATTCTGCAACGGCTCGGTATTCGTGCCTTGTTCAGCGTGGTGGCTGGGGGTGATGCCACCAGCGAGAAGAAGCCGGATGCCGGGCATCTGCTGTATGCCTTGGCCCATATGGGTTACCGCAGGGAGGCCGGCGATACCGCCGTTATGGTGGGCGTGCTTGCTTGATGCAGTTCCTGGTTGATGCAGTACCCGGTTGAATGAATACTGCTGCCGCCCACCTCAGCGCGGCAGTTTCACCAAACGATCCCCCTGGAACGAACCCACATACAACGCACCGCCAACTTCAATCGCCACTGACACTCCATTGATCAGGGCCTTGCCCTCGTTGTCGTAGATTTCACTGACGGCCAGTGAGCCGGGCTCCACTTCCGCCACGCCAAAACCCTGCAGACAGGGATTCTGTGAATCAGCCGGGCAGTTGCCATCAACTCCCTTGATGCCGGCAGCCAGCAGTTTGCCCCCAGCAGTCCACGTGAGATTGTCAGGCATGAAGGTAAAGGCAGACTTCGCCACTTCCTTCTTCGCAGTCAGGTCGTACTGGTGGATCGAACGCGTGGTCCAGCCGCTGACATAGGCATAAAGACCGTCCTGCGACACCACCACACCATTGGGATAACCGTAGTCAGAGCCCGGCAATACCTGCTCGCCTGCGGCGGCAGTCCACACGGCAACGTTGCCGGAGGGTTCACCGTCAAACAGGTTCTGGCCTTCATGCATGATGGCCTGCGGGCGGGTTGCCACGAAGCTGCCGTCAGGCAGCGCGGCGACATCGTTGTAAGGCTCCTGCGCAATCACACAGCCGCGCCACACGAGTTTCCACGCAGCGCCGTCCTGCTGGAGTTCATACATCTCCATCGATTCGCGCACGTTGTGGTTGACGACATACAGCTGCCACGCACCACCGGTGCGCTGTGTCAGCGACAGGCCATGCGGGCTAACCTGGGTGCCTATCGACTCTTTGCAGTCGGCCTGGCCCCAGCCACTTTGCACAGCGGCCGAGAGCGGAATTTCGGTGAAGCGTTGGGTGGCGAGTTCGAACAGATCAAGCGCCACATCAGTACCGCGACCGAAGTTGGCCACGATCAGATACTCGCCGTCTGGTGTTACTTCAAAATCTTCCGGTGCGCGGGTGCCGCATACCACGGTGGCAGCGCCCTGCGCGCCGCAATCAAGCAGCGGTGGGTTGAAGGCGCCGGGCTGGGCTTGCGCGGCCTGAGACAACAGCAGCAAGGCAAACGGGGCGAACGGGTAAAAAGCATGCAGGGGGTTTTTCATTGTTGTTGTCCTGGCACGTCGAGAATGAGTTCTGGTGGCTGACAGCTGAAGCTGGTGGCTGCATTCACATCACCGCTGTCATAACGCGGCCAGTCGGGATAGTGACAGATCGGGCGCGAGCGACCGAGGGTTGCTTCATTGGCATCGGTGGCCACCAGTGTACCGGGTGCGGTGCCCTGCTCTATCCACGCTTCCAGTGTTTCCAGCAAGGGCATACGGGCAGTGAAGATGCCATTGCCGTGACCCATGCCGGGGATGGTGTAGAACTTGACGAAGTCGCCGAGCGCCTCCGGTGCGTAGCGGGTTTTCAGGCGGTTGTAGTAGTAGATCGAGCTGTACGGCGGGATGAAGTCATCGTGCATGCCGTGGTAGAAAATCAGCTTGCCGCCGTTCTGCTGGAAGCGATCGAGATCAATGCTGTTGGCGCTCATTTTTTCGCCGAGCTCCTTGATGCGCTCTACGTAGTTGTTTGCATCAAAATCCGTGAACACGTTCATCATCGGATCGCGCGCGATGGCAAGGCCGGCTGTTGCCATCGCCGGTGCCGCCTGCAGTGCCTGCATTGGACCTTCGGCACCCAGCAATTGCTGCGTGCCAGTCATGAAAGTAGAGCCAGCGAACGGCGTCCATTTCGGAAAGGCAGCGGTGGCGGTATCGTCGGGGAATACCGGGAAGCCGGTCAGATACGGCGTATCAATCGTAATCAGCGCCTGCAGTTGCGCATCCGACAGGCAATCATCGCCGGTGTCCGCGCCGTCCTTGCAGCGCACCGGATTCTCGGCATCCAGTTTTTTCATCGGTGCATTCTTGGCTTCACACGCAGCCACGTTGCTGATGATGCCGTCTGCCGCGCCATCAAGCGCATCACAACGTTCATACACCACGCTGACGAGTTTCTGTACTTCAGTTGGATTGAGCCAACTCTTGCCGTCGTTCGCCATCAGCGCCTTGGTGAAGTTCAAGGCGGACAAGTGCAGCATCACCACATTGTGCGCGGGATAACCGGCGATAACGCCGTTGTAATCGTCCGGATAGCGCTGGGCCGCATCAAAACCTTCGTGGCCACCTTGCGAACCACCAATGAAGAAATTGAATTGCGGCGCGCTGCCATAACGTGCCTGCACCAGTTGCATCATCACGTCGTGGGTCTTCTTGATCTGCTTGTGGCCGTAGTTTTCCAGCGCCTCCTCGTTCAGATAAAAAGTACCGTCGAAACCACCGGCACTCTTGTGGCCGGAATCGCTGCCGAGTGTCACGTAGCCACGTTTCAGTGGTGTGTCCTCCGTGGGCGGCTGCAAGGTGTATCGACCGAGGCCGGTGACCAGTGAACCATTGAGGCCGCCACCGCCGAATTGAATGGTTCTGCTGTTCCAGTTGCTGGGCAGGTTCACTTCGAAATTGATGTCGGGCGCCGTGCTGTCAACCGGATGAATGGCACCGAGCACCTTGCAGTATTCACCGTTGGCATTGTCGGCCGCATCGGCAGCAATGAGTTCAGCCGAAATGACATTGCCACCCGTAGTCGGCTCGCCGATAACTTCGGCGGCAAAGGTCATCGTGGCCAGTTGTTGGCACGCTTGCGCAGGGTCGGCAATCACAAGAGGCGCAGCGTTTTCAGCGCTTTCCTGTTGACCGCCGCAGGCAGCCAGCAAAACGGCAAGACTCGCGCACAACAAGGGACGTGCGTGCGCAATGGGGGATGACAGGCAGGACAAGCGGTGGCTACGGCAGCTTTTCATGGTTTTATTCTCCGGCGGGGGTAGTGGCGGCGAGCGTACTCCAACTCCACTCGCCGGCGGTAGTTGATCGTTCGATTGAGAAAATACCATGAACTTGGGAGCGGCCATGGCCGGGAACCACGCGGTCTCTCTATACTCGCGCCGCTCTGATTTCTTCTACCACGAGGGGGGT
>CAISOD010000083.1 GCA_903887045.1 uncultured Gammaproteobacteria bacterium | reverse complement strand
GCACCAGCGCAAGCAATAGCAGAATGCGCACCGAGGTGCGTGACAGCTGGAAGCGGGCTTCATGCCAGAGTGCAACAGAGCTGCTCATGCCTGCACCTTCCTGCCCGCAAGGCCACACAGTGCCACCAACGCCAACAGCCATGCCAACAACACGGCCGTCATCGGCAGCGCAGCAGCCACACGCTCAGCCACTGGCGCCACATTGAAGTGATACTCGGGCAACAATTGCCAGTTGGATGCTGCCACGCGGGTACTCTGTTCGGCTGCTGCATCGACACTGCGCTTGATGTCTTCGGCGTACTCAAGTTCTTCCGCATGCAGTTTGTTGAGCCCCTGCACAAAATCGAAGCGAACGGCTTCCGCTTCACGCAGGAAACGGTGGTAGTGCAGCAAGTCAGTGCCAGCCAGCGCCATCGATGCGCGCCGCACTGCCAGCACCGGCGACAGGAACGACAAACGATCCACCAGCGTTGCCTGCCGCAATTCGGCCGCCATGCGCTCATCGGCATACTGGTTCTGCGTAGCAGTGCCAGCTGCTTCACCTTCGGCGGAGACTATGCCGCGAATGTTCATGGGCAAGGCGGCCACGTCATCCACGCCGTAGGTGTCCAACAGTTGCGCCGTGAGTGCAGCAAATCCCGGATCGGCTGTGTTGTGGCCATCGGCCAGCGTGACATCGGTCAGCAGCGTCAGATCGGTGGCAATCTTGCCCGGCACCGGGTCAAGCGCACGCGCGGTATCACCTGCCAGTTTCGGCAACACGACGACACCGCAGACCCAGGCCAGCAGCAGCACAGCCAGTGAGGCAGCGGTGCTGCGTAGCAAGGCGGAGCTTGCAATGGTGGCGGCCACCCAGGCGGCGAGATAAATTCCATACACCGCTACCAACGCCAGTACCCCCGCCAAATCGGCGGCGGCAGTGCTTGCCAGCAACAACCCGGCGAGCAACAGCGGCAACAACATCAACCCGGCAACTGACATCAGCGCCAGTGCTTTGCCGCCGAGCAGCGCAGCATTGGCGACTCCATTGGTCTGTAACAGCAACAGCGTGCGGCGTTCCCGCTCGCGGCTGATACTGGCGTAACCCATGATCACCAGCAGCAGCGGCGCCAGCACCTGCAACACAAAGGCCGGGCTCAAACTGCCGAAGCGTGACAACGACGCCAGCTCTGTCGCCTCGGCAAACGTAGCGCTGTTCTGCCGATGACCTTCGAGAAACATCACCATGCCGGCGTAGGGATCAATACCGGGATCAAGCGCCGCCAAGGGCACCGGCGCCCGGAACGCATAGTGGCCGTAATGCACCATGCGATGCGGATGCCGCGCCGGTTGATTGATGAAGGTGGCTTCGGCCAACTGCTGCAGACTTTCGCGGCGGGTTGTCTCGGCTGCGCTGTGTACCGTGGTGTTCAACGTGGCTCCCACCAATACCAGCGCCATCAGCAGCAAGGCACTGCTGGCAAGGCGCGAGCGCAACCAGAAGCGCCACTCTTCACGGCAGATCAGCAAAACGTTGTTCATACTGCCTCCACGCTACTGAAGCTGGCCATTACTTGTTTGATGTCGATGGTTTCGCCGTTTACGGCATGGAATTCGCCCTGCAGGCTGCCGTCACGCAACAGCGCGATGCGGTTTGCCACCTGACAGGCACCATATAGATCATGCGTGACCAACAGCACCGCACAGCCGGTAGCCGCCAGCGACTTCAACAAGCCGTTGAATTCGTCGATGGCAACGGGATCCAGCCCGGAGGTGGGTTCGTCCAATAACAGCACCGGTGCTTGCCGCAGCAGCGCCAGCGCAATCGCTGTCTTCTGCCGCATGCCCTTCGAATAAGCGGCGAGAGGACGTAAGCGTGCCTCAGGCTGCAGTTTCACGCGATCCAGTGCGGCGTCCATGTCCGCACGGCTTGGCTGCAGGCCGGACAGCGCCAACAGATAACGCAGGTTCTCGTAGGCATCGAGATGATCGTAGAGATTGGCCGACTCCGGCAGGTAGGCAATACGCTGGCGCGCTGCTGCCGGCTGCTGCGCGACCGACTCACCCAGAATGCTGGCCTCGCCGCTATCCACCGGCAAAAAACCCAGCAGGGTGAGCAAGGTGGTGGACTTGCCGGCACCATTGCCACCGAGCAAGGCGAACACTTCCCCCTTTGCCACAGTGAAGCTGATGCCCTTGAGCACCGCGTTGTTGCCACGACGGACAACCAGCTTCTCTACCTTGATCGCACTCAAGATGTCGCCTCAGAAACGCATGTTGACACTGACGCGATAGCTGCGTGGCGTGCCGGGTTGTATCCACAGGCTGGAGAACGAGTTGGTGTAATAGGTCTCATCGAACAGGTTGTCGACATCGGCCCGCACACTGACTGCGTTGCTGATGTTGTAGTCCGCGAAGATCCTGGCCAGCGTGTAGTCAGGCAGTTCGAACGTGGTTGCCACTTCACCCAAACGTTCGCCTACGAAGTTCATGCCTGCACCAAGCCGCAAGGGGCGATTGGCCAGCATTGTCTCCTTCACCAGCTGCGCACTCATGGAATGACGCGGCACGTTGATCAGACGATCACCGCTTCTGATCGGCAGCGCAAAGTTGGCATCGAGCAAGTTGTTGTCCATCTGGGCATCGGTGTAACTGTAGGCGAACCACGCATGCAGACCCGGCAGCAGCTCACCGTCCAGATCAAACTCAATGCCCTGGCTGCCAGCCGCACCGGCTGCCACCTGGAAGCCGGCATTCAGCGGGTCACTCGCCAGAATGTTGTCCTGGTCAATGCTGAATACGCTGACGTTGCCGCTCAGACGTCCATCATTGAGCAGGAACTTGATACCGGCTTCGAGCGCATCCGAGGTATTGGGGTTGAAGGCACTGCCGCCAAAGTCAGTACCTGACAACGCGCGGAAACCTTCACCATAAACGCCGTAAAACGACAGCGCATCAGAAGCCGCGTACACCAGCCCCACTTGCGGACTGAAACGGTCATCGTCCTGCTGCGTGCGCCGGTTGGTGGCGCGGTTGACGATCTCCTGCTCAAAACTGTCGAAGCGGCCACCTACGCGCAGTTCCCACTGCGACGACAGACTGATCTGGTCCTGCAGGTAAACCCCGGTGGCTTCCTGGGTTTCCACCTGATTGGTCAATGGCGCCGGCGTAGGCAGCACATACTGGCCATAGACCGGATTGAATATGTCGATCGCCTGCAGTTGGGTGCGGGTGGGATTGCTGCTGAGGTTGGGCGCGCGTGCACGCTGGAATACCTGGTCGTTTTCGAAGCTGTCGCTGTCGGCACCGATAATGATGCGGTGGCGGGTATCGCCCACAGCAACATCACCGGTCAGTTCAGCGCGCAGAATACGGTAATCGGCATCATAGGAGCGGGAGCGGCGCTGACGCGTCAAGGTGCGGCCATCGCGCAGCAACTGCTGCCGGCCGGTGGTCAATTCGGGTTC
>CAISOD010000082.1 GCA_903887045.1 uncultured Gammaproteobacteria bacterium | reverse complement strand
GGCACCGATACCGGTGGCGGCATAAAGGCCTACCAGGTAGCCAACCAGCGCAAGTTCTTTGAGCGGTGGGAGACTACCTTGTTGCAGCACCGTGAAAACGGCATGCTGCCACTACTGGAGAAAGAGCGCGCAGTGCAGAAACGTGCGTTGGTAGTGGACGCACGGGTACTGATGCCCGACAACGACAGCGGTTCGCTCCGCATGTTCAACCTGCTGAAGATACTGCAGACGCTCGGCTACAAGGTCACCTTCATTCCCGACAACCTGCAGTACCACGAGCGCTACACTCCGATGATGGAAGCACTCGGCATTGAGTGCTGGCACCGTCCTTATCTCGACAGCGTGGCCCACCATCTGCAAACTTACGGTACCCTTTATTCAGTCGTGATGTTGAGCCGCGCCGACGTGGCAGAACAAAGTATCGACACCGCACTGCAGTTTGCTCCACATGCGCAAATCCTGTTTGACACGGTGGATCTGCACTTCCTGCGCGAACGTCGCCAGGCCGTGCTCAGCGGCAGCAAGAGCGAAATGGAAGCGGCCGAGCTGCGTCGTTTGCAGGAGCTGGGAGTTGCCCGCAAAGCCCACCACACACTGGTGGTAAGTCCGGTAGAAGTGGAACTGTTCAAACAGGAAGCGCCGGATGTGCAGGTGACGCTGGTATCCAACATCCACAAAGTGCATGGCCGCGCCAAACCCTGGAGCGAACGCGAGCACATCCTCTTCATCGGCAACTTCGAGCATCCGCCCAATGTGGATGCGATGCACTGCTTCATTGACGAAGTGTTTCCACTGCTGCAACAGCAGCGGCCGGGCACGAAGCTGCTGATCGTTGGCCCGCTTGCACCCGCGTCACTCACAGCCAAGGCAAATGAGTTGATCGAGTTCCTCGGCTTCGTCAACGACATTGAACCGATCTTCAACAGCGTGCGCTTGTCGATTGCGCCGCTGCGCTATGGGGCCGGCGTCAAAGGCAAGATCAATTCGAGCATGTCCTATGGTGTGCCGGTGGTGGCGTCGCCGGTGGCAGCGGAAGGCATGGGACTCGAACACAATGTCGACGTGTTTATTGCTGATTCACCGGCGGATTTTGCCAATGCCATCGTACAGGCCTACGACGATGAGCAACTGTGGGACCGTTTGTCGGACGCCGCGCTGGCCAACCTTGAACGCCACTTCTCGTTTGCGGTGGCGACCGAACAGTTGCGGGCGATATTGAACCTTTCCAGACCTGAGCGCAGTGCGCTCAGTGGCTGAGGGCTTTCAACGCTGTGGAAGATCGAGCGGTACGACCGGACTGCTGCCGGTGTACCGCTTGACGCAGTGATACAACAACGACAGCAAGCCCAAGGCCAATCCCAGCACCACGCCGGCATCCACTACACCGCGCCATGGCTGCGCCAGATGCCGCACGCCATACACCACCAGCGCAATGGCAGCGGTGACACCGAACGAGGTCAGCTTGCGCCGGCGGGTGGCGTGCACGAAGCCCATGCAGAACAAGGGTGCCAGCAACAACAGCAGGGGCGGGCCCTGTTCCCGCAACCATGCTGCCCGCGCCACTACGCGTGGCGCAAAATTCAGATGGAAACCGCGATAGCCTTCGCTATAGGCCATGAAGGGCACAAACACCACCAGTGCCAGCCAATGCGATGCGCTGAGCGGTACTGAGGCAAGGCCGAACGCTTGCGGCGACAGCCGATAGACCGCCGATGCCAGCAGCGCCACCACACCGAAAATACCCCAATAACTGCCGAAAGACCGCCACATACTGCTGTGCCTGGAAACGAGGCGCGCATTTTAGCGCCATCACTCGCCGATCGTGCAATGCAAACTGCGGCCGCTACCGGGCAGCGTGCGCCACAGCAAACGCTGTACCGCCGGTGGCAATTTATGACGCAGCCGTTTCAACGCTTGGTGATCGGGTGCGCGGGTACAGCCTGCTGCGCGCAGCTCCACTGCTACACCGACATCAGTAAGGTCGAGCCGCAACTCCAGCGCAATTGCCATTGGTTGGTGGGCCTGCCGGCGCAGTGTGGTTTCCTGCAACTGTTCAACCGCCAGAAACCGCAGCAGCGGCTGCAGCGAGGTTTCGCACAGCGGCAACAGTGTGGCCGGCACTGTCGGGTTGATGACTATGGCAAGACGCAGTGGGTGTTCCAGCGTCTGCGCCAGTTTGTCGACAAACAGCAGCAGCCGTTTTGTCAGATCGGCTGTCGTCATCGCTGCCAGTGTACCGGCGCAGCACCATGCTGGCAGTGGTTCGTGGACGCCTTGCTGTTGCCAGGCCTGCAGCTCTGCCACCAGTCCAACATCGAGCTGCGGGTCTTGCCAGGCAGCAGCTTCATCGAGCAGCTCAATCAAGTGGCAATGGCCGCGCCACAACAGTTGCGCCGGAAACTCCTGTGCGTTGCGTGGTTGGCCGGCCTTGTGCTGCAAGGCCAACAGCAAGCTGCAGAAGCGCTCGACAGCCTGCACTTTCACTGCGGCCGCACCCTGTTCCAGCAAGTGCAACTCAGCGGCCAGTAGCGGGGCCTGTTGTACAAACATCGCGGCGTTGCTGAACCAGTCTTCTCTCACACGATTGAGCAGCGTAAATGATTGCGCCAGCAAATCCGGTACGCCAGCCAGCGGCACTGGTGCGGCAGTGTTTCCTGTCGATAACGGCACGCTGGCGACAACAGCAGTGTTTGCCGGTGGCCACTGCTGCAACAGTTGCAGCATGGCACTGGCGATCTGCAGCGGCGACAAGCTGCGCCACACGGTCATATCAAGTGCTTGCAGCAGGGTTTCCAGTTGGCCAAGCAGTGCAGGTGTCAGAGGCTGCCGCAGCTGCCAATGCTGCAACAAACAGCGCTGCCACAGATGTGCCAGCCGGGCGAGACCATGCTGGCCAGCAGCTTGCAACAACCACGGCAGCCGGTAGTGCAGCATCAATACAGGCTGCGACAACAATGCAGTCCCGGGCTGCGCGACAGCTTGTTGCAGAAATGGCAGCACCTGACAGCGATGACGGGCAAGATCGGTTTGCACTGCCTGCAACAGCACGAGGTCATCGCAGGCGACAGCGTTGTCGGCTGGCAGCGGTTGTTGTTGGGCGTGGCTCCACAACAACTGCCAACACCGGCGCGCTTCACTGGCACCCACAACATCAGGCATCAGTAGTACCAGTACCACGCGCTGCAGTAATCCGGCACTACACTGACGCTGCGGTTCATCGCGCTCGAATTCCTGCAGTGCCAGCCAGCGACTCAGCAATGCAGCTACGGCTGGTGGCGGCAGTGTGGTCTGGCGAGCGGCTTCTGCCAGTTGCCGCGCCACTGCCTTCAGCGGCATTGCGGCCGGCATTGACTGACCACGCCACCATGCAGCCAACAGCGCCAGCGCGGCAGGGTGTGTGTTGCCAACTTTCCGCCAGGGCGCCATCGCGGGCAGCGCGGCCGGCAAGGCCTGTTGCAAGCGCCACAACGGTACCATCAGGCGAATCTGCACAGCAGTTTCCTGTGGCTGTATCAGCGCCGGCAGCAGCTTGTGCAAGTGTGACACCTGCTGCCGCATGCCATGGCTGGCAGGCAGGAATTGCGCCAGTTGCCAGAGTCTGGTGCTGCACTGTGCCAGCTCAGCGGCCAGGCGAGAGCGATTGCTGCGTTGCCGCAGCAGGTCGGCCAATGCCTCCAGCAACTGCTGCATGGTAGTGGCGAGTGCCTGCAGCAAGCGTGTTTCACTGGCTTGATCGGCATGACTGGCGTGAATGACATGAAAGTTTGTCATCAGGCCTCCACCAGCGTCACGCACCGCGCCAACTGTGCTGGCGTGAAGGGCCGCAGCAATACCGCATCGGCACCGGCTGCACGACCCCAGGCAATATCGGTGCGCCGTCCGCTGGCGCTCAGCAACAGGATGCGGCAAGCGTGATGCCGGCGCAGCTGCCGCAGCAGTTTGAAGCCGTTACTGTGGTTGCCCAGCAACTCCACACAGAACAGCGCCGGGTTTTCTGCCAGCGGCAATCCCAACTGCTCTGGCGCAATGTGCTGCACGCGGTAGCCGAGTGTTGCCAACTGGCGGCACAGCAGCAGGCCAAGCGTGACAGAGTCGTCGCACACTATTGCGAGTGGCATATTCATGCCGCTTTGTCGGCAGTACCGCCCACTACTGCCCACAGCTCTTCCGCTGAAAATGGTTTGGCAAGAAAGCAGGCGATGCCGGCCGCCAGCGCGCATGAACGCTCGATCACGTCGTCGCGCGTGCTGGTATAAACCAGTGTAGTGCCGGCGTAATCGGGATGTTGCTGCACCAGTTGGGCAAACTGCCAAGGCGGCAGCGGGCCACAATCGGCATCAAGCAACACCGCACACGGGCGGTGTTCGACCAGCGCGCAGAGAGCGCTGATGCTATCGGCCACTGCTGCACAGCCAAAGCCGGCAGGGGCCAGCATGGCCTGGGCACTTTGGCGCAGGGCGGGATTGTCGTCGACCACCAATACGGTGGCAGTTCGCGCCATTGGCGCGGCGGCAGTAGTGAAAGCAACCATGCGGAAATCTCCTGAAGTCCATATCGGGATAACCTGTTGCGCACACAGCGCGCAGCCAGTGACCTGTGTTTAGCACAGCATCCGCGTTTTTGCCGGTTTTTCTCCGGCAGTGCGGTGGTCGTGCCCCAGCCCGGCGCCTATAATCAGGCAGCCGCAATCGTGCCAACCCCAATTCCGCAGGAATCCGCATGAGTGTCAGACTCGCCGTGGTGATGGACCCCATCATCTCGATCAATTTCAAGAAAGACACCACTCTCGCCATGTTGCTGGCAGCGCAGAAGCGCGGCTGGGAACTCTGGTACATCGAGCAGAGCGCGCTCTACCTGGAGCAGGGCGAGGCGATGGCGGTAATGCGGCCGGTGACGGTGCGCTACGATCCGAAAGACTGGTTCACCCTGGGCGAGCCGGTGCGGCGCCCGCTGCACGAGATGCACGTGGTGCTGATGCGCAAAGACCCGCCGTTCGACAACGAGTTCATCTACAGCACCTACATCCTTGAACGCGCCGAGCAGCGCGGCGCGCTGATCGTCAACAAGCCGCAGTCATTACGCGATTGTAATGAGAAGGTGTTCGCCACGCAGTTTCCGCAGTGCACACCGCCGGTGCTGGTCACCCGCCTCGCTACCTTGCTGCGTGAATTCCACGCCGAACACGGCGATGTCATCTTCAAACCACTCGACGGTATGGGCGGCTCCAGCATCTTCCGCCTGAAAGCCGGTGATCCGAACGTCAGCGTCATCATCGAAACGCTGACCAACCATGGCAAATGGCAAATCATGGCGCAGAAGTTCATTCCGGAAATCACTCATGGCGACAAGCGCATTCTGATGATCGACGGCCAGCACGTTGGCTACGCACTGGCGCGCATTCCGGCGCCGAACGAAACCCGCGGCAACCTCGCCGCCGGCGGCAGTGCCAAAGGTGTGCCGTTGTCCGAGCGCGACAAGTGGATCTGCAACGAAGTAGGTCCCTCGCTGAAAGCCAAAGGCCTGATCTTTGTTGGCCTTGATGTGATCGGCGACTTCCTCACCGAAATCAATGTCACCTCGCCCACTTGCGTGCGTGAACTTGATGCCGCCTTCAATCTCGACATCGCCGGCGACCTCATGAGCTGCATCGCCGGCAAGCTGGGTGTGTAAAGGGTGTTTGCCGGCAGCGTAGATGGCGAAGGTGATTCGCTCGGGCCGACGCAAGAGCGTTTCGGCTTTACGCTGTTCATGTCGCTGTGCGTGCATGTGGTGTTGATACTCGGCGTTGGCTTCACCGTGCAGATGGCGCCGCAGATCATGACCAATATGGAAATCACGCTCGCCAGCTACCAGAGCATTGAAGTTCCGGAAGATGCCGACTTTCTCGCGCAAGCCAACCAGCAAGGCAGCGGCACCGAAGACGAAGCACTGGCACCGGCCACGCCGTTGAACTCTGATTTCTATGCCAACAAGATCAACGACCTCGAAAAGTTCCTGGTAGAACGTCCGACCACACCCAACCAGACTGGCGGCATCGTCGGCCGCGATGGCGGGGCCCAGCAACGCGATCGCAGCGAACCGCTACCCGAACAGCAAACCAGCGGGATTGATTCCCGCCAGCTCGGCGATGCCGTGGCGACACTGAGAGCACAGCTTGATCTGCAACGGCAGGAATTCGCCAAGCGTCCGCGTCGTTACACCATTACCTCTGCTTCTACCAAAGCAGATCAGGATGCAGCCTATCTCGACAACTGGCGCAAGCGCATCGAGGGGGTTGGCAATCTCAACTATCCGACTGAAGCCAGCAATCAAGGTATCTACGGCACCTTGCGTTTGTTGGTGGCAATCAATCCCGATGGCACCGTCAGCGACATCCGCATTCTGCGCTCGTCGGGTGCACGGGTGCTCGACGAAGCCGCGGTACGCATCGTCCAGCTGTCGGCGCCGTTCCAGCCGTTTCCACCTGCAATGCGCTCGCAGGTCGACGTGCTCGAAATCATCCGCACCTGGCAGTTCCAACGCGGCAACAAGTTTTCGAGCTTCTGACTCACGATGACCACACCCGTGTTCAACCCTGCCAACTCACTCACCGACCACTTCCTGATCGCGATGCCGGCCCTGCGCGATCCGTTCTTCGCCAGAAGCGTGGTGTACCTCGTGCAACACAACGAGAACGGCGCCTTCGGCATCATCGTCAATCAGCCGATCAAGATGGCGATATCGGAGGTTCTCGATCAGCTCGGCATCGACGACGAACGTCCCGCCAATGCCCCGCAGGATGTGCTGTACGGCGGCCCGGTGGAAAAGGAGAAAGGTTTTGTTCTGCACGATGCCGAGCCGCAGTGGCCCTCGTCGATGGCCATACGAGCCGGACTGACGCTGACCACCTCGAAAGACATCCTCCAGTCGATAGGTCACAACGAGGGCCCTTCGCGCTTTCTGGTGGCACTCGGCTGTTCGGGCTGGAGTGCGGGCCAACTTGAAAAGGAAATCCGCGAGAACACCTGGATCACCTGTCCGGCCACCGACGCCATCCTGTTTTCAACCGACTATGCCAAAAAGCCCGACATGGCGGCCGCCACCCTCGGCTTCACGATGGCGCAGTTGACGAGTGAAGTGGGTTACAGCTAATGAGCACTCATCGATGACCAGCCATCAAAGCTATTTCGGCATCGACTACGGCACCCGCAAGATCGGCGTGGCGGTGGGGCAAACACTGACGCACACCGCGATGGGCATCGCCGTGGTGCCAGTGCGCAACGGCGAAGTGGAATGGAAGGAACTCGACAGTCTGGTCGCACGCTGGAAACCAGACGCCTTTGTGGTCGGCATGCCCTACAACATGGACGGCACCGAGAGTGACATGACTGCAGCTGCGCAGAAATTCGCCCGCCGCATCAGCGAGCGTTACAAAAAGCCCTGGCACCCGATGGACGAACGCCTCAGCACCAGAGCCGCACGCGAAATCACCCGCGACAACGCCGAGATGCTCGGCAAGAAATACAACGACAAATCCAAAGTCGACGCGATGGTGGCGCAGTTGTTGTTGGAGTCGTGGTTTGCCAGTGCTGGCAGTGTGTAGCGCGCAGCAGCTGACTCAGTTCGGTTCGACGCGCAGCACCGCAAACTCATCACCATCAGTAAGCACATACAACAAACCATCCGGCCCCTGGCGTACATCACGGATGCGCTGATGCAAGTCGGTGAGCAGGGTTTCGCGGCGGATGTCTTCGAGCTTGTCGTTCAATACCACGCGCTCAAGGCCGCCGGTACGATCGACTTCACCACGACGTGCGCTGCCAACAAACAAGTTGCCTTTCCAGGCGGGGAATTTGTCGCCGGTGTAAACCATCAAACCACTCGGCGCGATCGACGGCACCCACAGCAGCAGCGGCTGTTCGATATTGTTCGCTACTGGTGATTCGGAAATGCGCGGGCCATCGTAGTTGCGGCCGAAGCTGATATCGGGCCAGCCGTAGTTGCTGCCGCCGTTGATGATGTTCACTTCATCGCCGCCGTTGGGGCCGTGCTCGGCGGCGAGCACAGTGCCGTTCGGATGCAATGTGAGGCCGAGCTGATCGCGATGGCCGTAGGAATAGATGGCTGGGTTCACATCATCGCGACCGATGAACGGATTGTCGGCCGGAATGCCGCCGTCGTCTTTCAGGCGCAACACTTTGCCGTACACTCCTTTCAGATCCTGCGCGTCAGGGCCGAATGGCGCGCCGGTGGTCATGAACAGCGTGCCATCGCCGGCGAACACAATGCGTGAACCGCTGGTGCTGCCGAACTCGCCGGCAAACAGTTCTTCTACATCGGTCACCGCGCCGTTGTCATAACGGCCACGCATCAAGGCGACGGCACTGCGACGACGCTGGCCTTCTGCTGTTACCGCCTCACCTTTGTTGTAGGTGAAGTAGAGCAAGTGGTTGTTGGCGAAATCCGGATGCAGCGCCAGGTCGTGCAGACCACCGTTGCGATACGGCTCTGCCAGCTGCGGCATGCCGGCAACCGGTACTGGATCAAGTTGCGGATTGGCGCCGGTGGCGCCGTGGATCACACGCAACTGCAAACCACGCTCACTCACCAGCAGATCACCATTCGGCAAAAACGCCATGCCGAATGCACGCGGCAAGCCTTTCGCCAACACACTTACCTTGATGCCGTGCTGCTCGGCGGTATCAAACACATACGAGGGCTGCGTCAGCATCACCGGCGCCATGCCGATGGGCGGTTGGTCGGCAGCCATGGTGCAGGAAGCGGCTAGGATGAGACTGGTCAGGGTGGTGAGACGCATGGGTTATCTCCTTGATGCAGTTATCGATGAATACCGTGATTCCTGAGTAAAGCGTCATCCCCGCGAAGCCGTCATCCCCACGAAGCCGTCATCCCCGCGAAGCCGTCATCCCCGCGAAGCCGTCATCCCCGCGAAGCCGTCATCCCCGCGAAAGCGGGGATCCGGTCAGATCAGGTCCTTGGATTCCCGCTTTCGCGGGAATGACGAATTAGGCGAGCAGCCATCATTAGGGTGTGGCGGCTGCAGCAGGTTGCGGAGCGGGCGCCGGCAAACCCATCGACTTGCTGAGTGCAGCAGCGATGGTGTCGCGCTGTTCAGGTGTTGGTCCCGATGGTGCCTGGGTACCGGTACGCGGCGGAGCGAGTACGGCATCAAGCGCGGTTTTGCCTTCGGCGTCCTTGATGCTGGCGTCGGCGCCGCGATCGAGCAGGTGTTGCACTACGCGGTCCCAGCCAAGTTCAGCAGCAGCAAACAAGGCTGTGCGGCCTTCATGATCGCGGCCCTGGATGTAGGCGACGAGTTTGGCGGAGTGGTCGTGGCTGCCGGTGACGCGAGCGTTTACGTCGGCGCCGGCATCAAGCAACAGATCCATTGTCGTAATGACGCGTGCCTGCGCATCCTGGCCCTGCAGCTGATTGCCTTCGCGGCGGCCGGTGCCGGTCATGCCAGCGGCAGCCATCAGCGGCGTAATGCGGAAGGCGTTGGGAACGTCGACTTCTGCGTTGTGGGCGAGCAGCGCTTTCATGGCTTCGTTGTCGTGGCTCAGGGTAGCGATCATCAGCGGGCCAGTGCCGCCGCGCAGCATGTAGTCGGCGAAACGACCACGGCCGGGGCCGTTGGGACGCATGCGGGTGAGTTCGTGGTTGGGATCAACGCCCATGGCGAGCAAACGATTCACCACATCCATCGCTTTCACCTGGCTCTGCGCGCCCGAAGCCGCCTGGCCACCGAGTGCGCTGCCACCAACACCGGAGAACGCAACACCAGCACCACCGACGTTCTGCGGACCGGGAGTGCGGAACGAGTTCATGTCCACCGCCACATAAATCGGCGTGCGGCCGTTCATGTCCCAGGTGTCGGGTTTGGCACCTTTGTCGAGCAGGAACATCGCGATATCGAAGGCTTTGTTATCCAGTGCATTGATCAAGGGCGTGATGCCGTCGGGATTCGGCTGGTTGATGTCGGCACCGGCTTCCACCAAGGACACGGCGCAGCGATAACAGCCGGCACGCGTGGCATACAACAAGGCAGTGAGGCCGCCGGTGTTGCGGAACTGCGCACGTGGTTCCGAGGTCATCTGGCGTTCCCAATCATCGCTCTTCGCGCGCGGGGCAAAATCGGCGTCGTGTTCGAGCAGGAGATCAACGATGTCGGCGTGGCCGTTGGCAGCAGCCCACATCAGCGCAGTCTGCTCGCGGAAAGTTTCTTTCGCGTTCACTTCGGCGCCTTTGTCGATCAGCATCTGTGCAATCGGCAGTGAGCCGAGTTGTGAGGCGATCATCAACGCAGTCTGGTTATCCTGGTTCGGCGAGTCGGCATCGGCGCCGGCATCGATCAGCATACGCACCAGCTCAACATCACTCAGCTTCACCGCTTCTGTGAGTGCACTGGAGCCGAAGTTGTTGGTCACATCAGCCTTGGCGCCACTCTTCAACAGTGCGCGCACCATCTCGTGATCAACAGCGTAGGTGGCCCACATCAACGCAGTGGAGCCATCGGCTTCCTTCACGTTGACATCAACATCGGGCGAGGTGATCGCTGCCAGCACGGCGTCGCGATTGCCGGCGCGGATCAGATCGGCCAGCGTCTCTTGCGCAAACGCAGTGGTAGAGAAAGCAGAAAATGCCGACAGCAGCGCGATGGCTGCAACGGTCCGGGTCATGCGGCTCTTGGGGGCGCGCTTAAACAATGTTGCCTCCGAAATTGGTGTAGTGGGCCCAATGGCCTTTGGCGATGTCGTACAACATTTGATACGGATCGGTGAATTTGCGCGGCAGGTCGTTGAGCACACCTTCCTCCAGCATGTCCTTCGCACTGCGGCCCTTGTCGGTCATATCAGTGGTGCGGTCATACAGGGTCACCATCATGTCGCGCTC
>CAISOD010000081.1 GCA_903887045.1 uncultured Gammaproteobacteria bacterium | reverse complement strand
TTCATTGATAGCCTCGCGAACGCGTCATTTTCAAAACTGCCACCAGGATCGGCTGTGACTGCCGCAACGACGAAGCTCAGTGTTGCGTGCCGTGTCCGTCATACGCTTGGGTGGCACCTGAAGACTCAACAGATTTTGGATGAATCACGAATGCCAGCGAGCATTACACTTTAGTGAGCGGAGAGTTGGATCACTGCTTTCGGTGCAAGTTTAAACCTTGTCTGCAGGGAAAGGTAAAGCCAGCGCCGTATTTTTTTTGCGGGGCAACGACACTGTGGTTTACTCTGATCCAGGCACCGTGAGGAATCCATCATGACCACCAATCCTGCGCTCGAAACCATCATCATCCCCAAGCTCCGCGATCTTGGCGACTTTTCAGTGCGGCGTGCGTTGCCTGCCGCACAACGGCAGCGGGTGGGCCCGTTCATCTTCTTCGACCAGTTCGGCCCCACGGTGCTCGAAGCCGGGCAAGCGGTCGATGTACGACCGCATCCGCATATCGGGTTGTCGACCATGACATGGCTGTTCGCCGGTGAGATTCAGCACAAGGACAGCCTTGGCTATGACGTGACCATACGCCCCGGCGAAGTGAACTGGATGACGGCCGGCCGCGGCATTGTGCATTCGGAGCGCAGCCCGGCCTCGCAACGCCACGGCTCTGTCCCGCTTGGCGGTACCCAGGTGTGGCTGGCACTGCCGCTGGAAAGAGAAGAAATGGCACCGGCGTTCTACCACTACGACGCGCCTGCGATTCCGCAACTAACCGACACCGGCGTGGTGCTGACTCTGGTAGCCGGCACTGCATTCGGCCTTACCTCGCCGGTGCACACCGAAAGCGAGACATTCTTCGCCGATCTGGTTCTGCAGGATGGCAAACGCTTTGCGATTCCCGCCTCGATCGAGGAGCGCGCGGTGTACGTAATCGAAGGCACGCTGAACATCGCCGGTGATGACTTTGCCGCCGGCACCATGGTGGTGCTGAAACCCGGCATCAGTATCAGCCTGCAAGCGCGCGGTAACAGCCACTGCGTGATGCTGGGCGGCGCGCCATTGCCGGGCGAACGCCATCTTTACTGGAACTTCGTCTCCAGCAGTCGCGACCGTATCGAACAAGCCAAGGACGACTGGCGCAATGGCCGCTTTGCCAAAGTACCGGGCGACGATGAGTTCATTCCACTGCCGGATTGACAGCGCCCGGCCACCTGCATGGGGTAACATTGCCGGCTGGAATTTCTCCGTTTTCTTTTGATTGAAGGAGCAGGACTTTGTTGCAGTTCTACAAAGGCTCGATCGTATTCACGCTGGTCTGCCTCGCCCTGGGAGCCTGGTACGGCTGGGAGCAGACGGGCACGCTTGCGGGCACACTGTCGCTGCTGTGGATTGTGCTGGTGCTGTCCATCCTCGAAGTGTCGCTTTCCTTCGACAACGCCGTAGTCAACGCCTCGGTGCTGAAGGACATGGACGCCATCTGGCAGCAACGCTTCCTCACCTGGGGCATGTTGATTGCAGTGTTCGGCATGCGCATCGTGTTCCCGCTGGCGATTGTCGGCATCGCCGCCGGGCTTGGCCCGATGGATGCTCTGGATCTTTCACTGAATGACCCTGCACGTTATGAGGTAATTGTCAGCAGCGCACATGTCGGCATCGCCGGCTTCGGCGGCACCTTCCTGGCGATGGTGGGTCTGTCGTTCTTTTTTGACGGCGAGAAAGACGTGCACTGGATAGCCTGGCTGGAACAGCACCTGCGCACCATCTCCAACATCAAAGCGGCGGAAATCGCCCTGGTGTTGATCGTGATGTACCTGGTGTCGACGCTGTTGACGCCGGAAGAGGCGCTGACCTTCATGGTGTCGGGTTGTCTTGGCATCGTTACTTTCATTGGCGTTGAAGCGCTCGGCACCATTCTTGAAATGCGAGAGCAGGCGCTGGCACTGCAGGGCGCAACCGTGCGCTCAGGACTCGGTGGCTTTCTCTATCTCAACATCCTCGATGCGTCATTCAGCTTCGACGGCGTGATCGGCGCTTTTGCTCTGTCGAACCAAATGGTCGTCATTGCGCTCGGCCTTTCCATCGGCGCAATGTTTGTGCGCTCAATGACAATCATGCTTGTGCGTCAAGGCACGCTGGCGGAGTACCGCTACCTGGAACACGGCGCGTTCTGGGCGATCGTGGCGCTGGGAGGGATAATGCTGCTGTCGGCGAAATTCCACATTCCGGAAACTGTCACCGGTTTGCTGGGCGTGGTGCTGATTGGCGCTTCGCTGTGGTGGTCCATTCGCCACAAGCGACGCTTCCCGCAGGACAACAGCGAAATCGCCGCCACTGCGGACTGAACTGTTCAGCTTTATTCAGCGCAGCTCGATTAATTGTTCCGCCGGGGTGTATTCAAGCTGATGCGCCTTGGCAACAGCCTCAATACTCAAGTGCCCCTCGTGCGCGTTGAGTCCTTTCAGAAAACCGGGATCTGTCCGTAGCGCGCGCCGCCAGCCCATATCGGCCAGTTTGACGATGTACGGCAGCGTGGCATTGTTGAGTGCGAACGATGATGTACGCGGCACAGCGCCCGGCATGTTGGCAACGCAGTAATGCACAATACCGTCGATCATATAGGTGGGATTTGAATGCGTGGTGGGGCGTGAGGTTTCAAAACAACCACCCTGGTCGATGGCAACATCCACCAACACCGTACCCGGCCGCAGGCGCTTGATTTGCGCGGCGCTCAACAGCTTCGGCGCAGCAGCGCCTGGAATCAGCACAGCGCCGATAATCAAGTGCGCTTCCTGCACCTGCTGCTCCAGCGTGGCCTGATTCGAATACAGACACTGCACGCGGCCACCGAACTGGTTGTCGAGCTGCTTGAGTCGCGCTATCGACGTATCCAGCAACACCACTCGCGCGCCGATGCCCATCGCCACTCGTGCTGCATTCTCACCTACCGTGCCGCCACCAATGATGACAACCTTGCCGGCTTCAACCCCGGTAACGCCGCCCAGCAGAATGCCAGCGCGAGCAGCGGGATTTCCTGCGATTGGGGTTCCTTTACTTTTACGATCAGTTCAGCTCGCTCGAAAATTTCTGCGGCGTCGATCACTACACTGGCACCGGCAAGCTGGTAGTCGGCATCACTGACGCCGATACCGTTACCAAGCCCGCTCTGCACCAGTACCTGATGGCCGTGCTTTACCAGTTCCTGCACGCTGGCCGGCACCATGCCGGCGCGGAATTCCTTGTCTTTGATTTCACGGGGTACGCCGATCAACAAAGGTAATCTCCGGGCTATTTGAATTGCAGATAAGCAATGCGGTTATTGCCGCCATCGGTAAACCACAGCTTGTCGGTAAGGCGTGTCGGCGGCTGGCGATCGCTGCCGGCAGTAAGGCCAACCGCACGCGCCGGACCTGCACTGATGGGAAACTCCGTGATTGCGCCCTGTGGTGTCACACGGCCCAGCGCAGCGTTCTTGGTGTACCACACGTTGCCATCGGGACCGACCGCCACATTGATTGCGGTGGGCTGTGGGCTCGGCAACGGGAACTCGCTGATCTCACCAGTCATACTGATCCGGCCGATGCGGTTACCGTCGGGTTGCAGTCCATCCATGGTGCCGGACAGTTCGAGAAACCACATGGCACCGTCGCTACCGGCAGTGATGTCGCCGGGGCCACTGTTGGGCCGTGGCAGCGGGAATTCGGTGATGACGCCGTCCGGCGTTATGCGGCCGATTTTGCTGGCCTTGAACTCGGAGAACCAGATATTGCCGTCGGGTCCTGCTGCCAATGCGCGCGGGCCCGAATCCGCTGTAGGAATAGTGAACTCGGTAATAACGCCGGCGGGGGTGATGCGGCCGATCTTGCCGCCGGCAAATTCACCGAACCAGATGTTGCCGTCGCTGCCGAGCGCAATCGCACGCGGCTGGCTGTTCGGTGTCGGGATATCCCATTCAGTGATCTCGCCGTTTGGCGTGATACGCGCCATGCGGTTGCCGCCATGCTCGGAAAACCACAGGTTGCCGTCACTGCCGAGCGCGATGATGCGGGGTGAGCTGTCGGCGTGCGGGAGCAGGAATTCCTCATAGCCGGACAAATCCTGTTTGATGCGGCCTATCGCATTGGCACTGCTGAGCGTGAACCATACAGTGTTGTCTGGCGCGATCGCCAACGTAGTAGGACCACTGTTGGGCTTGGGCAATACGAACTCGTGCACGACACCATCGGTAGCCAGCTGCGCGTCTGCGCCCATCAGGCAGGCTGCCGGCAATGCCAGCGTAGCTAGCAACAGTCCGCTTTTCAGCACATGGCGCATGGTATTCACCTCTGATGTTCCGGATTTTTCGTTATCGTTTTTATTGGCTATAGCGGTTGCGACTACCGCCTCAACGCGGCATCGGACGATACCAGTACTGCCCATGACAACCTTCGCAGGCCTGGTTTATAGGGGGACCCAGCTCGGTGTATGCCACCAGGTCGCGCCGATCAATTGCTTCCATCAGCTGCAGCACCGTGGTTTGCATACGCTCGGCATAATTGCGCCACAGGCCGGGGTCCTGCTGGACAAGTTGCTCTATCTCGGCGGGTGAGTACTGGAAATCCGGCGGCACCGCCGACAAGTCATTCACCTTCAGACCCGGCAGCATGAGCAGGGCACCAGCCTTTATCAGTTCATCGGCACGGGCGCGCAGCGCATTCCAGTCTTCCTCGGTCTCGGGCATGGTCTCCGTTATGCCTTCAACCGTCGCGGTGTAACTCACTGCAGTCCACAACGCACTGGCAGCCGGATCGATGGTGTCTTTCATCAACGCGTTGACTGTGATTTGGGGGGCCAGCGAGGGGGGCAACAACAACGGCGCAGCTGACTGCGCCACTGACTGTGCCACAGCAGGATGAACTGCGGTGACCAAAGACAGGGCGAGTACAGTACAGAGAGCAAGGAATTGAGCTGGACTTGTGTTCATGGGGAGATGTTAACGCGAACCCGCCGACAGCCACGAGTGATATCGACCAGACGAGGCTCAGGACAAATGGCGCGCCCGAGGGGATTCGAACCTCTGACCTTTGCCTCCGGAGGGCAACGCTCTATCCAGCTGAGCTACGGGCGCATGAACCTGTCTGACACAGAATCTGTGTAACTTGAACCTGCAGAAGCAGGTGCCGGCATAATACCGGAGGCTTGGGGCAATTACACGCGAGGCGTAGAATCGCGCACTTTTGCGATCCCGCCACTCGCCCATGTCTGACCTTGCACCCGCCACTACCGACCGCCGCATGCCCAAGGGCTTTGAAGCGTTGGCATGCCTGCCATTCCGCTGGTTGATCGGGGCACTGCTGTGTTTCTTTCTCGGCATGCAGGGCCAACTGCTGGTGCGCTCGCTGTTGGCGTGGGAGCTGACTCACAGCGAGCTTTCACTCGGCTACGTGAACCTGGTGGTGGCAGTGCCGATGGTGCTGATGTCGTTCTTTGCCGGCGCCATCATCGATCGCGTCGAACGGCGCAAGCTGCTGATAATCACGCAGCTGTTGATCATGGCAAACGAACTGTTGTTGCTGACCTTGATCATGCTGGGGCAGCTCACCTTTCCGGTGTTGCTGGGCAGTTCGTTCCTGATGGGCGTGCTGTTTCCTTTCGTGATGCCAACGCGCGCAGCGATGGTATTCGGCATGGTTGGCCGCGATCTGCTTGGCAATGCGATGGCGCTGCAGAGCGCCACCATGAATGTGGGGCGCATCGTCGGCCCGGCTGTAACCGGCGCGTTGATTCCGCTACTGACATTGAAAGGCGCCTACGCGGTTGCAATCCTGCTGCACCTGATCGCCACGGTAACAACCTTCAAGCTGCCGCTTTCGTATCCAGAACACAAAGCGAAGAAGTCGCTGCTCGGCGACATGCTGTATTCATTCACTTACATCGGCCAGCATCGTCCGATCATGCTGGTATTGCTGTTTGGTCTTTTCCCGTTGTTGTTGATGCTGCCGGCCCACAGCATGCTGGTGGTGTTTGCCGACGATGTGTGGCGCGTCGGTGAAGATGGCCTGGGACTGTTGATGGCGATGGTCGGGGCCGGCGGCATCAGTGGTGCATTCATTGTGGCGCGCTTCGGCAATCCACTTTCCCGCACCCGTTGGATGCTGGCTACGGCCGCGTTGTTTGGTGTGGCGCTGGCCGTATTCACGCAGAGCCCGTGGTTCTACCTTGCGCTAGTACTGATGCTGTGCGCCAGCATGCTGAACGACATCACGCAAACGATGAACAATACGATTGTGCAACTGCTGGCACACAACGAAGTACGTGGTCGCATGTCGAGCATGATGATGCTGTCGCTGGGATTGACTCCACTGGGCGTACTGCCGGTAGCACTGGCGGCGGAGCGGTACGGTGTAGCAGGTACCATGTTCTTCGCCTGTCTGATCATGCTGGTCATCGTGGCATTGCTCTACGGACTGAGTCCGACACTGCGCCACCTCGATGCCAGAATGGCCGCACAACAACGAGCGGAATGACGATGACTACTCCAGCTGTTCCCAAATCAAGTGCCGCTGCATCCCGCTCGCTGTGGTCGCCGCTGTCTATCAAGACGTTCCGCTGGCTGTGGCTGGCCACGCTGGTGTCGAATATCGGCGGCTGGATGCACGATGCCGGTGCCGGCTGGCTGATTACCGAGCTGACAGATTCGGCAGTGATCGTCGCACTGATGCAAACTGCCACCTCGCTGCCGGCGTTCTTCATCCTGTTGCCGTCGGGCGCGCTGTCCGACATCTTCGACCGCAGGCTCTATTTGATGGTGGCCAACATCGGCCGCGCAGTGGTCGCGCTGATTCTCGCCATTCTGACACTCACCGGCGTTATCACTGCCTGGAGCCTGCTCGGCCTCACGCTCCTGCTTGGTATCGGCATGGCAATGGTGATGCCAACGTGGCAAAGCATCATTCCGGAAACAGTGCCACGCAGCGAACTGCAGAACGCCATTGGCCTCAACACCCTCGGCATGAACATGTCCCGGGTGATCGGTGCACTGATCGCTGGAGAAATCCTGCGCCGCACCGGTAGCGGCGCGGTGTTTGCCTGCAATGCCATTTCGTTCATTTTCATCATCGTCGTGCTGTGGCGGTGGAAGCGGGTACCGGAACCCGTCACGCTGCCGCCAGAGAAATTCACGCCTGCCATTGCTACCGGTCTGCGCTTTGCGTGGCATTCACCGGCGCTGAAGTCGACGATCTACCGCAGCGTAGGCTTCTATTTTTTCTCCAGTGTGATGTGGGCATTGCTGCCACTGATCGCGCGCGATCTACTTGAGGGCGACTCGACCACCTTCTCCAACCTCTACGCAGCCATCAGTACCGGCGCCATCATCAGTGGCTTTATGCAGCCTCGCCTGCGCAAATTGATGAATACTGATCAATTGCTGACTGCCGCTGCCATTGTGTTCGGCATTGGCATTTCGCTGACAGCGCTGGTACCGGTGCATTCCCTGGCGCTGCTGACACTGGCCGTGTGCGGCGCCGCCTGGATCACTGTGATGACGTGCTCGCAGATGTCGGCACAGACCGCACTGCCGCATTGGGTACGTTCGCGCGGCATCGCGATCTTCCAGATGTTCTTCATGGGGTCGCTGGCAATAGGACCGGTGGTGTGGGGCAGCGTTACAGAACTTACCTCGATCCGTACTGCACTGCTCACTGCCGCTGTTGGTGTGGTAGTGGCCACGCTTTACACTCGCCGCTGGCCGGTAAGTGGCAACGACAAACTCGACCACACACCTTCACAGCACTGGCAAAAGCCCGACCTGCAGATCGCGGTCGAACCCGATCAGGGGCCGGTGATGATCACCGTGCGTTACCACGTTGAACCGGTAAAGCTCGCCGAATTCACACAAGAGATGCAGTTGCTTGGCACCGCCCGCCGCCGCGATGGTGCTACCTTCTGGCAACTGTTTGAAGACGCGCAGAATCCTGGGCAATACGTGGAAACCTATGTTGTCCATAGCTGGCTTGATCATCTGCGTCAGCATGAGAGAATCACGCGGAACGACGCCCAAACCCAAAACAGAATAAGAAGCCTGGTAGTGGCAGGTACCGAGCCGGTGGTGAATCAGTACATCGCCCCGCGCCAGTAGCCTCCAGCCGGCAAAACCAAAGCCATCCGGAGTAGCCATGAGTTCCCCGACCCGTTCCGTTGCCGCCAATTATCTGCAGGCTTTGCTCGATCGCGGCATCGACCACGTATTCGCCAATGCCGGCACCGACACCGCACCCATCATCGAGGCACTGGTAACGGCTCGCAATGCCGGCATCAAGACCCCGGAGTTTCTCACCGTGCCACACGAGAACGTTGCCATCTCGATGGCACACGGATATTTCCTTGCCACCGGCAAACCGGCGGCGGTGATGGTGCATGTCACGGTCGGCACGGCCAATGCGCTGTGTGGCTTGATGAATGCTGCACGCGATCAAGCCCCGATTCTGCTGACAGCCGGCCGCACGCCAAGCACCGAGACCGGCCATATCGGCTCGCGCAACGCATCAATTCACTGGGGCCAGGACAGCTTCGACCAGGGTGGCTTGGTGCGCGAGTGGGTGAAATGGGATTACGAACTGCGCCCGGGGCAGGCACCGGAAGAAATCGTCGGCCGCGCACTCGATATTGCCATGAGCGAACCCAAAGGCCCGGTATATCTGTGCATGCCACGCGAAGTGCTGGGTGACCTCACCGACAAAAACTGCCCGGCGCCGCGCCCGCGCGCGCTCGGCGCATTGCCTGCCACACCTTCGCTGGCCGGCATCAAGCAGGCCGCGCAATGGCTCAGCGAAGCGAAGTTCCCGCTGATCATCACCTCGAGCAGCGGCCGCGATGGCGCCAACGTAGCGCGGCTCGGCCGCATCGCCGAGAACTTCGGCATCGGCGTAGCAATGCCCGGCGAGCCCGGTGCACGCGAACTCAATATCCCGACAACCCATCCGATGTTTATCGGCGTGCATCCCGCCGAAGCCATAGCGCAGGCAGACGCGGTATTGATCATCGACTGCGAGGTGCCATGGTGGCCGAGCAAGGTCAGCCCGTTGCCGCACGCCAAACTGATACACGTGGCTCCAGACCCGATGTTCAACCGTTACCCCGTGCGCGGCTTCCAGATGGATCTGGCGATCAGCGGGTCGTCGTCGCAGGCGCTGGAAATGCTGGAGCAGGCGCTCCAGATGGCATGTTCAACCCAGCCCGCACTGGTGGCATCGCGGCAGGCACAGTTCAAGGCCATCTCCGGTGAACGCACACGCAAACTGCAAGCACTGGTGCAAAGCATGCAGCAACACACACCATTGCATCCTGCCTGGATAGCGCATTGCATCAACCAGGTAATCGACGACGACACCATCATCATCAACGAGATGGGTGTGCCGATGGATTTCCTCGCACTGAAAACGCCGCGGTCTTATCTGTCGAGCAGTCTTGCCGGCGGTTTGGGCTTTGGCCTGGGCGCTGCGGTAGGCGCCAAGCTGGGAGCGCCGCACAAGAAGGTGATACTGATCGTTGGTGATGGTTCCTACATGTTCGGTTGTCCGACGGCAGCACATCACGTGGCACGCATGTATGGCCTGCCAACCACTACGCTGGTGATGAACAACGCCCGCTGGAACGCAGTTCGTCGCTCGACGCTGGGCATGTACCCGGAAGGTCAGGCATCGAAAGAGGCAATGATGCCACTGGTGTCGCTGGGCGAATCGCCGGCCTATGAAGGCATCATGCAGGCCTGTGGTGGTATGGGCGAGAAAGTGGAAGATCCAGCCGCATTGATCGCCGCACTGCAGCGCTGCCTCGCGGCCAATGCCAACGGCCAGTCGGCGCTGCTGAACCTGGTCACTGGCGACTGATACGATTTGGGGATAACGCTTTTAGTCAGCGCTGACAGGGGCCCAACCGGCCCTTGTTGTGGCGGCGCGCACATCCCTTGGTACGACTTTGCCCTGTGTCACTGTACGGGAGGCATGGTCAATTGCCCTCCAACCGAGATTTAACCTTGTCAGGATAGGCAGGGCACCCCCCGAGTCACTATAATGCCCGCCCGCTCCCGCCGCTGCGACGAGGGATCGGTAGCGCCAAGTTACAGCCGTTCCCGACATATTCGTTTCAACCGTTACTGAGACCAAGGATTACCATGGCTACTCCTGCGAAAAACACCAAAGGCAAACCCGTCCTCTCCCAGTCAGGCGATTTTTCCCCCGACTCCATTGAAGCCCAAACTGCAAAATTCCTCGCCTCCGGCGGCAAAGTCCAGCAGATCCCGCTCGGCGTAAGCGGCCAAGTGGCTACCACCGGCCCTCGCCATATCACCCTCGGCAAGCGCCACCTCCAGACCCAATAGGGCTTTGTACCCAAAAATTTTCTTCACTCGTTTTTGCTGCTTCAACCCTGCCCTCCGGCAGGGTTTGTTTTATCTGGGGTGCCCCTGTCTATGATCCCGTCGCTCAATTGGGACATGCTGAAAACCCTGTTGCCCCCACGTCAGCCCAGTGCCCACAAGGGTGATCATGGTCATGTGCTGGTAGTCGGGGGCGATGACGGTTTTGGCGGTGCCGCCCTGTTGGCTGCCGAAGCGGCTGCCCGTTGTGGCGCCGGACTTACCTCGGTTGCCACCCATCCCGTCCACGCCGCTGCCTTCATTAGCCGCCGACCTGAACTGATGGTGAAAGGCGTCAGTGACCCCGTGCATTTGCTGCCGCTGCTTGAGCGTGCCAGTGTTTTGGTGCTCGGGCCGGGGCTTGGGCAGACTCAGTGGTCACGCACCTGCTTTGTCATTGCGCTGCAGGCCGCACAGGAACGGCAATTGCCCATCGTGCTCGACGCCGACGGTCTCAACTTGCTCAGCCAAGGCTCCAGCCCGGTAATCCAGTACTTCTACGAGAAGTGGTTGCTCACCCCACATCCGGGCGAGGCCAGTCGCTTGCTCAGTACCAGCACCGAGAATATCCAGACTGATCGTGAACAAGCCATGCGGGAATTGCTGCAACGCCATGGTGGCGCTGTCATTCTGAAGGGACAGGGTTCGTTGGTTGGCAGCGGCCCGGCTTCACGCCAGCGCATCGAATGTTGCCAGCACGGCAACCCCGGCATGGCCAGCGGCGGCATGGGCGATGTACTCAGCGGTGTCGCCGGCGCGTTGCTGGCCCAGGGTTTCGACCTTGCCACTGCTGCCCGGCTGGCCGTCTGCGCGCACAGCAAGGCGGCTGATCTCGCTGCCGCCGAAGCCGGCGAACGCGGCCTGTTGGCCAGCGATCTGTTTCCGCATTTGCGTACCCTGCTGAACCCGTGAGTTCCACCCTTTTCCTGCCCGACGAAGAGGCGACCCTGACCTTGGGCCGGCACCTTGCCACCGTGACCGGCGGCCGTGGCCTGGTGACCCTGCAGGGCGATCTGGGCAGCGGCAAAACCACCCTCAGCCGTGGCCTTATCCGCGCGCTCGGTCACACCGGGGCGGTGAAAAGCCCTACGTTTACGCTGGTAGAACCCTATGAACTGGCGAACGGGCATGTGCTGCACTATGACCTGTACCGCCTTGCCGACCCCGAGGAACTGCACTTCCTCGGTGTGCGCGATTTCCTCGATGACGACACGCTGACGTTGGTTGAATGGCCGGAGCGCGGGCGGCCGTGGCTGCCGGCGCCAGATCTGGCGCTGCAGCTGTGGGTCAGTGGCAAAGGCAGGCAGGCCAGCTGGCAGGCCCACACCCCACGCGGCGAACAATGGGGCCGCGCCTTGACGCAACTTACGCAATCTTTCTAGAATTTTTCTGGCTTTATTCTTCAAGCGATTGTAAATTATAGAAATATTGCCATCAAAATCGCAGCGCAATGGGCGTAATGAAGTTAAGCAACACCATCCTGATTGGCTTGATCGCCTGCTGCGGCTGCTTGTCAGCCGCCATGGCTGCCAATGTACAGGGCGTGCGCAGCTACCGTGCACCGGATTACACCCGCCTGGTCTTCGACCTTGACGCCCCACCACAGTACACGCTGAACACCAGGGACCCGGTGCAAGTAGTGGTGGATCTGCAGGATTCCACCCTCGCTACCCGCCTTGACAATCTCAACCTGGAAAACACCCCCATCGCCAGCATCAGCAGCGCTGCTCTCGACGCTGGTGGCTTGCGCGTCGTACTGGCCCTGCGCGCCAAAGTCGATCCTCGCAGCTTTGCCCTCGGCAAGAACGAGCAATACGGCGACCGACTGGTGCTTGATCTCTATGATGTCGATGCAGCAGCGGCTACGGCAGCCGCCCCGCCTACCGCGATTACTAAAGCAACTACTTCAGTAACTACCCCCACGCAGTCCCAACAAGACAGCCCGGGCGATGCCTTAGCCGCGCTCACCGCCAGTCTTGATGCAGACGGCAAGCGCGACATCGTGATCGCCATCTCGGCCGGCCACGGTGGCGATGATCCGGGCGCCATTGGCGTCAAACGCTTGCAGGAAAAGCAGGTCACGCTGGCCATCTCACGCGAACTGGCGGCACAGCTGAACAAGATTGAAGGCTATAAGGCCGTACTGATCCGCGATGGCGACTACTACGTCGGCCTGCGTCAGCGCATCGAGCAGGGTCACGATGCCAATGCCGATCTCTATCTCGCCATCCATGCCGATGCCGCCGACAACAAAAACGCCACCGGCGCCACTGTATATGCGCTGTCCGATCGCGGCGCTACCAGCGAACAAGCGCGCCGGCTCGCCGACAAGGAAAACAACGCTGACCTGATCGGTGGTGTCGGCTCGGTCAGCCTCACTGACAAAGACGCCATGCTCGCCAGCGTGCTGCTTGATCTCAGCATGACCGCCAGTGTTGCCACCAGCCTCGATATTGGCAACGAATTGATCAACTCACTTGGTGCAGTGACGCGCTTGCGGCGGCGCAACGTCGAACAGGCTGCTTTCGTCGAGCTGAAATCGGCCGACATTCCCTCGCTGTTGATCGAATCCGGTTACATCACCAACTCCGACGACGCCCGGCAACTCGACTCCTCCGCCTGGCGCAAGCAGTTCGCCGGCGCCTTGACCAACGGCATCACCCGCTGGTTCCACAAGCGTCCGCCGCGCGGGACCCTGATTGCCTGGAACCAGCAGCACGGCGCCACAACGGCCGCCGGTCCTTCCAACTACACCGTGCGCAGAGGCGATTCGCTATCGATGGTGGCGCAACGCTTCAATGTGACGATGGCTGAACTGAAGGACGCCAACAACATCAAGCGCGATTCAATCCAGGTGGGTCAGATACTGAAGATTCCAGCTGTTGCAGCCGCAAAGGCAGCCTTCAAGGAACACACCATCGCGCATGGCGAAACGCTGTCCCAGATTGCTATCAGTTACGCAATCCCACTCGATGTCATCCGGGCTACCAATGAATTGAAGAGTGATACCATACGACCAGGTCAGGTTCTCAAGATCCCCGCGTCGTAAGTGTCCATAGCCTCCGTTCCATCCGCCTCCCGCATCCATACACTCAGCCAGCGCCTGTGCAACCAGATTGCGGCTGGTGAAGTCGTTGAACGTCCCGCCTCGGTAGTAAAGGAACTGCTCGAAAACAGCCTTGACGCCGGCGCCGACCGAATCGACATCGACCTTGAACAAGGCGGTGTAAAACTCGTGCGTATCCGCGACAACGGCGGTGGCATCGAGAAGGACGACCTGCCGCTCGCCCTCAGCCGCCACGCCACCAGCAAGATCAGCACACTCGACGATCTCGAAGCCATTGCCAGTCTCGGCTTTCGTGGCGAAGCTCTCGCCAGTATCAGTTCGGTCTCCCGCCTGTCACTGATTTCGCGCACTGTTGCGAGTGAGGCTGGTTGGCAGGTGGAAGCCGAAGGCCGCGACATGGCCACCAGCGTGACGCCGGCAGCTGCGCCGGTGGGCACCTGCGTTGAAGTACGCGATCTCTTTTTCAACACGCCGGCGCGCCGCAAGTTCCTGCGCACCGAACAAACCGAATTCCAGCGCATCGAAGACATGGTGAAGCGTGTGGCTCTGAGCCGTTTCAGTGTCGGTTTCACATTGCAGCACAACCAGCGAGTCGTACATCGCTTCGAGAAAGCGCGCTCGCCCACCGAGCAGCAACGCCGGGTGGCACAAGTGTGCGGGCCGGCTTTCATCGAGAGCGCCGTGAGGGTCGATTTTGACCACAATGGCATGAAACTCTACGGCTGGGTCTCGCTGCCGACCTTCTCGCGCAGCCAGCAGGACCTGCAGTACTTCTATGTCAACGGCCGCGTGATCCGCGACAAACTGGTGGCGCATGCCATCAAGCAGGCCTACCGCGATGTGCTGCACGAAGGCCGGCATCCTGCGTTTGTACTCTACCTTGAACTCGATCCGGCATTGGTTGATGTCAACGTACATCCGACCAAGCACGAAGTGCGCTTTCGCGACGGCAGGCTGGTGCATGATTTCCTGTTCAGTGCGTTGCATCGCTCGCTGGCGGATGTGAGACCCGGGGATCACGCGTCGTCCTCCGCGGTTGCCGCGGGCGGCTTTGGCGGGACGAGTCCGCCTGTGAACGATTCAGGTATCAGGGAACAAAGCCGTATGCCGTTGTTTTCGGCGGGTGGGATGTCGTATGCGGACAGCGGGAATTTTCCGTTGTCCGGCCAGGTCCGCAATCAACTCGCTGGTTACGCTGCATTCCGCAGCGACCCCCCGGACAACACGCCGGCAACCAGCACCGCTCGGATTCATCCTGACGAAGCCGGCGCCGCCAGCGAAGTCGGACCGCCGCTCGGCTACGCGCTTGCACAGCTGCATGGCATTTATGTGCTGGCGCAAAATGCGAACGGACTTGTCATTATCGACATGCACGCGGCCCATGAACGATTGACTTACGAACACATGAAGTCTGCTGCCGACGAAGATGGCATCAAGGCGCAACCGCTGTTGGTGCCGCTGGCCGTTGCCGTCAGTGAAGCTGAAGCCGATTGCGCCGAAACCCAGGCCGAAGCATTGATGCAATTGGGATTGGGAGTGGAAAGACTGGGGCCGGAAACGCTTAGCGTCCGGCAGATTCCGGCAATATTGCGCAATGCCAATGTCGAACAGTTGCTGCGCGATGTGCTGTCGGACCTGCGCGAACATGGCAGCAGTGATCGCATCCGCGCGGCGCGTGATGAAATTCTTGCAACCATGGCGTGTCACGGCTCAGTACGGGCAAATCGCCAGCTCAGCGTACCGGAAATGAATGCCCTGCTGCGCGACATGGAACGTACTGAACGCAGCGGCCAGTGCAATCACGGCCGCCCTACATGGCATCAGGTCTCAGTAGCCGAGCTGGATCGTTTGTTCAAACGAGGGCAATGAGTTCCGCCGACTCCGGCCAATAGCGCTGCAGCAGTTCTCGCTGTACGCCCAGCTCACCACTGGTTACAAACCTGACCGGCTCACTGCTCTCACTCAACGACCGCAATTGCTGTGTCTGCAAGCGTCGTTGCAGCTCCCTCGCTACCGCGTCACCGGCATCAACGATGCGCAAGTGTGGTCCGCCAACCCGGGCGATCTGCTGCTTGATCAACGAATAATGCGTACAACCCAGCACCAGCGTGTCGGCACCCTGATCCTGCATCGGCGCAATCAGACTACGCAACAAGCTCAGCATTGCCGTATCGTCATAGTGTGGTTGTTCGATCAGCTCAACCAGGCCGGTACCGGCGCGGGTGAGAATCTGCACACGATCGCTGAAGCGGCTTTGCAGATTGAGGAATTTGTCGCTGGCAATGGTGCCACTGGTGGCGAGCACACCGACAACACCGGAGCGGCTCTGTTCAGCAGCCGGCTTCACTGCAGGCTCAACACCGATGACCGGCAACGCATAACGTTCCCGCAGCAGATTGATCGCCGCTGCCGTGGCCGTGTTGCATGCCACCACTACTGCTTTGACACCGTTGCCAACGAGATGATCCGTCAACCGCACGCTGCGTTCGCGAATAAAGGCCTCACCCTTTGGGCCATACGGCGCATGGGCTGAGTCAGCGATGTAAATGAGATTTTCATTCGGCATCAGTGCACGGATGCTGTGCAGGATCGACAGCCCGCCCACGCCGGAATCAAACACACCTATTGGAGCGGTCGACATGCCTGCCCTTGGGTGGAGAATCAATGGCAGGCATTCTACTGATTCAACTGCTCATTCAACTAATGTTTCAACCATCGAATGAACGTGCCAATCACACCGATGATCCGGGAGACTAAGCGACAACGCTGTTGTATGGTTCAACTGCACTGCCCAACATCAAAGGCCCGCGAGCGTTGTTGACAGCGCCTCGATCAACAACAGCAAAGCATTTTCAGTCAAGGCAGGATCCAGTTTGAACACCACACCCACTACCGCGTTGCCACCTGCTGTCTGCCTGATGGGCCCCACAGCCTGCGGCAAAACCCGTGCAGCGGTGTTGCTGGCCGAAAGTGGCCCGTTCGACATCATCAGCGTCGATTCTGCACTGGTGTATCGCGGCCTCGATATCGGCTCCGGCAAGCCCGATGCCGCCACTCTGGCACGCGCACCGCACCGGCTGATCGACATCCGCGATCCGGCGCAACCCTATTCTGCTGCCGATTTTCGTGCCGACGCGATACGTGAAATGCACAGCATCGTGGCCTGCGGCAGGATTCCACTGCTTGTTGGCGGCACCATGCTGTACTTCAAGGCACTGCGCGACGGACTCGCTGCGCTGCCCTCCGCCACTCCCGCCATACGCGAACGCATAGTTGCACTGGCGCAACGTGAGGGCTGGGCGGCGGTACATGCAAGGCTGCAACAGGTTGATCCGGTTGCTGCCGCACGCATACACCCCAACGATCCGCAGCGACTGCAGCGCGCATTGGAGGTCCATGAAGCCACTGGAATCTCGCTGACCGCCTTGCATCAGGCGCAGGCGCAGGCAGGTGGACGCATGAGCGATCTGCCATGTGAATTATTGTTTGTTGCGATGCTGCCCCACGACCGGGCAGCATTGCACCAGCTCATCGCAGAGCGCTTCCATGCAATGCTTGCTGCAGGGCTCGTTGATGAAGTGTCTGCGCTGAAACAGCGCACAGACCTGCATGCATCGCTGCCATCAATACGCAGTGTTGGCTATCGCCAGGTCTGGTCATATCTCGATGGCGAAGATGATTACGCGACGATGACAGCAAAAGCGATCGCAGCAACGCGACAATTGGCAAAGCGTCAGTTCACATGGCTGCGCAGTTGGCGTGATCATGATGCAATCAACTGCAGCCTCGCGTTTGAAGATGCAATTAATGTGAAGAATCACTTGAAAAACCACAGCCGCGTCGCCATGTACTGGTAGCGGTGAAAGTGTTCCCCCTATAATGCGCCGCTGTTTTTTCGACAAAACTGCAACATTTACCCTATGTTGCTGTCTATGTGGTAGGAGATGACGCTTGGTTAGTACATGACTGAGGCATCGCCACCAGCTCAACTGAATTTTCATTACTTACAGGAGATGAACATGTCAAAAGGGCACTCACTACAAGACCCTTTTCTTAATGTATTGCGCAAGGAAAAAGTTCCCGTCGCAATCTATCTCGTCAGCGGTATCAAGCTGCAAGGCCAGATCGAATCGTTCGACCAATTCGTAATCGTGCTGAAAAACACCGTTAACCAGATGGTGTACAAGCATGCCATTTCTACTGTCGTGCCTGCCCGCCAGGTGCGCGTCCCGATGATCGGAACCGGCGAGAACGGCGGCGTTGGCACCGACGATGACGGCCCCGGCAACAGCTTCTGATGATGCATCCCCGGGTGCACCTGTCACCCTGAGCCAGCGTGTTTTTCGAACGTCCTGACAGCGGTGAAACCGCGATACTTGTGCACGTCGGCGCCGACGCGCAGAAGGACGAAGCCGATATCCGTGAATTCGAGGAGCTGGCTATTTCAGCCGGCGCCAGCCCTGCCGCATTGATCATTGCCTCCACCCGTTCGACGACGCCTCGGTTTCTGGTCGGCGCCGGCAAAGTCGAGGAAATAGCCGCTGCCAAGACCCTGCACAACGCCGATCTTGTGTTGTTCAACAACACACTTACACCCAGCCAGGAACGCAATCTCGAAAAAGAACTGCAATGTCGTGTGCTGGATCGTACCGGCCTCATCCTTGACATTTTTGCCCAGCGTGCACGCAGTCATGAAGGCAAGCTGCAGGTTGAACTGGCACAACTGAAACACGCATCCACCCGCCTTGTCCGCGGTTGGACCCACCTTGACCGCCAGAAGGGCGGCATAGGTTTGCGTGGAGCAGGGGAAACCCAGCTGGAAATCGACCAGCGCCTGATTGGCGTCCGCATCACGCAGATTCGCAAGAATCTCGTCAAGGTCCGCAAGCAACGCGATCAAGGACGCCGCGCGCGCAAACGTGCCGAAATTCCGACTATCTCCCTGGTGGGCTATACCAACGCCGGCAAGTCCTCATTGTTCAACCGGGTTTGCGGCGACACCACTTATGTTGCCAATCAGCTGTTCGCCACGCTTGACTCAACCCTGCGCAAACTATCGCTGCCGAATTTCGGCCCGGCCATACTGGCTGATACTGTTGGCTTCATCCGTCAGCTGCCGCACCAATTGGTCGATGCCTTCCGTGCCACGCTGGAAGAAACCGTGGAAGCACGCCTGCTGCTGCATGTGGTTGATTGCAACAGTGACGAGCGCGAGCTGTTGATCGACGAAGTGGACAAGGTGCTGCACGAAATCGGCGCCAGCGATGTACCAACCCTGCTGGTGTTCAACAAGATCGATCTTTTGGGCGACCAGCATGCCGGCATTGATCGCGATGACGAAGGCAAGCCGTGGCGTGTGTGGGTTTCCGCACATAGCGGTGCCGGTATCCCCGAACTGCTGACCGCCATTGCCGAATTGTTGAGTGAAGACACGATTTCTCCCACGCTGCCGCTCTCGCCCAGCCAGGGCCGCCTGCGTGCCCGCTTTTACCAGATGGGCGCTGTATTGCATGAAAGCACCGACGACGCCGGCAACAGCACCCTCGATTTGCGACTGCCACGCGGCGACTTTTTGCGGCTTTTGGCGGAGGCGGGTATCGATCCTGCACCATGGCTGCCATTGCCCCCGCCCGAACCTGAATTCAACTTTCCAGACCCTCCGCAGACACCCGACACGCCGGTGTAATTGCAGGGGGATTCCGCTAGAATCCCATCCCGGTCCGCACCTGTCGGATCCGCCTCTTTCACCCCAACCGATTCCCTTCGTCTACGGAGCATGCATGGCCTGGAACGAACCCGATAATGACGATCGCAAAAAAGATCCCTGGGGCGCACGGCCCGGCGGCAACAAAGATCAGGGTCCACCGGACCTCGACAAGATTGCCAACGATCTGTTGCGCAAACTGGGCGGCGCTTTTGGCGGCGGCCCCAAACGTGGCGGCACCGGTCAAGGCGGTAGCAGTGGCAGCAGTGGCGGCGGCATTCCGGGCGGCCTGATGGCTGCCGTGCTCGCCGGCGTTGCAGTCCTGTATGCCTTCACCGGCTTTTATACCGTCAATGAACAGGAACGCGGGGTTGTACTGCGGCTTGGCCGCGCGCTCGACGAGGTGGTGATGCCGGGTCTGCACTGGAACCCGTCACTGATCGATTCCGTCAACATCATCAACGTCACCCGCGTCTACGACCAACGCTTTGACAACACGATGCTCACGGAAGACGACAACATCGTCGACATCTCGATGACCGTCCAATATGTCATCACCGATGCCCACAGTTTTTTCCTGAAGGTAGAAGACCCTGAGATCAGTCTGCAGCAGGCCGCTGAATCAGCGCTGCGCCATGTTGTTGGCGGCTCCAAAATGGATGACGTGATCAACACCGGCCGCGAACTGCTGGCACAAGACACGCGCGACCGCCTGCAGAGCTACCTCGACGCCTACGGCACCGGCATCACGATCAACCAGCTCAACATAGCGCAGTCACAGCCGCCCGAGCAGGTACGCGCTGCGTTCGACGATGTCATCAAGGCCAGTGAAGACAACCAGAGCACGCAGAACGAAGCACGCCGCTATGCCAGTCAAGTAGTGCCGGCAGCGCGCGGCAATGCCCGCCGCCAACTGGAAGAAGCCAACGCCTACAAGGAAGAGGTGATCGCACGCGCACAAGGCGAAGCCGAGCGCTTTGACCAATTGCTGGTCGAGTACAAAAAAGCCCCGGAAGTCACACGCCAGCGCCTCTACCTCGACACGATGCAAGAGGTGATGAGCAACAGTTCCAAGGTGATGATCGATGTCGAAGGCGGCAACAACATGATGTATCTGCCGCTCGACCAGCTGCTGCAGCAATCACTGCGCAACAGTGACAGCAGCAACACCACCAACGTCACGACGCCAACCTTTACGGTAACGCCACAAACCCGGCAAGCCCCTGTTCGCGAGGTGAACCGCTGATGAAAACCACAGGTTTCATTCCATTGATTGCGCTCGCGCTGTTGGGGCTGTTCGCTTCCAACTGTCTGTTCGTGGTGCGCGAAATTGACCGTGCCGTGCTGTTGACCTTCGGCGAAGTCACCAACAGCGATATCGCTCCCGGCCTGCATTTCAGGATCCCCGGCGTGCATACCGTGCGCATCTTCGACGGCCGCATCCAGACGCTTGACGCCGAAACCGCCAGTTATCTGACCGCCGAGAAGAACTATCTCGAAGTGGATTCGTTCGCCAAGTGGCGCATCTTCAACACCGCCCAGTTCTACACTGCGACTTCAGGCGATGAAGTGGTGGCCAACAACCTGTTGGCACAACGCATCAATACCGGTTTGCGCAACGAGTTCGGCGAACGCACCAAGCACGAAGTGGTATCGGGCCAGCGCGACCAGTTGATGACCGAACTCACTGCTTCGCTGAACCAGTTCTCGCAGCAGCAGTTGGGCATCGAAGTGGTCGACGTGCGCGTCAAGAAAATAGATCTGCCCGAGCAGGTCAGTGATAACGTCTACAACCGTATGGCGTCCGAACGCCAGGAAGAAGCACAGGAATTGCGTTCGACCGGTCTTGAGATCGCTGAAGGCATCAGTGCCGACGCCGACCGCCAGAAGACCATCCTCGAAGCCGAAGCCTATCGCGATGCTGAACGCATCCGTGGTGAAGGTGATGCGCAGGCATCGGCTATCTATGCTGCCGCTTACAGCAAAGACCCGGAATTCTATGAATTCACCCGCAGCCTGAGTGCCTATCGGCAAACCTTCTCGAACAACGGTGATTTGCTGCTGCTCAGTCCGGACAGTGACTTTTTCAAATACCTGAAAGACGGCAAAGCGCCATAGGGCCTGCCAGCAACCATGACACCGAAATCCAATCGCTGGCAGTTGCCCGATGGCGTCGACGAAGTCCTGCCGCCACGGGCGCTGCAACTGGAAACCCTGCGGCGGGAAATCCTCGATTTGTATGGCAGTTGGGGCTATGGGCTCGTCAATACGCCGCTGATCGAATTCCTCGACTCGCTGCACATTGTGCCAAGTCATGAACTGCAGCTCAGCACCTTCACACTGGTGGACCAACTGAGTGGCCGCGCGATGGGTGTGCGCTCCGACATAACATCGCAAGCGGCGCGCATTGATGCCCACGTGTTGCAGCAAACCGGTCCAACCCGCCTCTGCTATGCCGACACCGTGCTGCGCACCTTGCCGACTGGCCAGCTCGGCTCGCGCAGTCCGCGTCTCGTTGGCGCCGAACTGTACGGCCACAGCGGCGTAGAAAGTGATCTCGAAGTAATCAGTCTGTTGCTGCACACGCTGGCGATTGCCGGCATTGAACAACCGCTGCTGGCCTTGGGGCACAGCAATATTTGCCGTGAACTGCTGCAGGCGGCCAACCTGCCTGCACCAGCTGCAGCCGAACTGTTCGAAGCGCTGCAGAACAAGGCCACCACCGACATCGAGCGCCTGCTGCAACAGTATCCACTGTCGGCAGAACTCGCCGCCTCACTCCGACTGTTGCCGAAACTGCATGGTGACCTTGCCGTGCTGACACAGGCTCGCACGCTGCTGCGTGGAGCCACAGACACGCTGCTGGCCGCGCTTGATCAGCTGGACACGCTGGTCGCCGCGCTGCAACTGCGATTCCCGCAACAGCAGATCTATCTCGACCTGTGTGAACTGCGCGGTTACGACTACCACACCGGCGTAATCTTTTCGGCCTATGTCGAAGGTCACGGCGAAGCAATTGCCAATGGTGGCCGCTACGATGGCATCGGCGCCGCCTTTGGTCGCGCACGTCCAGCCACCGGCTTCGATGCCGACCTGATGACGCTGCTCACCTTGAGCAAACGCAATTTCGCCCAAAGCGACCTGATCTATGCTCCGGCTGACAACAGCGCCGAGCTGGCTAGCTCCATCAGCGCTCTGCGCCGGAACGGCAAACGGGTAATCCAGGCCTTCGCCGGCCAAAGTGACACCGCTGCCAGCCTGGGCTGCAACCAGCGGCTGCAGCAGGACGGCACCGGCTGGAAAGTAGTAGATCTTTAGGACGGTGGCCTTGTAAAACAACAGTGGCCCTGCAAGTCGTAACTCACCACAACAATCAATGAACCAGATACGAAACATCAAGGCATCAACATGAGCGGCAACCACAGCATCCTTCCACAGAAAACCGGCAAGAGCGTCGTCGTACTCGGCACGCAATGGGGTGACGAAGGCAAGGGCAAGATCGTCGATCTGCTCACAGAGCGCGCCTCACACGTTGTGCGGTTCCAGGGCGGCCATAACGCCGGCCATACACTGGTAATCGGCGGCAAGAAAACGGTGTTGCACCTGCTGCCATCCGGTATTTTGCGCGACGGCGTCACCTGCGTGATCGGCAACGGTGTGGTGCTGTCGCCCACTGCATTGCTGAAAGAAATGGACGAAGTCGCGGCCCAGGGCGTCAATGTCACCGGCAATCTGAAAATCAGCGCAGCCTGCCCGCTGATCCTGCCGTACCACGTTGCACTCGATCAGGCCCGCGAACTGAAGAAAGGTGCCAACAAGATCGGCACTACCGGTCGCGGCATCGGCCCCGCCTACGAAGACAAGGTTGCCCGCCGCGGCATCCGCCTGGGTGAATTGATGAATGCCAAGCACTTTGGCGACCGGCTGGAAGAAGTGCTGGAGTTCCACAACTTCGTATTGACCAACTACTTCAATGTCGCAGCAGTGGATTACCAGCAAACACTCGACGACTCGCTGCGGATGGCCGAACGCATCCGCCCAATGGTGTGTGACACCATTGACCTGTTGCACAACGCCCGCAAAGCCGACACCAACATCCTGTTTGAAGGCGCCCAGGGTTCACTGCTCGACATCGACCACGGCACCTATCCGTTCGTGACCTCGTCCAACACCACCGCCGGCGGCACTGCCACCGGCAGCGGTTATGGTCCGCTTTATCTCGACTACGTGCTCGGCATCACCAAGGCCTACACCACCCGCGTCGGCAGTGGCCCATTCCCGACTGAGTTGTTCGACGATGTCGGCGAAATGCTGTTCCGCAAAGGCCAGGAAATCGGCGCTTCCACCGGCCGCAACCGCCGCTGTGGCTGGTTCGATGCGGCTGCAGTGAAGCTGGCGATCCGAATCAACAGCGTGAGCGGTATCTGTCTGACCAAACTCGATGTGCTCGACGGTCTTGAAACCGTGCGGATCTGCACCGGCTACAAAGGCAACAACTCCAGCTCGATGGCCTGCCTCACCAATTTCGACAGCTACAACACGCTGGAGCCTATCTACGAAGACATGCCTGGCTGGAAACAAACAACCTTCGGCGTGCGCTCGCTCGCCGATCTGCCGCAGAATGCTCGCAACTACATCAGTCGCATCGAACAATTGATCGAAGCACCGGTCGACATTATTTCCACCGGCCCTGATCGCGACGAAACCATCATCCTCAACCATCCGTTCCAGTAATCAAAGGCATTGATCGGCGCCACCACAACGCCAGTGTGGTGGCGATAAACCAACAAAGCCCCAGCGTCCACACATCGTGCGACACAAAGTGCGCCCCGCGCAGTTGCTGGCCAATGCCAAAAACCAGGCCCAGCAACAGCACGGCTGCCAATGCCCACCACTGCCAGCGCGGCCAGTAATGGCGAACAAAGTAATAAAACCCGAACCAGCCATAACCGGCGCTGGAATGGCCAGCCGGAAAACAGCCGCCAACACCACCGGTGCGAGCATGTGACATGAAGTTGCGCACGTAGTCGGCAGTGCCGCCGTAACGCAGCAGATCCCACGGACAATCTATTTGCGTAAGCCGCTTGCCTATGTTGATGACAAGCCCCGACAACACAGCCGTCACCAGCAAATACCAGAGTCCACTGCGAAAGTGCCTCAGCGATGGCAGGCGATAACTCGCCACCAACAGCAACAACAGTGTCAGTGCCAGCACAGCCACGAGCTGCCTGCCGCCTGCGTGAATCAATGTCGCTGTAAGCCACGCATCACGCCAAACCCACATGTCACCCGACCAGTGATACAGCCGGTCGGCCACCCACAGATCAATACCGGAAAACTCCAGCAGCGTGACCACCGACAGGAACGCAATAAAGGGGCGCAACAAATGCGAAACCACCATGGCACCGGCATCCGGCAATGAACAAGGCCGTCACGGTAACGCTGCGCGCTTAAGATAACCTTAAGGAAGTCGGCCTAGAGTGCTGTGCAACAACCGGAGTC
>CAISOD010000080.1 GCA_903887045.1 uncultured Gammaproteobacteria bacterium | reverse complement strand
GTGGCGGTGAGTCAGTCGGGCGCCAATGCGGGTGCGGAGTTGATTGCGTATGCGCTGCCTTGAGTGTTGCCGCAGGCAGTAGCCTGCAACAGCCCGGCATTTCACCGGGCAAAAAATGCAAATCCGGACTATGTTGAAGGTCACTTCAGCGCCATCAACCAGAGCGCACTCTGCTCTACCAAATGGTGGAGCGCCACTACCCCACGTTCCTCAAGTCCGGCCGCCTCGAACACGGCTTTCTGCGGGTGCAGTGTCAGAGCTGCAAACACGAGGACTTGGTAGCGTTCAGTTGCAAGAAACGCGGGTTTTGCCCCAGTTGCGGCGCCAAACGCATGGTGGAGAAGGTCCCGTCATGGCGCACAGCGGCGACTGGATCGTCCTTTCGCATTCCGGGTGCTTCCACGTGGCGCATACCGTGCGGACCTACGACGCCTAGTCCGCGACTTTGCCGATCAGCACGTCCGGAGACCCGACCGGGAGGGAGTAGAGGCTGCCGTCGCGCGAGAGATCCCAGCGGCCCTTGCGAACGTCGTCGACGCCACGGGTAAAGACCGCGCGGAGCACCGCGTTATCCGGCGCCGGCAGCAGGTGGTAGAAGACGAGCAGCTTCACGCCGGCTGTATTGGCCATCGCGGCGGCCTCGGTCGGCGACACGTGATAGCTCTGGATGTCGTGCATGATGTGGGAGACGCGCGGGCGTCCCGACTCGCCGGTCACCTTCTGCAGGTTGGCGACCATCTCGCGGTTCATCGCTTCGGAGACCATGACATCGGCGCCGCGCGACGCCTCGACCAGGGGCGCCCAGGCCGTGGTGTCGCCCGTGACCACCATCGAGCGGCCGCGATAGTCGAAACGGTAGGCGTAGGCCGGCCCGACCGGAGCATGGTTCGTCTCGATGGCGGTGATCTTCATCCGTCCGTCGTCCATGACCACCGCCGTGCGCGGGCCTGCGCCCTCGGGCATGATCACCGGGCGGGCGATCATTGTTCCGGCGGCCGACGGCAGCAGCTGTGCGGTATGGTGGGCGGTCCGGTAGACCTCGTCCTGGGCGTAGGCGGTATTGAAGCCGGCAACCACCTGCTCGACACCGGGGCCGCCGTAGACCGGCATCGGCGCGGCGCGGCCCTGGACCCAGCTCTGCAGGTTCAGTTCGCCAAGGTCGCCGATATGGTCGGAGTGGAAATGGGTCAGCAGCACCCCGCCCACCTGGTCCAGCGGAAGCGACCAGCGCATCAGGTTCTTGGTCGACTCCGGCCCGCTGTCCACGATGTAGACCTTGCCGCCGGCCATGACGGCCACACAGGCCTTGGCGCGGTCAGGGCTCGGAAGCGGCGCGGAACTGCCGCAGATCGCCACGCGCAGGGCGTCATCGCCCAGCAGGGCCTTGTTGTTCCGCGCAACCTGGGTTCGCGCGGCCTTCGTCAGCAGCGCGTCCTGCACTTTCGGATTGTGCGCGGCGAAGGACAGGCCCAGGGCGGCGAACAGCGCGCCAAAGACGGTGACGATGGCCTTGGAGATACGCATGGCGCGGGATCCTGATGGGACGGAGCCAGGCGGAAACGCTGACTAGTGGCACGCATAATGCCACTGAATTCCTGCAACGGAAAATTGACTGTCAATCAGCGCCCAAAACTTTCCACCTGTCAGCGTCCAAAACTTTCCAGTCTAGAGACCTTTTTGGGCGCCGCGTGGTGGCAGTGAGTCAGTCGGGTGCCAATGCCGGTGCAGAGTTGATTGCGTACGCGCTGCCTTGAGTGCTATCGCAGGTAGTAGCCTGCAAAAGCAGAGCCTTTCACCGGGCAAAACAGCAAATCCGGACTATGTTGAAGCTCACTTCAGCGCCACCAACCAGAGCGCACGCTGCTCTATCAACTGGTGGAGCGCCACTACCCCACGCTCCTCAAGTGTGGCCGGCTGGAACACGGCTTCTTGGGAGTGCAGCGTGACCAACATGGGTTACTACGACGACGGAGTGATAAAGCGGGATGGTGAATGGCTGATTCAGCAGCGCACGATTCCCTAGCGGTCGACCGCGGGCGCGGAGGCCGGCTCAAAGCCCCCCGATGACGAAACCCACAGCATCAATGATCTCGGCGCGGCAATTTTCGAGGTCACCGGCGACCGCCCCGATCGTCTTGCGGTCGATGCCGCTGATGTTCTGGGTCATCACCACATACTTGGTGTCGTTGAACTGCACGACGGGGTTCAGGCGCGACAGTGCGTGAGCGCCCCAAAGACGCTTCGGCATGAGGGGAATGACGACGGTGGTTCGGAGATCGTCGAGAAGGTCGCTTTGGATGTCGAGCAGGAGGGGAAAGTGCGGCAGAGATGCCTTGTTGGGATTCTTGAACAACTTCCACTGCGGCATCAGAACATCCTCAAGCACTTGTTGGCTGCCGACGTCTTGTCCACGAACTCGTTATAGGCCTCGATGGCCTTGGCGTTCTCGGACTTCCACTGGCTACGCTGCTCGGCACGCAGTTGCTCCAGCAGCGCCGTTTCCAGCGTTGCGGGCAAATTGATGTTGATCCGCCTCGCCCTCTCCAGCAGATCGCTGTTTATGCTGACGATGGTGGGTTTCTTGGGCGCTTTGTCATCGAAGAGCTGATTCACGGGGGCAAACCTGGCCACTATAAGGGCGTGTACTGTATGCCCAAGTTCCGGGTTTGTGCAAGCCACGCTGCCAGGCACTCTGGACTACGGCCTGCGCTCCCGCCTATTCTCGACCCACAACACCAGACCCGAGGGGTGCCACCCATGTCGTTGTTTTTCCGCCCATAAAGCCCAGCGGCCACGACGGCTACAGCCCGTTGGCAACCATCAACACGGGCAACATCGCCAGTCTCGGCCTGGCCTGGTTCGCCGACTACGACACCAACCAGAACCAGCATGGCTCCCCACTCTAGGTGGATGGCGTGATCTACGTGATAGGGGGCTCGGGCGGCGAGTACGGCGCGCGCGGCTGGCTGCCTACGATGCGGAGACCGGCAAGGAAGTCTGGCGCTTCCGGACCGTGCCGGGAGACCCCTCGCGCCCCTACGAAGGGGATCACCTGCGCCGCGCTGCCTTGAGTGTTGCCGCGGGCATCAGCGCCATCAACCAGAGCGCACGCTGCTCTATCAACTGGTGGAGCGCCACTACCCCACGTTCCTCAAGTGTGGCCGGCTGGAACACGGCTTATGCCCCAGCTGCGGTTTCTGATGTGATGAGCAAGGCGCTGGGCATCGTTTACCGCACCATCGCCACCCATCTGATTCATACCGCCGGCCACACGCACGATACAGCTCACGCCGGTGCCATCACCTTTATCCAGCGCTTTGGTTCAGCACTGAAGACGCAGGCCCAAGGTCAGCACACTTCGGTGTCGCCACCAGGGCCTGCCCGTTGGGCAGACCCCTCAGACGTCCTCAGAAGCGAGCGTCGAGCCTGACCACGTAGCTGCGACCGATGGTGTCACCGGGCAAACCGAACTCCGGACGCAGTTGGTCGTTGAACACGTTGTTCACTACAACCCGCGCCGTGAGCTGCTCGTTCACTGCATAGGCGAGGTTGTAGTTGAAACGATCCCACGACGGCCGGAAGAACAAGGCGTTCTGCTCGGGAATCGCTGCGTCGGCAATATCGATGTTCACCTGCGCCTTCGCGGTAAAGAACCACTGCAGCTGCTGGGTGAACGGACCGATGCGATGGCTGAGATCCAGACGGCTCTGGATTTTTTCATAGCCGGGTTCTCCGCGGTTGTTGTTGGTGTCACTGCGGAAGGTCCCGTCGGCCGAGGTCTGGTATTTGTTGAGTGCATAGATGTAGGCATCCACGCGCATCTGCCCGAGATCCTTGCTGCCGAGACCGAACACCGACAGCGCATCCTGCAGCATGAAGTCGTAGCTGATGCGCGTATTGATAGCCTGCAAGCGGACCGCACCCTGGTTCGTGTTGCTGAACTGGGCGCTGGCAATGGTGTAAGCCGCCTGCACCGGCGTCGGCGCCCCCAGAATGGCAGGCGGCTTGATCGGGCTGCCGGTGACGATGTTGGTGCCGGGGATGCTGTAAGGAGCCTGCAAACCACCTGCCCCAGTGCCGACGCCCAGCGTAATGGCTTCGCACGCTGATACACCGCCGATGAGGCTGAGTGGGTAATCAGGCTGGTCGAAACACTGGGTACCGAGGAAGGTCAGACCGATCTGCTTCTCGAGAAGGATGTTCAGATAATCCGCCTGGATCTCCAGACCTTCGAGGAAACTCGGCTGGATGACGAAGCCGGCGGTCCAGTTCGACGCCACCTCGTTTTGAAGATCTGGATTGCCGCCGACCCCTGCCGGTACGGACGCATTGGCAGGGCTCAGGCCCGCAAAGGTTCCGGCTGGCAGCCCCAGCTTCTGCTCGAAGGCGTCGCAGTTTTGCAGACGGATGCCGCTGGCGGGACCACCGTTGCGGTTGAGCTGGTTACAGGGGAAGGCATTGCCGAGGCTCGAGAACCCGGTCTGCGGTGCACCCAGCGTTTCCACGATCGACGGCGAACGCACCGAGCGCGAGCGATTGCCTCGGAAGGTGATCCAGTCATAGGGCGACCAAAGTCCGCCCACCGTAAAGGTGGTGGCCGAGCCGGTGTCAGTCTTCACCTGGGGGTTGTCGATGCCGTTCGGTGTCCCCATGCCCTCACGGTCAACGACGCGCACCGCGCCATCGAAACGCAGCGCACGCAGCAGCGGCAGCGTGAAGTCGTCGCCGAATACCGGCACGCTGAATTCCGTGCCGGCCTCCCGGAACTCGGCATAGCCGAGACCGGGCTGGCTGATCGTGGCGCGGGCAAGCCCGAGGCGGGACACGCGGTTGGGGGTGAACTCCAGTTCCTCCCGGCGCCACTGCACTTCGGTGTTGAAGAGCACCTCACCCGCCGGCAGCGTCAGCAATTCGCCACCGAGCTGCGCCGAGGCAAAGGTCTGCTCGGCTTCGTTGCTCGAGGACGACCTGGCCAGCACGTAGTCCTTGGCGGCCTGCGAGGCCAAACCCGAGCCCAGCAGGTTGAGCGGGACACAGCCATCAACCTGCGCCTTGGTCGGCACGATACCCGTGGCGATGTTGATGTTGGTCAGGTAAGGGTTACGGACGTTGACGGCTTCGGGCGCTGCCAGTGTTTTCTGACGGCAGACTGGATTGCCACCGGCATCGCGAACCACGTCGGTCGCCAGCCAGAACTCGATATCGAGAATGTCGAGCGCTGCAAGATTCTCGCTCTCGTTCTTGCCATAGGCCGCCGTTGCCTGCCAATACAGGCTACGGTCGAGGAAAGTGAAATCCTGTTTCAGCGTGTGACCCGTGCTGAACGTCTTGGATTCATTGCCTTCCAGGTTGGTGACATTGCCGTTCGTGGAACCGGTGAGGTCCGCCAGCGAGCGCTGGAGGTAGAACACAGGTTGGCCCCCGATCGACGTGAATGGCGACGCTGGATTGGCGGCAATCAGCGAATTGATCTGGTTGCGGGCTCCCGTGGTCACGAAGGGATTCTGCTCGAAATAAATCGGAATACCCGCGTTACCGGAGGTGAACGAGCCGGCCGGGGTGTTGGTGCCAAAGTTGTCGGCAAACTGCAGGTTATCGACGAACGAATACAGCACGTCACCGTCATAGCGGAGCGAATCCGTCAGCTCGTACGAGAAGAGACCGTTGAAGGAGTAGCGCTCCTGACCGGCCTGGATCGTGTTGAGGTGGCGGCTGTCGAAGCCACCGGAATTCACCCCACTACGCTGCGAGGCGACCGTCGGTGGCAGGATCTGCCCAAGCGACAGCGGCACGAGGTTGCCGGCGGCATCGAACTGGAGCGGCACGGCGGTGCGGGTCAGTCCCGAGATGGCCTCGTTGGTGCCAGCCGGCGTCGGCACGGTTGGCCAGCCGGAGCTCAGGCCAAAGGTCCCGGCGAACGCCAGCGGATTCAGACCGCCGAGCACCGGCGACAGGCCATTACCGGCATTGTAGACGGCGTAGTCGAAGGGTGTGGAGCCGCGATTGCCGTTGAAGGTGTTGCAGGCAGCCACGCTGACGGTCTGCGCGGCGATACAGCTGCGCGGAAACAGGAACGTGGCCGAGTTGCCGGCGTCGATCTGGCGGAGGTCGAGTCGGCCGCCGACAGGCAGCGCGTTGTTGATCAAGCCCTCCTGGTAGATGGTGTTGGGAACCTTGTCAGTGTTGCTGACGCTATAAGGGTTGTTGAGGGTACCAATGTTGTTGGACCACCCGCGGCGCGGGCCCTGATAAATCGGGTCCAGTTCGGCGTATTCGGCGCCGAGCACGAGGTGACCGCGACCTTCAAACAGGTCATCACCCCAGGCGCCGGACACACGCTTCTGGCGACCATCGGCTTCATCGGTCTGACCAAACTGGGCAATGACTTCCGCGCCCTGAAACTGGCGATCGAGTTGCACGTTGACGACACCGGCAATCGCGTCAGAACCGTAGACAGCGCCAGAGCCGACGGTCTGGACTTCGGTCCGCTTGATCAGTGAGGGGTTGATGATGGTGAGGTCGACCTGAGCGCCGGTGGCATTGCCGGGCACGAACACCGTGCCCTGGTTGGAGGACACAAACCGACGGCCATCCAGCAGCGTCAGGGTCCGCTGCGAGCCGAGGTTGAGCAGGTTGACGAAGGCGTTGTTGTCACCGAATTGCGTGTTGTTGCCCTGGTTGTTCACACCGACACTGACGAACGGCAGCTGCTCAAGACCTTCGATGGCATTCACGAAGCCACGCAAGTCGATCTGTTCGGCATCGATACCGATCACCGCAATGTTTTGCAGCGGCGTGTCACGGCGGATACGTGAACCGGTGACCACCAACTCATCAATGACGGCCTGCTCCCCCTGCTGCGCCAGAACGGGGTTGACGCTGCCCACACCTGCCAGCAGCACCAGGGCTGAGGCGGCGCGAACCGCGAGTTGCAGGGATTTGGGTTTTGCCATGAAGCGACGATCGTGTTGCATAGCGTGGTTCTCCTCGGTTTTTTGGATGATGACGTAATCTTTGGGCAAGCGGATCGCCTTGCGAACCGTCGCTGACCGTGCTGCGTAGCCAGCCTACAGGTGCCCTGCAGTACCCTTACAACGGTAACGGGCGTCGTCGTCGACGGCACTCCACGATCCGGTGACACGGTAGTAGCACACGGGTTGATCCCCGACGCCCGGGTAGCCAGAGCAAGAGCAAGAGTTTTGTTTTTTACAATTTTTTTATTTTTATATCAAATTACTGTGTATCTACGCGGGGTCACCGGAAAACAGATCAACGACCACAGGAAAAATTCCCTTATCAGGGGTAGGGACACAGCGCGCCCCGCGGGGGTCGTACCTTTTCTGCCCCCAGCCGCTTTTCCGGCGACGACAACCAGCCGTCATGACGCCTGAGTGTCGGTAGCCACCATGAATCAGAGAACGCAACGCCAGACTGGGCCAGTCCAATCCGGCTCACCAGTTCAAGGAGGTGCCCGCATGCAGCTGTCTCTCAGAAACGGTATCGAGGCCTGGTTCGATGTCGACGACATCACCATATAAGCGTATTCAGGCACAGTGTTTGCAGTGCATGGACAAGACCTTCTCGGCCTTGCCCATGCAACGCACCATCTCCGACATCAACACGCTGATACGCCAGGCCTGGCCAGAGGTCGTCAGCGCCATCCGTCAGGCCAGCAACAAGACAGGTGTCGACTTCGACTACCTGTTGCAGAACGCTGCTGTCGAAAGCAGTCTGGATCCTGCGGCCGGCAACCAGAGTTCATCGGCACGCGGCCTGTACCAGTTCATCGACAGCACCTGGCTCGACATGGTCGACAAACACGGCGGTGAGCACGGTCTTGCAACTGCCGCAGCAGCAATCACGCGCGACGGCGCTGGCAACCCGGTAGTCGCCAATGCTGCAACGAAGCAGCAAATACTGGCACTGCGCAACAATCCCCAGGTGGCTGCCCTGATGGCAGCCGAGTTCACGCAAGACAACCAGTACACACTTGAAGCTACGCTCGGCCGCAAGGTGGAGCACGCCGAGTTGTACATGGCTCACTTCCTCGGTGCCGCCGGTGCCGGCAGATTCCTCGACAAGAAAGACAGTGCGCCCGACGCCAGGGCGGCGCAATTGCTGCCCAATGCCGCACGCTCCAATCAGGCTGTGTTCTATCAGGCCGGTCGCGCACTTACTGTGGATCAGGTGTATGCAAAGTTTGCTGACAAGTTCGGTGAGGCTGCCGAAGTGGCCGCTGCTGTGCCAGTGCCGCCGACGCCAGCAGTACCTGATGTTGCCGCTACGGTGGCAACCGTTGCCGCTCTGGGGGACGGAATTGCCGCTGGAGAGAGCAACGGCTCGTGGTCAACATTCATTGCCACCACACCGTTTGGTGGTGGTGGCAGCTATCGTTACTTGCCGGCATTCGCGCTCAACATCCTTCAGCAACTGCGCCTGCCCGGTATGGAGCCAGACCACTCGCGCCGGGAACGGGATGTTTGATAATCACTCCATCGAAACATCGCGCATCTGGTCGCTCATGCCTTCTTACCAGGTGCTCCAGCCGGAGTTCACGCCATAGGGTGATCATGGCCGGCGGCGGTTTTGGGATCAGGGCGGGAAACACCCGAATCGGCACCTGAACTGGTCCCGGTAACGGCGAGGGCTAGTAACGCAGCGTGTAGGTGAACTTGATGCTCAAATCAGCATTCATGGCCCGAAACGTGTTGTCCTTGTCGACATCTTCCATGTTGTAGTTGAACACGATGAAGCCTTCCTGGCCGGCTTTCGGAATCCACTGCAACCGGGTGTTCATGCCCACGGTTTCCGACACGTTGTCATATTGCACATTGGTGACCCAGTAGAAGTTGCTGGTAAAGGCATACTGGGTATTCAACGTGATGAGCCGGGTGGTGAAATCTCCCTGGGGCAGGTAAATACCGTTGTATTCATAGCCGGCTTCCACAATGAATCTGCGGGCCTGGAAGCGTACCTGGGCGTTGTAGTTGTCCCGGGAACCCGTATAGAAGCCACCGAGAAAGGCGTTGAGGGAAAATGAAACAGCACGCTGGTCTGCCGTCTGTATCCGTAAACCTCCACGGTGGAAATCATAGCGTCCCGGTTCGATGACCACCCGTTTGCCGCCACTGCGGTACACCGTGAACGGTTGCCGGATCACTTCCTGGTTGGCAGCGCTGCGGATGCGCAGGAAGTCTCGTGAATTGGTCGTCACCTCGAGCCAGGTAAGACGCAGTGCCTCGGATTGAAGGCCACCCTCGATGAAGTTCATCCGCTGCGCATCAAAACTTGTCTGGAGTTGTTGTATGCGGCCGCCCCGGGGCATGAAGTGGATGTAGCCAACGTCGAAGATGAAGTCCCGAACGCCCGCATTGTTCACGAAGCCCATGGCAGGATTGAAGTTCTTCTGGATCTCTTTGACACCGAAGCCGCCGCGCCAGCCCTGGTTGTTCGGAGAGCGCAGGCCCAGCCCCCAGGCGGCATCGTCACCAACCATTCCGGGCGTTTGCGATTGCATGTACCAGGCGTCCCCTTCAAGCGCCGTGCCACTGGGCAGCCGGGTATTGAGATAGCGGAAGTCGGTACCGAATACCGTATTGTCACGGTTGGATGTCGGGTCGCCGTCAGTGATGACAAAGCCGACATTGGATTCTGCCAGCACGTTGGCGGAGACGCGGCTCACCATCAGGGTGCTGGCATCGAGGGCACCATAAGCGCCCTGCTGAATGGCGAGGGTGCCAATATTCCAGCGTCCTACGCGACCACTGACACGACCGCCATACTCGATATCGACAGGAACGCCACCGGGACCAAGGCCGATTTTCCGCGAGAAGTACGGGCGTGCGTTTTGTACTGAGCTGTCATTGGTGGCCTGGTTGCTGACGTTGCCGATATTGCCGAACTGGAAAAGATCGGCATCATTCAGGAAAAAGCTTCTCTGCTCGGGAAAGAACAGATTGAACCGATCCAGGTTGACCTGCCGATTGTCTACATTGACTGCCGAAAAATCCGTGTTGATGGTGAGCGCGGCATTCAGCGACGGCGTCAGCCGGTAAAAGGCGTCAAGGGAGGGGTTCACCTGGTTTCCGCTATCCCCGCTCACATGGTTTTTCCGCTGCACCACTGCCAGCGAAGGCACGATATCCAGGCCCACGCCCTGGCTCATGTCGCGCATTCCGGTAAGTGTGCCGGCGATGCTCGGGTTGAAGACCCTGTTGAATGACACCCACGCCATTTCTTCATTGCGACGACGTATGCCCCTGCCAAAATTGAAGCCCCACTGTTCGGTGTTGGGATCCATGGGCAGCGACTTGAACGGAATCTCGATCTCCGCAATCCACCCGTTTTCGTAAACACTGGTCTTTACATCCCAGATTGTTGACCAGTCGGCATTGAAATCATTGACCGTGGTGTAGAGCGCGTCATGGCGAACGCCGTTGAGATTCGTTTCAAAACGATAACCGGTGCGACGGGTGTTGAAGGGATCGAGAATGATGACAAGGCGATCATCCGGGCCAAGTCCCTGTCCATGGCGCAGGGTCGGGGTTGCAATCAGCTCCGGATTGCTGTCATCCATGCGCGCCGCGATATAGATCGCATCCTTGGTATAGACGATGCGCACCTCGGTTTTCTCGGAAGTCGGGGTCTGGTCACCCGGGCGAGTCTGGTGGAAATCAGTGATCGGTGTTGCCAATGCCCAGACGTCGTCATCCAGCAGGCCGTCGATTACCGGGGCAGTCTCAATACGCACAGCCTCAACGGATTTGTTGGACACGCCGGCGTTATTCTGCGCCAGGGTCAGTGCGGACATACAGAGAAGCAGAGCTGCACTTAAGTACCGTGTGAAGACACAAAACAAACATCGTGCTTTCATTGAGGAAACTCTGTTGGTTTGTAACGATTTCGCCGAGATACCGGGCAGGGGTACAGGAAGCATAAAGTTCCATTTCCAGAATGTCAGCCTGAAATGTTGGGATCAAAGGGGTCAGAGCAACTTGATATTCAGATTTCCCTGACATCTGCTTTATCAGCGTCAACAACGTTGCCTGACGAGATCAAATTGCTCTGACCCCTTTGATTGACCCCTTTGATTCGGCGAACGCGGCAGCGACTGAAGTTCGCCCTCGCAAGATGGGGTAAGCCACAGATAGCCTGCAGCAACAGTGGCATACTCCCGCCCGGTCTATTTGTTGGAGTTACACAATGTCCACTAAAGCCTATGGCCTCAGCAGTGCCAGCTCTCCGGTTTCCCCCATCGGGCGGGTCAGCTCGGTTGGCACTGCGGTTACGAAATTCAAACAAGGCGATCTGGTGGGTGTCGGTTGCATGGTTGACTCCTGCCGCGTGTGCGCCTCTTGCGGAGAAGGACTCGAACAGTACTGCGACAATGGCATGACACTCACCTACAACGCGCGCGACAGCAAACACGGTGGTATCACCATGGGTGGCTATTCGGAGCGCATTACCGTGGATGAAAACTACGTGCTGCGCGTGCCGGCAAACCTGGATCCGGCTGCAGCTGCACAGCTGCTCTGCGCCGGCATCACACTGTTTTCACCGCTGCGTCACTGGAAGCTGGAGCAAGGGCAGAAAGTGGGCATTGTCGGTCTCGGCGGGCTGGGGCATATGGGGGTGAAGCTCGCTGCTGCCATGGGCGCACATGTGGTGATGATCACCACCTCACCACACAAGGCGCAGGATGCGAAGAAGCTCGGCGCTGCCGAAGTACTGATCTCGCGCGATGCGGCCGACATGGCGAAACACGCACAGAGTTTTGATCTGATCATCGACACCGTGCCGGTGGCACACGATCTCAATCCCTATATCAGTCTGTTGAAACGCGACCGTACCATGGTAATCGTGGGCCCACTCGATCCAGTGGGCGTGCATGGCGCCAACCTCATAGGCAAACGGCGCCAGGTGGCCGGCTCAGTGATTGGCGGCATTGCTGAAACACAGGAGATGCTGGATTTCTGTGGCCAACACGGCATTGTCAGCGAGGTGGAGGTAATCAAGGCCGCTTACATCAACGAGGCCTATACCCGCATGCTCAAGAGCGATGTGAAGTACCGCTTCGTGATCGATATTGCCTCGTTGCGAAGCTAGACCAGCCCGCCCGATCCAGCACACCGTCTCCGGTAAAAACCGCGGCCTGGCCATCGACATTGATGTAGTCCATTGCCAAAGGGGTCAGAGCAACTTGATATTCAGATTTCCCTGACATCTCTTTTATCAGCGTCAACAACGTTGCCTGACGAGATCAAATTACTCTGACCCCATTGTTCTCATTGTTCCTCTGACCCCATTTCTTTGAAACAATTTTTAACATTAAGCGCCGACACTTTTTGCTATCTTTACCCGTTTAGATGGCGACAAGCGAACAAAGAAATGCTTTGCATACCTCATCCGTGCGGCAAGACGACAGAAATGAGCTCGTTTTTACAATGAAAAACAAATCTGCAGTAATTGTGGACGATGACCCGATTTTCACAACCCTCATTGCCCTCCACTTGCAAAAAGAAGGCTTTGACTGCACGGTTTTGAATGAGGCTTGCCAAGCAAAACTCAGGATAGATCCGAACAATAACCCCGACATTTTTATTCTTGATTACGACCTTCGCAGTGACCTTACCGGCCTGGACTTATGCCGCATGATAACCTCCGGTAGCAACGGCGCAGTGATCATGATGACGGTAAACGATACAGAAGAAGCAATTGTCAGTTGCCTTGATGCAGGAGCTGTTGATTACATTGTCAAGCCGTACAGGCCGAAGGAACTGATAGCGCGCATCCGGTCAACACTTCGACGCAAAAACGACGAAATAAAGAGCAAAAAGACTGGGCAGAGCTTGCTGGATAGCCACGCACGCCGACTGCTCAACGGAAAGGCCTCTATTCCCCTTACAGAGATGGAAACAGCCTTGATGGAGATACTTCTCTCTAATCTGGAAAAAAGGTTGAGCCGTGGGCAAGCGCATTACGCCGTGTATGGAAAGAACCGGGAGTTCAATAACCGGGCGATTGATGTGCTCGTGAGCAGGCTCAGAAGAAAGCTGGAGCAAACGCATTCACCCTACCTTATCAACAGTATCAGAAGTTTCGGCTATGTCATGATACAAAAAAATCAATAGTCTACGAGGGATCATGAGCAGCCAAAGTTCAGCACTTTTCGACAAAAACACTCTCAAGAAAGAACTTTATGTTGATGACAAATCCTTGATTTGCAAGCTGCTCGAAGAATTCAACAGGCAACTGCAAGAAGTAGACAAGTTGGCTTCCTGCGTGGACACAGAAGACGATATTCGCAGCTTCATTGCACAACATACGCACCGTCTTAAGGCATCTTCGCAGGCAATAGGAGCGAGACAGCTGGCAAAATGCCTGCTGAAGCTGGATGAGGATTCATCTTCCAATCCCGGTGAAATGCGCGCCGTTTTCCGCGTATTCCAGCTGCTGATCATTCCAACCCAAAAAGCGATTGCTGCAGAAATCGCCAATCTGAAAGGCTGATGCACAGCAGGAGCAGCCAGATGCAGGTACTTATTCTTGATGACGACCGGTTCTTTACGCAGTTGGCAGGCGGGCTTGCGGCCGAAAAGGGACATGTAGTCGAAGAACTCAATTCGACCGTAAGTTTTGATCTGTCCAAGCTTGTCAATTTCGACATCATATTTCTGGATATCATGATGCCTCATTTGGACGGGGTGAAGATTTTGCATGCAGTCAGAGAATACGCACCTGCTCTCAAAGTAGTTCTCATGACAGCACTTGGCGAGAAGCTTGTCGACTCAGTTGAGGGCATCGCAAAAGCAATCGGCGTCAATGTACTGGGTAGACTGCATAAGCCGTTCAAGACCGTTGAGCTGCTCGCGTTCCTTGATACCGGCGAAGATCAGACTTTACAAGCAGAACACGATAGCAATCTAAAGACAGCAGCCATGACTTCGATAATCGACACGATGGCCAGAGAAGACATTTCCCTGAAGTTCCAACCACAAGTCATTTTCGCCACAGGGAGATGGGTTGGTTGTGAGATTCTCGCCCAGGAAGTCATCCTGGACAACGTTGTCCACTCGATCAACTCCAAAACGCTCTCTCCTGACACAGCCCGACTGGCTGCACGTTACCAGTTGTCTGTGCTCGGGCTCGCCATGGCGAACACCAAGCAGCTGGAGTTGCAGACGGGCATGAAGCTGAGTCTCTCGGTAAAAGCCATGACTACAGCGCTGCTGTCTCCCGACTTTCCTGGAGATCTGCTTGCCATAATGCAGCAGCATGACTTTTCACCAAACAATCTGGCGATCCAGCTTGACGAGATCGCATATCTCGACAAATCGACGGCGTTGCTCGAAGCTGCAAGAGTGCTCCGATCGAAGCGCATCAGGATCTCGTTTTCCGTTACAAACAATGCACTTTTGATTCCGACGAATCCCGAATTACCGGCATTTGATGAGATACGAATTGACCGTTCGCTGATTGCCAATCTCGACAAGCAACACATTCGCAACCAGGTCGCCGTGCTGTTGAAGCGCGCCAACCAGCTGTGTAGGTCAACTGTTGCCAACGGCGTGGCGGATATCATGGCCTACAAGTGGCTCTGTGCGAATGGCTGTGATATCGGTCAAGGCCCCCTCATATACTCTGGCGCTGATGTTTCGGGTCTTTTCGAATGGCACCGGACACGTGCGGGGGAAATCAGGAGAAGAATCCCGGGCTGATCCTTGTATCGGCAACGGGATTCTACTGAAAGAACATGTCAGCCAACACGAGCGACACTTTTCAGAATATGCAGGGGCTCGGCGAGGATATTTTCGAGTCTTCGGCTGAGGCCATGTGCTTTATTGGTTTTGATGGCCTTTACAAGCTCTTGAATCCGACGTTCGCGAGAGAATGCGGCATACCCCGTGAATACGTGCTCGAAACTCCATGGATTCGTCCAGTTCATCCCGACGACCTGGACTCTGTGCAGGCAGATCTGACGCGATTGCTGCAGGGAGACATTTCCAACACCACTTTTTGCTGTCGTTATCTCCAATTCACCGGTCTGTATGTCTGGCTGGAGTGGTCAATGACCAGACTGCCTGACCGGAAGCTATGCCATTCAATCGTCCGCGATATCTCAGCCAAGCGTAAGGTCGATGAAGATATTCGCAGAAGCAATACCATGCTGGCTGCGGTAGGCAGTATCTTGTCGGAGTATGTCTCCGATGCCGATGGCAAAAATCCGTTTGACACCCTGCTGGCCCACATGCTCCAGCTGACCCAGAGCGAATTCGGCTTCATTGGAGAAGTATTCATTGATGAAAAAGACCAACCGTTCCTAAAAACCCATTCGATTACCAACATTGCGTGGGATTCGCATTCCCTCGCACTGTATGAATCAACCAAATCCTCAGGGTTTGAATTCCGCAATCTCAACACCTTGATGGGTCACGTATTGAAAACCGGCAAACCGGTTTTCACCAACATCCCGCAAGCCGACCCCCGGAGCGGAGGGATACCCCCGGGGCATCCGCCGCTGAAATCATTCCTGGGACTGCCAATCTACAGCGGCGAGCATTTCATCGGCATGCTGGGATTTGGCAATCGTCCGGGAGGCTACCATACGGACATCATGGACTATCTTTCGGTCTCAGTTGCCGCCTGCTCGAACATCATTCTTTCGTTTCGCGCTGAACGCGAACGCCGTCGAATACTGCAGGAACTACAGCAAGCAAAAAGAGAAGCGGATGAGGCCAACGAGGCAAAGAGCCAGTTCCTTGCCAACATGAGCCACGAAATCCGCACACCACTCAACGGTCTTATCGGCATTTTGGAGCTTGCTATCGACACTCCATCGTCCCTTGAACTGCATTATCAGTATCTCAAGACTGCCGCGGATTCTGGCAGAACTCTGCGATACCTAATCAACGATATACTTGATTTCTCCAAGATATCGGCAGGAAAACTCAATCTCGAAGAGATAGCTTTCAATATTCGGGATAATGTCGAGTCTGTGACCCAGCACTTCAAGACGCTTGCAGAAGACAAGTGCATCAGTTTGTATTCCAGTATCGATAGCGCTGTCCCGGCACATTTGATTGGCGACCCGGTGCGTATTCGTCAGGTACTTTTCAACCTGATAGGCAACGCGGTCAAGTTCACCGATTCCGGCATCGTGCAGATTGATATCTGCCTTCTGGAAAGTACATCTACCAACGCGATGCTGGAGATATCCGTCACTGATTCCGGAATCGGAATCTCAGAGGAGAAACAGTCCAGAATATTTGAAGCATTCGAACAGGCCGACAATTCTACGACTCGTCGTTTTGGTGGCACAGGCCTTGGGTTGTCAATTTCAAGTGCACTCGTGCGGTTGATGGGCGGGAAAATAGGGCTGGATAGCAAGGAAGGCATGGGCAGCAGGTTCTGGGTTGTTCTTGGGTTTGCCGTTCCCGATCACATCGCGGCGGATTCGCTACCACTCCAAGATGAATATCTCCCACTTGAAAAGACGCCTTGCTGGCAGTCCCTTCACATTTTGCTGGCAGAAGACAATTTAGTGAACCAGTGTCTTATGCATGATGCCCTCGAAAAACGTGGTCATTCTGTCGAAATTGTCGGAAATGGTCGCGAAGCGCTGCAACGGCTTGCCACAGGAACCTATGACTTGGTCCTGATGGATGTGCAGATGCCCATCATGGGGGGATTGGAAGCCTGTTCAAAATTACGGAAAAGTGAACATGGAAAGACTACTCATCAGCGCATCATCGCGCTCACTGCGTATGCCATGGAAGGTGACAGGGAGCGCTGCCTTGAAGCCGGCATGGATGACTACCTGTCAAAGCCCATCAAATTGAAAGAGCTGTTCCTACTGATCGAGCAACCCGGGCCAGCAAAGTTGGCGTAGTCCGCCGCAGGAACATCCAGTGCAAAAATTGAAATTCTCCAGAAATATCATTCAACAATTGCAAAGCCCACTCGAGATGAGCGACGACCCGTGGGCGATCGCAAACTGGAAAGTCTCGATCGGCTTGGTGTTCCTCGTTGGAATCACTCTTGCCCGCCAGATTCTTTCTTTGGAAGTCGAACGGTGGGGGCCGATAGCCTTCGCGCTTGTAATGTTGGTTTGGCTAATCGCTTTGCTTGAAATCCTGTCTGTATTGGGCCTGCTGCCCATCAGAATACCGAGGCTACC
>CAISOD010000079.1 GCA_903887045.1 uncultured Gammaproteobacteria bacterium | reverse complement strand
TGTTGGCCAGCGACAGGCTGGAACCGGCATCGTCCGACATCATCTCGTTCTGATAGGCCAGACGGAGTTCCGCACGGCCGGACGTACCCCATGGCGTCTGGAACCAGCGTCCGCCCTTGACAAGCGCCAGGCCGAGCAGCGATTCCTTGTTGGTGCCATCGAACCGGACATTTCCGAGCTGATAATCGCCGGTATCAAGATGCGTGTACTGGACAGCCAGCGCCGGCGTGACATACCAGGCATCCCAGGCCAGCTTCAATCCCGTTTCACCATACAGCGAATACTGATAGCCGTCGAAGTTCGAACGGGCACCGATGGCTTTCGCCTTGTAATCGTTCTGTCCGTAACTAACACCGCCAACGGCATACCAGAGGTTGTCCTTGCTGTCGTAGCGACCATAGAGACCAAGCATCGCGCTGGTGACATCGAGGCGTGAATCATTGGTTCCGACAACCTTGTTGTCAAAGCCGCCGGCATAAGCACCGACAATGAACTCATCGATGGTACGATCGAGACCGACCATGCCACCATAGATCGAATCGGTATACCCTGACGAACTGGCGCTGGATTCACGATCTCCCCAGCTGCCCATGGCACTGCCCCAGGCGCCCCAATCGCTTTCCACCCGATCAGGCATCAAGCCGAGCCGCGAAGCCTGAAGATTGCGTCTGGAGCCCAGCATCGCCATCTCGACATTATTCGATCCCAGCCGGTCAAGGCGATCCGACACAGTGTTGTTGAGCTGATGAGTGGCATCTATCGCGGTCCGCTCTGCGCCTTCGATATGGACACCCGGATTGACCATCATGCGGGCAATCGAGATTTGCTGCGCCACTGCCGCCGCATTATAAACCACCGGGGCAGCAGCCGTGGTCGCTGCCGTAGTCGCAGCCGTAGTCGCAGCCGTAGTCGCAGCCGTGGTCGCAGCCGTGGTCGCAGCCGTGGTCGCAGCCGTGGTGGCGGCCGTGGTGGCGGCCGTGGTGGCGGCCGTGGTCTGAGTTGCTGCTGCCGGGGCGACGGCCGGGGCGGTTGCCGGAGCGAGGAATCCAACGGTTGCCACCAGTTTGTTGCCGACCCATTGCAGCGTGCCGTCGGAGGTCGTCAGGTTATCTTTGCCAATAACCGCCCCGTAAGTGACCAGGGTGTAGGCACCTGAGCCACCGCCGGTGAGCACCAGACCGACATTGCTTTCGATGGTGAGTGTCCGGGTTACCGCCAGCAGATTCAGGGTTTTATTGGTGTCAAGCGAGAATTCCCACGTCGAACCAGACCGCAGCGTCAGACTGTCAATCACCGCATAACTGGTCGATCCTGAATGACGCTGGACCAGGAAGTTGGCGGATGAATCGATCACCACCTGTTTCATGCGTGCTTTTTCCCAGGCACGCAGCGTTGCGCCGCTGTTAACCGTGAAGTTGGCATTCTTCAGATTGCCATCCAGTTCCATTTCGCCTTCCCGAACCGTCATCCGACCTGCATAGGTATTGAAGGTCGTCGCATTGTCCAGCTTCAGTACGCCGGAACCATCCTTGAAGAAGTTGCTGTTGAGATTCGTTCCAACGATCGTGCCGCTGTAGGTGCCGTC
>CAISOD010000078.1 GCA_903887045.1 uncultured Gammaproteobacteria bacterium | reverse complement strand
TTTTTCGGCATTGATGACCACGATGTAGTCACCAGTATCCACATGCGCGGTATATTCCGGCTTGTGTTTACCACGCAGGCGATGAGCGATGGAGGCAGATAGGCGACCGAGCGTCTGGCCAGCGGCATCAACCACGAACCAGTTGTTCTGGGCAGTTTCTTTCTTTGCTGAATAGGTTTTCATGTCAAGTCTCACTAGAGGCCCGCAAGCCGGACCGCCAAACTACAAATTAGTGACCTTTCCGGGAAATGCTGCCGGCTGTACCGCCGCTCCCAGGAGTTGGGGCGCGAATTCTACTCAGCCACCCCTGCCGACACAAGCCCTTCCAGTCCTTTAGTTGGACAAGGGGGCATCAATCTGTCTCCCGGGGGACGGCAAGGTATTCTGCAGGCCGAATTTCAGCGACTCAACTGGGGGTACGTTCGAAGGCAAATGCCAAAGCAAGTCCTTGATAAAGCTGGTTAACCAGCGCCACCGCCTCCAGAACCAGTTAGACGTTTTGATCATTGAACTCATCCATCAACATTATGAAAAGTCGGGCTTCATAATCATTGATGCCGCTGAAACAGGAACAGCAGAAATCAAGACAACAAGGTGCTGGCTAGCCAACTCAATGTAGTCGGCAGCTCCGCCTCGAGTAGCGAAGAGCTTGTTGAAAGCAAGCCACAACACAGCTTCCGTCTAGCATCTGGTCAGCACTTTCCTTTGATGGTAATCCAGCACTCTCCCGACTTACACCGCGTGGCTGCGAGTCAGCTCATCACACAGTACAGTCAATGCAACTGCCGATTCATGGCCCGAAGTAGAGTGATATGGAGCCGCCTTCGCCAACACCGCTGTCGACAATCCTCGCCTCCCTCGACCTTGTGTACCACAGTATGCCGTTTCAGCAGATCAATGGCAGACAGGAAGCGCTTGCGGTGCAAACCATTTTCATAAAGCTGTTCCGAAACAATGAGGTGGCAACCAGAACCACACCCTCGGCGACCGTAACTTCCGCTGAAGTGGCAACGACTGTATTGAGATGCTCATCAGGCATGTTTTGCCACATCCCAACCCAACTGCAGATATAGCCCCCAAGCTGTAGGGGTTTGATTATGCCGAAGCGGAGTAGCACTCTTGCTGGAATGTCTGCTGATGCCCAATTGCGCTCGACAACCCGCAAGGCAATGAAGCACTTCGACCGCCTAGCGTTGAGACTCATCAGGTAATAACAACCCGCTATCGATTGCAGAGTGGTAACGCGCCAGAAGGACAGGAATGGCTGACAAATTCTAAACTCGCGCAACTGCCTGTTTCCGTGGCGATTATGGGTATAATCATTGCCCACTTGTTGATGGCTACCGGTGCAGGACTCTATGATGTTGTGGATAGTTGCTTTGGGATGCCTTTTGACGGGCTGTCTGATTGGGGCGGTACTTTTCAAGCTATTTCGGTCAGACGAAATCCGCGTGCAGCAACTGGAGTCGCAGTTGCAGCAGCTGAGTGACGAATACGAAAACTACAAGAAAGAAGTACATGGCCACTTCAGTGATTCAGCCATCCTTGTCGGGAAACTGACCGAGAGCTATCGCGAGGTCTACCAGCATCTAGCTCAGGGGGCTCGCGACCTGTGCCCCGATTACATTGCATCCCAAATGACCCAACTGGGTTCGCCCGACAGCCTGGCGTCCAATGAAGGCAGTGCAGGCTCTGCAATCAATGCGGCATCCACCCGCTTGTCCCCTCCTCTCGACTATGTTCTGCCCGGACAGGAAGAGGCACCCCAGATCCCTGGACGCAGCTGAGCGGGCACTGCGGGCAATCTTCACAAGCACGGAGCTGCCGAGAAGGCACAGCTCCTCCAATATCAGCGAAATCAAAAGCAAACACCCAATCCAATGAATGAATATCAACTGACGCATCTCAAACAACTGGAAGCTGAAAGCATCCACATCATTCGCGAAGTCGCGGCCGAGTTCTCGAAGCCTGTCATGCTTTATTCGATAGGAAAGGATTCGGCCGTAATGCTGCATCTAGCACAGAAGGCCTTTTATCCGGGCCGACTGCCCTTCCCGTTGTTGCACGTCGACACCACATGGAAGTTCAGGGAAATGATTGAGTTCCGCGACCAACTGGCAAAGAAGTATGGCTTCGACCTGATCGTCCACATCAATGAAGACGGCATCAAGGCCGGCGTTGGCCCGTTCACGCATGGAAGTGCCAAGCACACTGACATTATGAAAACCCAGAGCCTTAAGCAGGCTCTCAACAAGTATCAATTCGATGCCGCCTTCGGAGGCGCACGCCGAGATGAAGAGAAATCACGAGCGAAGGAGCGAGTATTCTCTTTCCGAGACAAGAACCATCGCTGGGATCCGAAAAACCAGCGTCCCGAGCTTTGGAACCTCTACAACGGCCGGATCAACAAGGGTGAAAGCATCAGGGTATTCCCGCTGTCGAATTGGACTGAGCTGGATGTTTGGCAGTATATCCATCTCAATAAAATCGAAATTCCCTCCCTCTACTTCGCGAAAGAACGTCCAGTCATCGACTACGAAGGAGTCACCATCATGCTCAACGACGAGCGGGTGCCAACGGAGCTGCGCAAGAACCTGCGCACAGCCATGGTGAGATTCCGCACGCTCGGCTGTTACCCGCTCACCGGAGCCATTGAGTCATATGCCACCACGCTGCCGGAAATTATCCAGGAAATGCTGCTGGCTACCACCAGTGAACGGCAGGGCCGCCTGATCGATAGTGATCAGGCCGGCTCCATGGAACAGAAGAAGCGCGAAGGTTATTTTTGAGTTTGGACGCAGCCCAGTCGCAACGATCGAAGAGCCAGGAAACCCCATGTCACACCAATCAGATCTGATCAGCACCGATATCAATGCCTACCTCGCCCAGCACGAACGCAAGGAACTGTTGCGTTTGTTGACATGCGGCAGTGTCGATGACGGCAAGAGCACCTTGATCGGCCGCCTGCTTTACGACACCAAGATGATTTACGAGGACCAGTTGTCGGCTATTGCATCCGATAGCATCAAATCCGGCACAACCGGCAACAAGGTGGACCTGGCGCTATTGACTGACGGCCTGCAGGCCGAGCGCGAACAAGGCATTACCATCGATGTTGCCTACCGCTATTTCTCTACCGCCCGCCGCAAATTCATCATTGCTGATACTCCTGGCCACGAGCAGTACACCCGCAACATGGCCACCGGTGCCTCCAACTGCGAATTGGCCATTATCCTGATTGATGCCCGCCACGGCGTGATGACACAGACACGTCGCCATACCTTTATCGCCACACTGCTTGGCATCCATCACATCATCGTCGCTATCAACAAGATGGATCTGATGGACTACGACGAAGCTGTCTTCAACCGGATAAAGCAGGACTATCTGGAATTCACATCCGACCTCGACACCGGTGAACTTGTCTTCATTCCAATGTCAGCACTCAATGGCGACAACGTTGTCAACACCAGTACGCAGATGCCTTGGTACCAGGGTCCTACGCTGATGCACATGCTGGAAAACGTCAAAATCACTGCTGACAAGAATTTCGACGATTTCCGCTTCCCGGTGCAATACGTCAACCGTCCCAATCTGAATTTTCGAGGCTATTGCGGCACTATCGCTTCTGGCATTGTCCGCAAAGGCGATCAGTTGACTGTGCTGCCCTCGGGCAGGAGCAGCCGCGTCAAATCCATCGTGACTTATGATGAGGAACTGGAATCAGCCTTCACACCGATGGCAGTAACACTCACCCTCGAAGATGAAGTAGATATCAGCCGCGGTGATTTGCTTGTACATAGCGACAACCAACCTGCATCCAGTGATCTGATCACCGCCACGCTGGTGTGGATGAGCGATGACCCGATGATGCCCGGCAAGCAATACGACTTCAAACACGCCGGCAAACTGTTGAGTGGGCAAGTGAACAATATCCGCCACAAGGTCGACGTCAACACCATGGAAAAGCTGCCGGCGCCCTCACTTGCGCTGAACGAAATCGCATTGTGTGACATCAGCTTCAATCAACCAGTTAGTTTTGATGCGTATCGTCGCAACCGCGGCACTGGTGCCTTTGTTGTAATCGACCGACTAACCAATGTCACTGTTGCTGCAGGCATGATCGAAAGCGATGGCAATGTCATCCAACATCACAGCATCAACCAAGGCCATGTGACACCAGCCGAACGCAAAGCGCGTTACGGCCAACAACCGGTTACAGTGATGTTCGTCGGCCTTTCCGGTGCTGGAAAATCCACAATGGCGCATTCGCTTGAGCGTCGCTTGTTCGACATGGGGCGTGTCAGCACAGTGTTGGATGGCAAAACCTTGCGGCTTGGTCTCAGCAAGGACTTGGCACATGATGCGCGTGGTAGAGCAGAAAACCTAAGGCGTAGTGCGCATTTCGCACGCTATCTCAACGAGTCCGGACTGATCTGCTGTGCCGCTTTTGTAGCAGCAAGCGCAGAAGCAAGAGCCCACGCGGTCAGCGTCATCGGTCGTGAGAATTGCCTGATCGTTTATCTGAACCCACCGCTTGATGTGTGTAAACAGCGCGATCCGAGTGGGATCTATGCTGCTGATGCCACCCTGCCGTCAGGCAATGTGCCGGGAGTCTCGTTCCCTTATGAGGCGCCAATGGACGCAGATCTCATGCTGGACACGAGCGCATCCAGCGTAGGCGAGTGCATGGAGCAAGTCTTGGGACTCTTGAAAAACAGGAAAGTACTCTGAAAAAAGCGTTGTGAAGCTCTCTGTTGGGTCGAAAGCGACAACTTTGGGACACCAGTAATCCATCGAATCAGGCCTGCTTGCAGAACCCGTGCAGGAAATCTTCTACCGCCTCGGTGCAGTGGGCTCGGATTTCATCTTCCGTCATGTTGCCACGCACACCGCACTCACGCTGCAACACAACGCGATGCAGTACGATCGAGAGAAAGTAACGGCTCAACTTGTCGACTGGATAATCCGACACTGGCTTGTAGTATTCGAACAACTGCACAAGGTTTCGATACGCAACATCAGGACCGGCCTGGTAATAGTGGGTTCCAACCTTCGAACCTGTGGCAGTCATCTGGAATACCAGTCGACGCAACGCAAGCGTGCGATCGGTTGATACCAGATGCATCGTTGCTTCTGCGACTTTGTACAGCGCTTGCTTGAGGCTTTCACCTTCGTAATTGTTGGTAGTCTCCAGCATGCCATTGCCATAGAACGACAACTCGCGCTCTACCACCGCCATGAAGAGATCTTCCTTGCTGCCGAAATAGCGATAAATTGATTCCTTAGAAATGCCGGCTTCACGTGCCATCACGTTGATGCTGGTGCCGTCAAAGCCTTTACTCAGGAAGTTCTCGCTGGCGATATCCAGAACCTCTTCTCGTTTATCGGCGCTACGTGGCTTCAGTTTGACTACTTCTTCTGCGGTCATGCGTTGCTCTGCTGCTGTGTTTGACTGCGTGCCCGGATGGGCGACCTTGGTCAAAGGGTCGGGCATCTTAAGATATAAACTCTATAACTGTGAATGAAAGCATAAAAAGGCTTGACGAGATTGGTGCAGCGGCCCTACCATTCGCACCGAACTGTACGGTTCGGTATTTGAAACATAAAGGGTTATCCGGTTCCTATCAAAGCCGCCATTACTGAAGTTTGTAGTAGTTCTGGCGGCTTTGATAGCAATCGCGAAAGTCCCCTCTGAAAAGCCTCGGAAGAGCAGTTTGATTCCGGGGTTTTTTTTTGTTTGGTGTATCAGTTAGGCTCCGTTTACTTCGTCAAGAGCCTGCTGCAAAGACGCATCAGACAAACACAACCAATCCAGCTGTAAACATCATGCCGCATTGGAGCCGGCGCGCAATACTCGGTGCGGCAGGTATCACGTTAGGCGCTATGGCAAGCCGTAGCGAGGCACAGACCGACCCGGCTGATGCTGATCTCGATGCCAAATACTTTCCCGGCTTTGAATCCAGAAAAATCACGTCCAACGGAGTAAGCATTCACACCGTAATTGGCGGCAGTGGCCCACCGGTGTTGCTTCTGCATGGCGCACCGCTTTCACACTTGTCGTGGGCAGAGATAGCAGTTGAGTTGGCGAAAGACCACACTGTGCTTGCTCCTGACCTGCGCGGATATGGCTGGAGCAGTAAACCTGATGGTGGTGAAAACCATATCGACTACTCAAAACGCACCATGGCGCAGGATCAAGTCGGCGTCATGCAGCAGCTTGGCTTCAGCAGCTTTGACCTTGCCGGCCACGATCGTGGCGGCCGGGTGGCACACCGGCTGACTCTCGACCATCCTGACAAAGTGGAAAGTCTTACCGTACTCGACATCGTGCCCGCGCATGCCCACTCAACGCTCTGTGGGGCGACAACGCCGCCATGGGCAGGCAATACGATGTATTGGGAATATGGAAGATGGAGGCGACGAATGTCGAAGGCAAGGCAATGCCGGGCGCTCACAATTTCTTTATGGACCCCGGCCCAACCTATACCGAGTTGCACCGATTCATTACCAGCTGAAACTGAAGCACATCCTGCAATCGCCGAAGTGTGCTGCGGCGATTGCAGAAACTCCCTAGTTGTCAGAATCGGTGGCCCAACATCAGGTACACACTGCGGGGCTCACCCACAAAATAACGCTCATTGCCAAACGCGATATCAGCACGTTCGGCATAGTCGGTATCCAGCAGGTTGGTAACGTTGGCACCGTAATACCACTGCACACCAAAGTCAGCCTGGTAACGCAAATTCACCAACTCATGCCCCGGATACTTGGCGGTGTTCGCTTCATCTGTGAAATATTCACCTACATGTACCCACTCAAGCTCAATATTACGCGCGGGCGAAATCTGCCAGCGCAACTGTGCACTGCCGCTTACACGCGGTGCAGTATCCATATCCAGACCAGCCAGTTGCACAGTTCCCGGGTTCAAAGCGCCTTCGTAGGTATGACGTGCATAAGTCGCAGCCACTGTCAGTGACAGGCTATCGTTGATGCTATAGGAAGCATTCGCTTCAATGCCACGATGCTTGGTTTCAGCACCGCTGATATTGATACGGTTGCTGTCTTGGATGATCACGTTCTGCTTTTCCATGTGATAAACCGCTACCGCATAGTTGAGATCGCTGATCGCACCACGCAGGCCCAACTCGTAGCTGTTGGCATTTTCGGAGTCCAGATCGGCAACGTTTTGTACTCCTTGCAAGCGATAGATTTCGTTGGTGTCGGGAGAACGGAATGCACGGGCTGCATTCACATATACTTGTGTGCCCGAAGCGAAATCATGTATCCAGCCCAACTGGGCTGAGGTGTTGTCGTAATCGTCTGAACGATCCGCTGGGCGATTGAATCGACATCCACCAAAACCACAAGCCACGCCGTTGTCGCGGCTACGGCCGTTGATCATCAAATTGTCATAGTCATAGCCAAGCATTTCGTGACGCATACCCAGACTGAACTGATCAGAATCGGTCATGTCGAACTTCAACTGCGCATAGGGTGATATGAGCCCAGCATCCACTTGGAAGTCGTAGTGCTTGCCGATCGGAATAGTGCCTACAACAGCAGCAGTACCCACAGCCGCAACACTTTGGGTCTCGCGCAGAAATCCATCAGTGGTTTCCATATCGACACCGGTTTGCCACGACAGCTTGCCGCTGTTGCCGGCCAGCATAGTCATCAGACCAAAAGACTCCTGGCCGTTCTCTTCAAGTGGAACACCCGGCAGAAAATGCTGCAGGAATTCCATTTCGGTTTTACGATAATACGGCGTCACAATTAAGTTGCCGATAGCGGTGCTCCATTCAATTCTGCTGCTGAGCCGGTAGGAACGCGCATCACGGAAAGACTCAGGATTCGGATTCGCACGCTTGAGGTTGTCGTCTTTGTAGGCATCGCGTCCTTGCACAAAGCCAGCGGTTTCCTGATTGAGGTTGGTATAGTGGAACGCGCTGGTGACAGTCACACCGTCGCCACTGTAACGATGCTGCAGACTCAGTTTCTGCTGATCAAACCCGGAATCGCGTTTGTAGCCATCATCGCTGGTGCCATTGAAGCTGGCGCGATAGCCCTGCGCTCCGCTGGTGGCACTGCTGGTGGCACGAATGCGGTTGTAATCGTGCGGGCCGGCTTCATAGGCAATACTGTTGTCGCTGGTATCGCTGATCGGATCACTGATGACGTTGATCGCTCCATGCAAGGCGTTGGCACCGTAGAGAATGCTGCCAGGGCCGCGGATAACTTCCACAGAACCCGCTTGTTCGCTGTTCGATTCGAACATCTGGTTCACATTGCAGAAGCCGATGGCCCTCAGCGGAATGCCATCCTGCGCCATCTGGAAAGCGCCACAGCTGCCGGCACCGGACAATACCGGCGAACGGATCGCCGTCAGGCTCTCCTGGCCGTTGCCGCGGCTGATCCAGGTTCCTGGCACACGAGCCAGCAATTCATTGATATGAGTGGGACGGATTTTCTTGATGTCGTCGCCTCCCACCGCAAAAATGCTGGCCGGCACATCGCGCAGCGTGCTCTGCTTGCGGTCGGCGGTAACGACAATTGATTCGAGGGTGTTGCTGCTCGGCTGCGACCAAGCAAGGCTGCTGGCTTGAGCAAGCAACACCCCGGCGGCGAGCAATTTCATTCTTGACGCTTTGTTGGTCATAGTTTGGTTCCTTTGTCCGGCTTCTTGGCCTGGGAAAAACTGTATGCCTTCGCAATATGTGCCGCGCGACAAGGTTGCGTAAAGTAATGTACTGCCATGAGTATTGGCAACCGGAAGCCTCGTTGCACGAAGTCAGCGTAATGCGGATAACATTGCGCAAATATGGTGAAAGCCCCCCGAGGAAACCGATGTCATATCTGCGCGAACAAACTGAAGCACTGCTGTTCCAGCTCAAACACGTGGCCGGATTGGATGGACTTGCCTTGCATGAACTTTTTGCCCAAGCAGATGATGCCACTGTAAAGGCATTGCTCGAATCGGCCATGGAGTTCGCCAACGACCAGCTTGTCCCGCTTGCAGCCAGCGGCGATCGCGATGGCTGCCGCTTATTGAACGGGCAAGTTGCGCTGCCACCAGGCAGCAGGGAAATCTATAAACAATGGTGTGAGCTCGGGTTTCCGGCACTGGGCCTTCCAGTTGCAATCGAAGGGCTAGGTCTGCCTCGAACAGTACAAAGTGCCGTGCAGGAACTGTGTGATGGCGCTAACCTGGCGCTGGGCATGCTCTGCATCAATCTGCGCTGTGCTGCACTCGCGCTGCTGAAGAGCGCTACCGCCGAACAACAGGCCCGCTGGGTACCCGGACTTGTAAGCGGTCAACTCGCCAGCACCATTGTGATAAGCGAGCCGCAGGCAGGCTCCGATGTAGGCCGCATCACCACCATGGCGCACCCGGCTGCAGATGGTCATTATGCACTGACCGGCTCGAAGATCTGGATATCCTACGGCGATCACGACGCTACCGACAATATCCTGCATCTTGTGCTGGCACGCCTGCCTGGAAGTGAAACCGGCAGCCGCGGACTAAGCTTGTTTGCTGTACCGAAACTACTTGATGGCAAGAACAATAGTGTTCATGTGTTGCGGCTTGAGCACAAAATGGGGCTGCATGCCTCGCCCACCTGTGTGCTGGAATTCGAGCAGGCCAGTGGCGAATTGATCGGCGAAGCCGGTCGCGGCTTGCAAGCACTGTTCGTGATGATGAACAACATGCGGCTGGCAGTGGCGGTGCAAGGCGCGGCAGTCGCCAATGCCGCCATGCTGCAAGCCTGGAACTATGCCAGCGAGCGACCACAAGGCGGCCACGCGCTTGCTCCACCGGTCAACATTATCCAGCACGCCGATGTTCAACGCATGCTGCTCGAAATGACCGCCGACAGCGAATTGATGCGCGCGCTGGCACTGCGCACTGCCAGCATGCTCGATACCGCAGAAGCACTTGCGACAATCGGCAAAGACGAAGCAGCCAAGCACCTACAAACGCTGGCAGAGCTTATCCTGCCGGTAGCCAAAACCATCAATGCCGAAACTGCGTTTACAGTGTCCAGTCAGGCCATCCAGGTGATGGGAGGCTACGGCTATACCAACGACTATCCAATTGAACGCATGGCGCGCGATATACGCGTAGCAGCAATCTATGAAGGCACCAGCGGCATACAAGCCCTCGACTTCACTAAACGCAAGGTAATTGGCGACAACGCAGCTGCGCTTGGTGAATTGGTTGTCCTTGTCAACAAAGCACTGCAACAGGGCAATAGCCCATTTACGGCCGCATGGCCCGATGTACGCGAAATGATGCAACAACGCGTTGGCGCATTGCTGGCCCTGCCAAAAGAGAAAGCAAATTACGCTGACGCAGGAGCCTATGCGCTGCTACAACTGGCAGCGCTTGTGTTGCATTGCTGGAATGGCCACACCCTGTTTACGGCAGCTTCGGAGGCGATACCAGCACAACTGCGCTTGCGGGCCGCGCTCACCCTTTTTGCCGGTAGTGTCACTGCAAAAGCAGCACTGTGGGCAACGCGCAGCGCACTGGAAATACCGGCATTTACCTTGACCAAATAGGATTTGATCTTGCCTACCCTATCCTTTACTTTACCGACGCTGCACTCGCCGCACCCAGTCAGGCCATAACCAGAAAAATCGTAACGGAGTCTGTCATGACCGCTATCCAGCCCCCCGTCCAAGAGTACCAACTGTTCATTGATAACGCTTACACGCCATCTGCATCAGGCATGTACAGCGATGACATGAATCCCGCCACCAACACTCTCTACGCTCGTGTACAAAACGCCGGCAAAGCCGATGTGGAAAAAGTTCTGGCTTCGTCTTCCAAGGCATTTGAAACCTGGAAGGACGTAGCCCCCAGCGTGCGCGAAAAGATGATGATCAAAGCTGCGGCCTTGATGGAAGAGCGTGCAAAGGAATTGCAGGATGTGCTGATCGACGAAGCCGGCTCCACGCTGCTGAAAGCGGGTTACGAAACCCATCACACACCCAACTACCTGCGCTCAATGGCCGGCGAATGCCGTCGCATCAAAGGTGAAACCTACCTGTCGGACTATCCAGGCGTTAAATCCTATGCAATCCGTCGCCCGCTCGGTCCAGTGCTGGCGATTGCGCCCTTCAACTTCCCGCTGCTACTCGGTATCCGCAAGATCGGCTTTGCGCTAGCCGCTGGCAATACCGTAATCCTTAAGCCCTCCGAGATGACACCTGTAATCGGTCTCAAGCTGGGTGAACTGTTCCGCGATGCCGGCTTCCCGCCCGGCGTACTCAATGTGGTTCCTGCGGTCGGTGCCGATCTCGGCGACGGACTCATCACCGACAAGCGCGTGCGCTTTGTCACTTTCACCGGTTCCAGCCGCGTGGGCTGGCAGGTGGGCGCCAAAGCTGCTGCCAACGGCAAGAAATTCGCACTCGAACTCGGCGGCAAGAACCCGATTGTTGTGTTGAACGATGCCGACGTCGACTACGCCGTCAACACCGCTGCCTTCAGCAACTTCATGCATCAGGGCCAGATCTGTATGACAGGCTCGCGCGTGATTGTTGAAGCCGGCATCTATGACCAGTTCTGTGAAAAATTCAAAACCAAGGTCGCCGGCATCAAGTTTGGCGCCAACCCGCGCGAACCCGGGCTGGTAGTGGGCCCGCTGATCCGTACCACCCAGGGCCCGTTCATCAAGGAGCAAGTCGACAAAGCTGTTGCCCAGGGCGCCCGCTTGCTGACTGGAGGCAACTTCAAGGACAACGTGTTCGAACCTACCGTGGTAGCCGACATCACGCCAGAAATGAGTATCTTCCGTACTGAGTGCTTTGGCCCTGTGGCATCGGTCATCAAGGCCAACGACTATCTGCACGCAATGGCCTTGGCCAACGATTCCGACTACGGTTTGTCGTCGGCCGTGCTAACCAACGACCTGCAAAAAGCCATCATTTTGTCGGAAGGCCTGCAGTCGGGTGCCGTCCACATCAATGGCCCCAGCGTGCGTGATGAGCCGGTGGTTCCGTTCGGCGGCGTCAAAGACAGCGGCTTCGGCCGTGAAGGCGGTCACTTCTCGATGGACGAGCTGACCGAATTGAAGTGGATCACGATCCAGACCGGCCAGAACAAGTATCCGTTCTGAAACAAACCGGGCAGTTAAAAACACGAAAAGGGGCTTTAAAGCCCCTTTTCCTGTTCTGATGACTGCTTTTCGAGTACTTCGCCCACGCCCGTGAGCAACCTCAGCCAGTCCTTTTGCACGCGCTTCGGTAATTGGCGGAACTGGGTCAGCAGTTGATGCTCTTCCCAGGACAACCGCAGTTCTGGTGTGGCGCCGTAGCCTTTACCGGTTTCAGTGATACCGCCTTCCAGAGTGCGCATTGGCAGTTCGTTATCGAGCAACCAAGCCCGCCTGACCTTGAGCACCCTGGCAATCAGCGGTGCTCTCTCGGCGGTGGGAATGGACTCGCCGCTCTGCCATTTGTTGACAGCCTGACCAGACACACCAAACAGGCGCCCAAGCTCCTTCTGGGTTTTGGATGCTAGGCCAGCTTCACCAAGCGCCTGCTGGAAGCGCTCGGTGAAACCTTCATGGACACTGCGGGACACAACACCACCAACCACTGGTTAACAAGTAGCCAAATGGTGGTTCAACGCAACCCAACTATCAGTATTTCAGGGAAAAACTTACGGTTGGCAAAAATTGGAGGTGCCGGTTCAAACCAGTTTGAATACCTTCTCGGCGACGTCCTGGTAGAACTTCTTCTTGGTGGCGATATCCATCGTCATGTTGTCGAGATCTATTACTTCCTGCGGGGTGTACTGGTACGGGTAATCCATTGCGTACATCACGCGATCAACGCCACAAATCTGCTGGGCAAACTTGATGGCGGGCTCCCATGCCATGCCGCTGTTGGTGACGTAAACATTCTCTCGCAGATAATCACCAATCTTCCTCTGCAGTGGTTTCAAGCACTCGTAACGTGCTGCTTTGACGCCGGCGTTGTGCATGTACTCAAGGCGGTACAACCAATACGGTAGGGCTTCGCCCATGTGGCCGATGATGATTTGCAGTTTGGGGAAGCGGTCGAACACGCCGGCGGTGATGATTCGCAACATGTGGAAGCCGGTTTCAACACCGAAGCCGAAGATGGCGCCGTCAAGTCCAGCTTCCACCATCGGACCGATCATGCTCTTGGGAGGTGTGTTCGGATGCAGGTAGATTGGCAGATCCAGTGCTTCGGCGGCTTCGAATATCGGCCAGAACTTCTCGTCCGAAAGGTATTCGCCCATCGTATGCGAGTTGATGATGATGCCGCGGAAACCCAGTGCCTTGCAGCGCTGCAGTTCCTGCGCCGCCAGTTCAGGAGCCTGCGGTGCAATGGCGATCATGCCGGTGAAACGCGTCGGGTGCTTGCGTACAGCGGCGGCAAGAATGTCATTGCTTTCACGCGCCAGTGATACGGCAGTGTCGCGCTCGAACACCTGCACGCCGGGCGAGGTCAGTGCGATGATCTGATGATCGATACCAGTGGCATCCATGTCAGCAATACGCAGTGCATCAAGATCGGCCAGCTTCTCGCGGATGAAGGTCGGGCGTGCCGCCGTTGACGATGAGTAAAATCCCCAAAGACTGTCGAAACCCGGATCATCGAAGCTCCGGCTCTCATACAGCTTGCGATAGCGCACAATCAGATCGGCCGGCGCGAAAGCTTCTTCGGTGGCGATGCGTTTGTATTGGTTGCTGAAGGGGATCGTTGACATGGAGAACTCCGGCAGTCGGTAACAAGTGGGGGGAAGCAGCTGGTAGAAGCAGACCGGCGGCATGATACGCCAGCGCAGCAATGCCCTGAATAGGCCGGCGTGCAAGCAACGTGATTTTGCGGGATCATGATGCCCCACGAAAATTCTCCGCAAGCAAGGAGCTCAATCCATGTCCACCCCCCAGAACCTCTATCCCGAACTGCAGCTTTTCATCGGGGGCGAATGGATATCCAAAGGCGCCCGCCAGAGCGAATCGGTACTGAATCCCGCCACCGGCGAGGTACTGGGGGAATTGCCACACGCCACTACCGCCGATCTTGATCGTGCACTGGCCGCAGCCGAGAAGGGTTTCAAGGTATGGCGCAGTTACATGCCGGAAAAACGCGGTGAAATACTGCGCAAAGCCGCTGCGCTACTGAACGCTCAGGGCGATCGCATCACGCGTGTGGCGTCGATGGAATCGGGCAAAGCTATTGCGCAATCGCGTATCGAACTGCACATGGCTACTGAAGTGCTCGAGTGGTACGCCGAAGAAGGCCGTCGCGCCTATGGCCGCGTGCTGACCCAGCGCCAGCCGGGCACGCGTCACCTGGTCGTCAAACAGCCTATCGGACCCGTCGCTGCGTTTACGCCGTGGAATTTTCCGCAGGGCAACCCGGCCCGCAAGCTGGGCGCCGCACTCGGTGCTGGCTGCTCTTGCGTTTTGAAAGCGGCAGAAGATACGCCGGCTTCAGCCATCCTGATGGTGAAAGCGCTGCAAGAAGCCGGCGTGCCGGATGGAGTCGTCAATCTGGTGTTTGGCGTACCGTCCGAAATTTGCCCGTATATCCTGCGCTCGGGCGTAATCCGAAAGCTCAGTTTCACCGGTTCGATTCCGATCGGCAAGGAACTGGTGAAAATCTGCGCCGAGAAAATGATCCGCACAACGATGGAGCTGGGTGGTCATGGTCCGGTGCTGGTGTTTGATGACGTCAATCTCGAACAAGTGTTGGACATGTGTGCAACAGCCAAGTGCCGCAATGGCGGTCAGGTGTGCGTGTCCCCGACGCGATACTTCATCCATGCCTCGATCTTCGACAAGTTTGTTGAAGGTTTCACTGCTCGCATCAACAAGGTCAAAGTCGGCAACCCGCTCGACGAAAGCGTCGGCATGGGGCCACTTATCCATGCCCGTCGCCGCGAGTCTGTGCATGCATTGATCCAGGACGCACTCGCCCACGGCGCCAGGCTGCATACCGGTGGTGAAGCAATTCCCGGCCCCGGCTTTTTCTACAAACCGACTGTGCTCTCCAACATCCCGAACAGTGCGCGCATCATGAACGAGGAACCGTTCGGCCCGGTTGCGCTGCTGAATCCCTTCACCGATTTCGATGCTGTCATTAGCGAAGCCAACCGTCTGCCGTACGGCCTTGCGGCTTTTGCCTTTACCGAAAACGGCAAGCGTTTGAAACTGCTCGGCGAGCAGTTGGAGGCTGGCATGCTGGGCCTCAACACGTTTGCGATCTCGGTACCGGAATCGCCGTTTGGTGGCATCAAGGAGAGCGGCCACGGCAGCGAGGAAGGCATTGAAGGTCTCGACGCCTGCCTGATCACCAAGTACATCAGCGAAGCCTGATTAACGTCCGGAGTCCGCCCACATGCAGTTCGTTGTCACCGCCATGGATTTCACCGACGCCAGCGCGCTGGAGCGCCGGATGTCACAACGCGAAGCCCATCTTCAGGGCGTAAAGCTGCTGATCGCACAAGGCCACTTTCTCAGCGGCGGTGCCATTCTTGATGACACCGGCAAAATGATTGGTTCGACTCTGCATCTGGAATTCCCTGACCGTGCCGCGCTCGATGCCGTACTGAAGAATGATCCTTACGTCAGCGGCAAGGTGTGGGACAACATCAACGTGCGCGAAGCACGGCTGGTGCCACTGCCGAAAGCCTGAACAGGCTGTTACTTCGATGGGGTAAGGGTGTCGCTACCGCTGTCTGCAGCAGCATCCTTGGCCTCGCGACCCGCTGTTTTACTGCCACGACTGACATCCATCAATGTGCCCTGCACATACTGGTGAACGATGTTGGCAATCAGCGACTGAGTGGGAATGTCTTCCGCCAAAGCCTGTCGTTGCAGTTCGGTGAAATCTTTGCCGGAGATACGTAGATTGATGCGGTTGTCACGGCGGCCGGCTGCTTCGACCACATAAGAGCGTAACTACAAACGATCGTAGTCAGGCTGCTGTTCAAAACGGCCACTGTCGAAACCGGGCAGCAACGACTTGCGCGGCAGGTTGAGTGCCTGTGCCCGCTTGTCTTTGTCGATGTCACTCATCGGTCACGCTCTTGATCCACTTATCCACCCTCAGTGCGAAGGTTTTTGTGCAGCAAACTGCTGCTGTTGCGAAGCTGTCGATTCTTGCTGGTATCGCTGTTTCCACTCTTCATAAGGCATACCGTATACGACTTCCCGTGCGGCGTCGTAGCTGATGGTCTCACCACGCTCAGCGGCAGCGGCCAGGTACCACTTCGACAAACAGTTACGACAGAAGCCAGCGAGGTTCATCAAATCGATATTCTGGACATCTTTGCGGCTGTCCAGATGCGCCAGCAGGCGACGAAAAGCTGCGGCCTCGAGTTCAATTCTGCTATCCATTTGACATTCCTCTCAACTATCAACCGCAAGCGCAAGCGCAACTATCAACCACCAGCCATTTTGGCTTTGTATCCTTCAGCCAGCAACCAAGCCAGCAATTTGTCACGATTGTCACCCTGGATTTCGATTACTCCGTCTTTGATGGTGCCGCCGGTCCCACAAAACTGCTTCATACGAGTGGCGATGGCTTTCAAATCGGGCTCGGTGAGTGGCAATCCCTTGATGAGCGTAACCCCCTTCCCAGCCCTGCCCTTGGTCTCACGCGCCACCCTCACGATGCCATCACCTTTTACCACTTGCTGGCGCAAAGCCTTGCAACGACAGCTGTCCAGCGGATTCTGGCAGTCAGGACACAGACGGCCACTGGCAGTGGAATAAACGGGACGGGAATCGCTGGGCATGGCAGGGAAATAGCAGCACAAGGTTCCCGGCATTATACTGGCGGCCTGTAATAACGGAACTTGAAGCGCATCCCACCCTGCGCGGAGCAGCGAATCACCGATGAAGCACTGGCTTACCTACCTGCTCTGGCCTGCACTGGCTGGCTTCAGCTTTGCTGCAGCCCTCCTGCTGGCACCGCGGATCTTCAGTCACGTTCCGGCGTTGGCGCATTATCTGCCAGCACCTGAACAGATTGCTGTGCAAGCGCCCCCGCAAATGGTGGCGCCAGTGTCCTACAGCCCGGCTATCAAGAAAGCTGCGCCTGCCGTTGTCAGCATCAACTCGCTCAATCTTTTTGAGCGCAGAGAGGTTCGGCCCATCGCGCCCAATTTGCCAGTGCTGGTAGCTGAGATGGTAGAGGACGACGCCACCAGCCTCGGCTCCGGAGTCATCATCAGCCCGGAAGGCTACATCGTCACCAGCTATCACGTGTTTTTTGGTGATGATCCCGACACCCGCACCTTCTCCAGCAAGATAACGGTCACACTTAGCGGCGGCGATGCCTTGGAAGGCAACCTGATCGCACTCGACGAGAAAAACGATCTCGCCCTGTTGAAGATCGATCGTACCAACCTGCCCTTCGTCGTGCTCAGCGACCCGGCCAAACTTGAGACAGGGGATGTGGTACTGGCGATAGGCAACCCGCGCAACATCGGCCAATCGGTGAGTGCCGGTATCGTAAGTGGGCTGTGGAGCCGCGACGACAGCTTCGTCGTGCAGACCGATGCGGCCATAAACCCCGGCAATTCCGGCGGTGCATTAGTTGACGTCAACGGCGATCTGATCGGCATAAATTCCACCATCGTGTCGGAATCGGGTGGTTCCGAAGGCATCAGCTTTGCAGTTGCGGCCGGCAGAGCGATGGATCTGCTGGAGGACTATCTGGCGACCAGCACCAGCGGCTATCTGGGCGTCGACACCAATGCGCTGTCGCTGCAGAGCGGCAGGGACCTTGTAGGGGAACCCATACAGGGTTTTATCATCAACGAAGTCGTGCCCGGCGGTCCTGCCGACAAGGCGGGAATGCAACAGGGCGACATCATCACCGGTGTCGACAATGAAAAAATCATCATCCAGGACGACAAGGACCGCAGCGAAGCCAATCGTGCCATCTCGCTGATCAGCGGCAGTCCGGCAGGTAAACTGATTGTCCTGGAAATCTACCGCGATGGTGGATTCGTGCAGCTTCCAACGATACTTGGCGTCGGCCGTCCGAACTTCTCTGGTGTTGAGCGCATCGCTGACTCAGTGGAAGACCAAACAGCAGGGCAGGAAATACAACAGTAAGCCGGGTTATCGTTTCCAGTTCGGATCACGCAGCTCAGCAGCGCGCGCATGCGCCGTCAGACTTTCGGCGCGCGCCAGCACTGAGGTGGGCTGCGCCAACTGCATCGCTGTTGTTTCGCTGCAGAAAATCACCGATGAACGCTTCTGGAAATCATATACACCGAGCGCCGACGAGAAGCGCGCAGTGCCCGATGTAGGCAGCACGTGGCTGGGGCCAGCGCAGTAATCACCCAACGCCTCCGAAGTATGCCGCCCCATGAAAATGGCGCCAGCATGACGAATGAGTGGCAACAGTGCTTCGGGATCAGCAACAGATACTTCGACATGCTCGGGCGCTACCAGGTTGCATACATGCACTGCCTCGGCGAGATCCTGCGTTTTGATGAACATCCCGCGACGCTCAAGCGAAGCATGGATGATCTCGCGCCGTTCCATGCCGGGCAGTAGCTTGTCGATGCTGACCTGCACTCGATCGAGGAATGCCGCATCAGGACTCACCAGAATGGACTGTGCGTCTTCGTCGTGCTCGGCCTGCGAAAACAAATCCATCGCAATCCAATCGGGATTGGTCTGTCCATCGCAGATCACCAGGATTTCGGAAGGGCCCGCCACCATATCGATGCCGACCCTGCCGAACACCGCCTTCTTGGCGGTGGCGACGTAGATATTGCCGGGACCAACGATCTTGTCGACCGCAGGAATCGTGGCAGTACCATAGGCCAGTGCTGCAATCGCTTGCGCCCCCCCCACCGTGAATACCATATCCACTTCGGCCAGTGCCAAGGCAGCCAATACCAGATCGTTGATGACACCACCGGGCGTCGGTAGCGTTGCAATGATTTCCTTTACACCTGCCACCCGCGCTGGAATCGCATCCATCAATACCGTGGATGGATAACTGGCCTTGCCGCCGGGCACATACATGCCAACGCGATCAAGTGGTGTGATTTGTTGGCCGTAGCTGGAACCATCGGCATCGGTATAGCGCCAGGAACGCTGTAGCTGTTTCTCGTGGTACGCACGAATGCGGTCTGCTGCCGTGCGCAAAGCACCGGCTTGGTCTGCTGGCAGATTGCGCAGTGCCGCCTTCATGCGGTCATTATCAATGCGCAGAGCCAGGATGTCGGCCGCCTGCAAGTTATCGAATTTGTTGGTCCAGTGCAGCACTGCGGCATCGCCACGCTGCCGGACGTCGCGCAGTATGTCATTCACACGCGCTTCAACTTCTGGTGACGACAACGAATCCCATGCCAGACGCTCGCGCAGGTGGACTGCAAAATCGGCGGTGCCAGTATCAAGCCTTTTAACTGTAACGGCATTCATGTTGAGGCTACCGCTGCTTGCAAGCGCTGTAAAAAAGCCTGCACTCGTGCATGTTTGATCTTCATAGCCGCCCGGTTGACTATGACGCGCGTGCTGACTTCGGCAATCAACTCGCGCGGCTCCAATCCGTGCGCTTTCAACGTCTTGCCAGTGTCAACAATATCGACAATGCAATCGGCCAAGCCGATCAGTGGCGCCAACTCCAGCGCACCATTCAACTTGATCAGATCCACCTGCCGACCCTGCCGCGCGAAGTACTGTTTGGCAATGTTGACGAACTTGCTCGCCACACGCAGACGCGGACTGTCGAGCTTCGCGCCTACCGGGGCTGCTGTCATCAATCGGCAGCAGGCAATTCGCAGATCCACCGGCTCATAGAAACCCTGCGAACCGTATTCCAGAATCATGTCCTTGCCGGCGATGCCGATATCCGCACTGCCGAGCTCAACGTAGGTCGGCACGTCGGAGCCGCGAATAACCATAAGCTGCACATCAGGCAGGTTACTGTCGAACAACAGCTTGCGACTGTTGCTGATGTCCTCAGCCGGAATGACGCCGGCCTTTTCCAGCAGCGGTAATACTTCTTCGAGAATGCGTCCCTTGGTCAGGGCAATTACAAGTTTCTGCGACGACATAACAGACCAGACTCAGGAAGGCAGCCGGCGTATCTTGGCACCCAACAATTGCAGTTTTTCTTCGATACACTCATAGCCACGATCAATGTGGTAGATGCGATCAACCGTGGTTTCGCTCTCGGACACAAGGCCCGCGATGACAAGACTCGCAGACGCACGCAAATCCGTTGCCATTACCGGCGCCCCTTTCAAGGCAGCTACACCACGAAAGATAACGGTATTGCCTTCGACGCGCAGATCGGCGCCCATGCGGTTCATCTCATGCACGTGCATGAAGCGGTTCTCAAACACGGTTTCAGTGATGGAACCCGAGCCCTCCGAAATAGCGTTGAGCGCAGTGAACTGCGCCTGCATGTCGGTGGGAAACGCCGGATACGGCGCGGTCGTCAGTGATACGGCTTTTGGACGCTGCCCATGCATGTCGAGCGTGATCCAGTTGGGACCAATCTCAATCTGGGCCCCGGCTTCTTCCAATTTCGACAAAACAGCTTCGAGAATATTGGGACGGGTATCCTTCACCTTTATGCGGCCGCGAGTGGCAGCAGCAGCAATCAGATAGGTACCTGTTTCGATACGATCGGGCATGATTGGATAACTACCGCCGTGCAATCTCTCGACACCATTGATTGTAATTGTTGCAGTACCTTCGCCACTGATGTCGGCACCCATGGCGCGCAAGCAGTGGGCAAGATCTACCACTTCCGGTTCGCGCGCTGCGTTTTCAATAATCGTCTGCCCCTCAGCCAGCGTCGCCGCCATCATGACATTCTCGGTGCCGGTCACGGTGACAATGTCCATGAGGATGTGCGCGCCTTTCAGACGTTTGCCGCGGGTGTTGGCCTTGATGTAACCGTTTTCCATCTTGATTTGCGCGCCCATTTTTTTCATGGCTGCCAGGTGCAGGTTGACCGGACGCGAACCGATGGCGCATCCCCCAGGCAACGCCACTTCGGCTTCGCCAAAGCGCGACAGCATTGGACCGAGAACCAGAATCGACGCGCGCATGGTCTTTACCAGCTCATAAGGCGCACTGAAATTGCGGATCGAGCTGCTGTTGATCTGCACATTGAGCTTTTCACCCACCACGGTTTCCACACCCATGCAGCCGAGCAACTCGAGCATCGTGGTGATGTCAAACAGATGTGGCAAATTGCCGATTTCGATGACATCGGACGTCAGCAGTGTTGACGCTATGATGGGCAGCGCCGAGTTCTTGGCGCCTGCGATGCGGATTTCCCCGTTGAGCTGAGTGCCACCTTGGATGACCAGTTTGTCCACTAGCGTGTTCCTCGAAATGCTGTTTGATTGCCGCGGTTGATGGCGGACATTGTCATGCTGAAGCTGCGCTTTCTTCCGGAGTTTGCAGTTGCATATTGACGGCGTGAATCGCACCGCTCTGGATGTGCGCATTCAACACTTTGTAAACAGCCTGCTGCCTTTTGACGCGGTTGAGACCAGCGAAGGCTGTGGAGATGAGCAATACCTGGTACTTACCCTCACCACCACCAACCTGCACGCCGGCATCGGGAAAGGCTGCGGTCAGCAGCGCTGAAATTTCAGAGGTGGACATCGCCATAAATACAGTTCGGAAGCGTTGGAAACAGCGCGCGATTCTATCGCAAAGCCTCTGGTATTCCCAAGGAATCACCACAGGGGCCGTGAGGTATGCAATTTGCCACAATTTGCAGAAGGTGGCATTTGGCATACACTGCCTTGCCTTTTGCATCTGCCTCCCCTCATGTCACCAGAATCCCTCATTGCCACCGCTCGCTCCACCATCCAACTGCAGCGCGATTCGGTAGCAGCACTGCATGAGCGGATTGGCCCGTCATTTGTGCATGCCTGCCAGCTGATCCTGGCCAGCAAGGGGCGGGTTGTCGTAATGGGCATGGGCAAATCCGGCCATATCGCAAACAAAATTGCTGCGACCTTGTCCAGTACAGGAACCCCAGCCTATTTCGTCCATCCTGCTGAAGCCAGCCATGGCGACATTGGCATGGTGACACGCGATGACGTTGTACTGGCACTGTCGAATTCCGGTACCACGCCGGAAGTGCTGGCATTGTTGCCGATACTGAAACGCAAGGGCGTGGCATTGATCGCTCTGACTGGCAATCCGGCCTCCGAGCTGGCCACCGCCGCAACAGTAAACATTGATGTCAGCGTAGAACGAGAAGCCTGTCCGCTCGGACTAGCCCCCACCACCAGCACCACGGCAGCACTCGTGATGGGAGATGCGGTGGCAATGGCGCTGCTGGAAGCCCGCGGATTTACTGCCGAAGATTTTGCGTTTTCTCACCCCGGCGGCAATCTCGGCCGCCGCCTGTTATTGAAAGTGGCTGACATCATGCATAGGGGCGCCACAATTCCTTGCGTGGCCAATACCACCCCGATCAGCAAAGCACTGCTGGAGATCACCGCAAAGAAACTCGGCATGACAACCGTTGTTGACTACCAAGGCACTATCTGCGGCGTGTTCACAGACGGTGACTTGCGGCGTGTGCTTGATCGAGGCCTCGATATCCATGCCACCTCGGTATCTGACGTTATGACCGGCCAATTCAAATCGATTATGCCAGGGGCGCTGGCATCTGAAGCAGCGCGTATCATGCAAGACTACACAGTTTACAGCCTTGTCGTGATGGCTGACGGCGGCGAACTTGCCGGCATCATCACAATGCATGACTTGCTGCAGGCAAACGTAGTGTGACGCGGGCATACCGGATTAGCCCATGCTGACATCAGCCCTGAATATTTGTTTGCCTGTCCGCCGCAACCTGTCATTGCTGGCACTGGCTATTGCGGGCTGCGCACCTGCCGGCAACGATGAGGCCTCTGCCCTTGCGGCCAACCTCAGGGCGCCCTATGACTATTACATCAATGGCATGCAGAGCACCCGCTTCGACGCTGGCGGTGTGCGTCTTTATGCGTTGAATGCTTCACGTGCCACCCATTTCCCCTCAGACGACCACGCCGAGCTGAGCAACCCCGATCTGCTCTGGTATCAAGTAGACCAAGAACCTTGGGGGCTGACTGCCAACAGCGGCACCTTGCATATCGCAGGTGACAATACTCATGAATTGCTCTTGCGTGACAACGTTGAATTGCAGACAACATTGGCAAAGACAGGCCGCGTCTTGCTGGAGACAGTCAGCATGACAGTTCTTCCCGAAGCGAGGCAGGCCAACAGTGATGCTGCAGTCACTTTGACAACAGTCGATTCCAGGCTACGCAGCATCGGTATGCAGTTGAACCTACCGGACAACCACCTGACCCTGTTGAACCAGGTACGAGGCACCCATGCGCCGTGATTATTTTGCAGCTTTGCTTTCGGTTACAAGCGGCCTGTGCCTGCTGTTGCTGTCAGCCATGGCAATCGCGCTGCCGGAGGATGCAACGCAACCGATTGAAACCGAGTCACTGTCGAGCGAATTACTGCTGGAGGAAGGCATCGTGATCTACCACGGCAGTGATGCCAAGCCGGCAACTGTCAGCCAAGGCACCCTCGTCATCACGGGCGCGGAAATCCGCATCGTACGCAAGAACGAAGTGCTGCAGTCGGTCACAGCCAGCGGCAAACCCGCGCGTTTCCAGCAACAACCTGCGGCCGACCAGGAGCTGATACATGCGAGCGGAGAGTTGATCACACTTGACAACAGCACCCGCGTACTGAGGATAGAAACCGGTGCCGAATTCAATCAGGCCGGCAACACAATGAGCGCTCCACACATCGACTACAACCTCGACACGCGGCGCGCGAATGCCAGCGGCTCGGCCGACGGGCTACCGGTACGCATGTCGATGCCGCCCACCCCGGGCGTGCCATGACCGCCCATCTGCTGCAGGCTTTGCATCTGGCCAAGAACTACAAGGGCCGGCAAGTCGTTCACGACACCTCGCTGCAGGTGCAAAGCGGCCAGATAGTTGGACTGCTCGGCCCCAACGGCGCCGGCAAAACCACATCGTTCTACATGATTATTGGTTTGGTGGCGGCAGACGGTGGCCAAGTGCTGCTTGATGGTCTCAACCTTTCAAAGGCACCAATGCACGAACGTGCCCGCGCCGGCATCGGTTACCTGCCGCAGGAAGCATCGATCTTCCGCAAGCTGTCGGTGGCCGACAACATTATGGCAATTCTGGAAACCCGGCCTGACCTCGACCGCCTGGGACGGCAGCAAGCGCTTGACCGGCTGTTGGAAGAATTCAGCGTTGGCCACCTGCGTAAAAGCCTTGGCATGAGTCTGTCTGGCGGTGAGCGCCGAAGGGTTGAAATCGCCCGCGCATTGGCCACTGAGCCCGCATTCATCCTGCTGGACGAGCCGTTTGCCGGCGTGGATCCGATCTCGGTCAACGACATCAAGCAGATCATCCGCAGCCTCAGTTTGCGAGGTATCGGCTTGTTGATTACCGACCACAACGTGAGGGAAACACTGGATATTTGCCAGCACGCCTACATCGTCAACGCCGGCCGCATCCTGGCTGAAGGCACACCCAAACAGATACTCGCCAATGCTGAAGTTCGTTCTGTGTATCTCGGCGACAATTTCCGCATGTAGAGTCTGGATTCCGGAGTCCGGATTGCCCCGCTGTAGTGACAGCGGCATGAGTTTTGCTAACATCGACCTCTGACTCGTTTAGTACACCACATCCCCTCCCTCCGCCAAGGCGGGGCCAGTCACCGGATTCCAGTGCAGGCAGTAGCTCCACCATGAAATTGTCGTTGCAGTTAAAGCTCGGACAACAGCTCACAATGACGCCGCAACTGCAGCAGGCGATCAAGCTGTTGCAGCTGTCGACACTGGATTTGCAACAGGAAATCCAGGAAGCGCTCGAAACCAATCCGATGCTGGAAATTGATGAAGAATTCGAAGGTGCTGAATTCCGCAACAATTCCGGAGGCGACGAAGGTGGCAGCGGCCCATCAGGCCAGGAGCCAGAGGTGCCGGAAGTCACCTCCACTTCCGAAGGCGGCGACTACGCCGAAGCCCCCGACTTTAATTCCGATGAGAGTTGGAACGATCAGGACATTCCCGAAGATCTCTCGGTAGACACCAGTTGGGACGATATCTATGTCGATAACCAGCCGATGTCTTCCGGCTCCAGTAATGACAGCGACGAACCTTCCAGCGATTTTGAAACCCGCAACAGCGCTGGCCTGACACTGCAGGATCACCTGAGCTGGCAGCTGAATCTCACGCCGATGACAGCCCGTGACAAACTGATAGCCACCACGCTGGTTGACGCCATTGACAGCAACGGCATGCTGACAATGACGATCGAAGCCATTGTCAGTGGCCTCAACAACGAGCAGGGCCAGACCGGTATTGAAGAAGACGAGGTCCTCGCCGTGCTGCATCGTGTGCAGCAATTCGACCCGATCGGTGTGGGCTACCGCGACCTGAGAGAATGCCTGTCCATACAGATCCGCCAGTTCGACGCCGGCTACCCAGGCGTAGCGATAGCCATCCGCATCATCGACGAGTTCCTGCCGCAACTCGCCAGCCACGACTACAACACAATCATGCGGCGACTGCGGATCAAGGAAGCGGAACTGAAAGAATCGATGGATGTCATCCTGACGTTGAATCCGCGTCCTGGGGCCGAGATCACGCCATCCGAAACCAGCTATGTGATTCCCGATGTGTTCGTCAAAAAGGAGAACAACCGGTGGAAGGTAGAACTGAATCCGGAAACGGCGCCGCGTTTGCGCGTGAATCCCACTTATGCTGCCCTCGCCGGCCGCGGCCGCGAACACGACAACGCGTTCCTGCGTGACAGTCTGCAGGAGGCGCGCTGGTTCATCAAAAGCCTGCAAAGCCGCAACGAAACACTGCTGAAGGTGGCCGGCAAGATCGTCGAGCACCAGAAGAATTTCCTCGACTACGGCGAAGAGGCGATGAAACCACTGGTACTGCGGGATATCGCCGAAGCCGTCAGCATGCATGAATCCACCATTTCCCGCGTGACCACCCAGAAATACATGCACACGCCGCGGGGCATCTACGAACTGAAATACTTCTTCTCGAGCCACGTTGATACGGATACCGGTGGCGAATGTTCATCGACTGCCATCCGCGCAATCATCAGAAAGCTGGTCGATTCCGAGAACACCCGCAAGCCGCTGAGTGACAGCAAGATTGCCGACGTGCTGGCTGACCAGGGCATTCGTGTCGCTCGCCGCACCATTGCAAAATACCGGGAATCCCTTGGCATAGCGCCGTCTAACGAACGCAAGCAGTTGGGCTGAAACGCGCACAAGCTGCTGTATGCCGAGGCATAGCTTGGGCAGCCCCGGAGGAGGTGCAACATGAAACTGATCATCGTCAGCGGCCGCTCTGGCTCGGGCAAGACCACTTGCCTGCACCTGCTGGAAGACCTTGAGTACTACTGTGTCGACAACATCCCGGCCAGTCTGTTGCCAGCACTGGCGAAGCGACTGTCCGATGAGCGCCTTCATCTGGCCCGCGTCGCCGTCAGCATTGATGCGCGCAACATTCCAGAAGACCTGCTGCGCTTCCCCCAGATCTACGCTTCGCTGCGAGCCGACGCGGTCGATTGCCAGATCATCTTCCTCGACGCCGAAGACAACATCCTGATCAAGCGTTTCAGCGAAACCCGCCGCAAGCATCCACTTACCAATCATCAGATGGGACTGATGGAAGCAGTGGCACACGAAAAACAACTGCTCGAACCAATCGCCGGCATTGCCGACCTTACGATCAATACCAGCGGATTCTCCATTCACCAGTTGCGTGACATGGTGCGCAGCCGTATTGCGGGCACCGATGGGAAGGGGCTTGCGCTGCAGTTCCAGTCCTTCGGTTTCAAGTATGGCGTACCGGTCGATGCGGACATGGTGTACGACGCCCGCTGTCTGCCCAACCCGCACTGGATTGATGCCTTGCGCCCACACAGCGGGCTTGATCAACCTGTCATTGATTATCTCGAAAGCCAGCCGGAAGTGCAGGCGATGTGCAACGACATCTCCGCGTATCTCGAGCAATGGCTGCCGCGCTTCGAAGAGAACAATCGCCGCTATATCACGGTGGCAATAGGCTGCACCGGAGGCCAGCACCGATCGGTGTTTCTATGCGAAAAACTTGGCCGGCATTTCCAGGCCTGCGGCTATAATGTGCAGGTTCGCCACAAGGAATTAGTCTGACAGGCCCATGATCAGCACGACTATTACAGTCCCGAACAAAGCCGGCTTGCACGCCAGGGCTGCTGCCAAACTGGTAGCCACCGCAGCTGCATTCCAGAGCAGGATCCAACTGGGCACCGGTGATCGCATGGTCGATGCCAAGAGTATCCTGTCGCTGATGTTGCTGGCAGCACCGCTCGGCAGCGAATTGAACCTCGTGCTTGATGGCACCGATGAGCAGGCCGCCTTACAGGCAATTCAGTCACTGCTGGCCCAGCGCTTCGGTGAAGAGTAACCGGTGAACAGCCGGTCGCGGTCAACGTGAGCGAGTTCACCCTCCCCAACCACAGCGAACACACCCAGGCCCGCTTGCTGGCGTTGACCGATGCGCTGGAAAGCGGTTCTTTGGCGCAGGTAAGGCGGATGCTGAACCACCTCCCAGCGCCCACCATATCCCATCTGCTCGAATCATCGCCGAAGAAAACGCGCGAAGTGCTGTGGGCGTTGATCGACAAAGACAACATCGGCGATGTCCTCAACTATCTCAACATTGATCTGCAGACGGACATTCTCGAAAAATTGAGCCCGGCCGAAGTGGTATCGATCACCGAAGGCCTCGACACCGACGACACCGCTGACATTCTGCAAAACCTGCCAGAACAGGTAATCCAGCAGGTGCTGGGCAACATGCGAGCCCAAGACCGCAAGCGGCTCGAAGCCGTCCTGTCCTATCCCGAAGACACTGCGGGCGGACTGCTTAACACCGACACCATCACCGTGCGCCGCAACCACACGCTCGACGTGGTGTTGCGCTATCTGCGCCGCCACGACGAAATTCCTGAAATGACAGATAGCATCTGGGTGGTCGATCGCAACGATATGCTGGTTGGGGTGCTGCCACTGCGCAAACTGTTGGTGTCGGATCCAGACCTTACCGTACAGGACATCATGGACACCGCCGCCGAAGCGATTCCTGTAACGATGAACCAGCAGGAAATTGCGCACAAATTCGTCCGCATGGACTGGGTATCTGCTCCCGTGGTTGATGAGCACGGCAAGCTGCTGGGGCGTATAACCATTGACGATATCGTCGACGTAATCCGCGAAGAATCCGAGCATTCAATCAAGAGCATGGCCGGCCTTGGCGATGAAGAAGACACCTTCGCACCTGTGGTGCGCACTGCAAAAAGTCGCGCAGTGTGGCTGCTCATCAACCTTGTGACCTGCTTCATGGCGTCCTCCGTCATCAGTCAGTTCTCGGCGACCATCAATCACGTGGTCGCACTGGCTGCCTTGATGACAGTCGTTGCCAGTATGGGCGGTGTTGCCGGCAACCAGACCCAGACGCTGGTGATTCGCAGTATCGCGCTTGGCCAGATCGGCGCGTCCAACTCTATGTGGCTGTTGAATCGCGAACTGGCAGTGGCAGCTCTCAACGGCTTGCTGCTTGCAGTGGTCGCGGGCGGCACTGCCGTCTGGTGGTTCTCCGATTGGACTCTTGGCGTGATCTTCGGCAGCGCCATCATTATCAACCTGTTGGTGGCCGCCCTGTCCGGTGCCTTCCTGCCGCTGCTTCTGAAAGCGATGCACATTGATCCGGCCCTTGCCGGTGGTGTGGTATTGACGACAATTACTGATGTGGTCGGCTTCCTGTCGTTCCTCGGTCTAGCTACGCTGTTTTATTGAGACATCCGCATGAGAAAGAACCCAGGGGAAGAGCTGGCTGTAAGGCCCAACAAAAGTCAGCTTAAACGTGATTCAGCCGCGTTGCAGGAGCTGGGAGAACAGCTGATTACTGCAACACCGGGTAAGGTGGCCAAATGCGCATTGCCGGAAAAACTGCTGGCGGCGCTTGCCGAATACCGCAAGCTGCCGAACAGTCACGGCGCACAGAAACGCCAGTTGCAGTTCATCGGCAAACTGATGCGCGATCTTGATGACGACGTTGTAGAGCGTATCCATCAGCAGCTGAACTTGAACGTCGAGATGGAGAAGCGGCGCTTCCACCAGATCGAGCAACTGCGGGATCGCCTGCTCAATGGCGACAATGAGACACTAACCGAGGTGCTGGCCCAGTACCCTCAGTTCGATGCCCAAGTGTTGGGCCAACTGGTGCGCCAAACCCGCAAAGAGCAAGATCAAAGTGAATCACCACCGTCTGCGCGCAAGCTGTTTCGTTACCTGCGCGAGAAGATGGGCAACTGATCAGTCATCAGTTCAATCATCGCTGACGCTGATACTCGGCATATCACTGCCGGGTTTGCCGATGCCCGCCAACTGCGCACTGATGCGTAACGCGATCTGGCCATAGATCTGCGAGACTTTGCTGTTGGGCTCTGCTGCCACAGCCGGCGTACCAGCGTCGCACTGCGCACGGATTTTGCCATCCAGCGGCAACGATCCCAGCACTTCGACGTCATAGGCATGGGCGATGCGATCAGCACCGCCTTCTCCGAAAATATGTTCGCTGTGGCCGCACTGGCTGCATATATGCAGGCCCATGTTTTCCACTACCCCGAGTATCGGCACCTGCACCTTGCGGAACATCTCGATGCCACGTTTGGCGTCGAGCAGCGCGACATCCTGGGGCGTGGTGACGATGACAGCACCTGTAACCGGCACTGATTGCGCGAGACTCAGCTGGATGTCGCCAGTACCGGGCGGCATGTCGATGATGAGGTAGTCGAGCTCACCCCATAACGTGTCGTTGAGAATCTGGTTGAAGGCACCCACCACCATTGGACCGCGCCACACCATGGCCTGGTTGTCATCCACCAAAAAGCCTACCGAGTTGCACTTGATGCCGTGCGCCGTGATCGGCACCATCTGATTGCCATTGACAATCTGCGGGCGGCGACCTGTAACCCCCAGCATCAGTGGCTGGCTGGGGCCGTAGATATCGGCATCGAACAAGCCCACCCTCGCGCCCTGGCGATGCAGCGCCAGCGCCAGGTTCACTGCCGTAGTGGACTTGCCCACACCGCCCTTGCCGGAGGCAACTACAACAATGTGGCTGATTTGGCGCAGGTTGGGACCAATGTTGGGTTGGACGCGAGTAGCGCTCATAAAAGTCTCTAAAAATCAGGGGTTATTGCCAAAAGCAGAAAGGGGGCTGTATGCCCCCTTTCCGTGTCAATCATGGAGCAGTGACTATCACAGCAGGATACCGCCGAGATTCACGAAGAACGGCGCGAACACCAGCGACAAAATTGCCGACAGCTTGATCAGGATGTTCAGCGAAGGACCGGAGGTGTCTTTCAGCGGATCACCTACGGTGTCACCTACTACAGCAGCCTTGTGGCAATCGGAGCCCTTGCCGCCATGATTGCCTTTCTCGATGTATTTTTTCGCGTTGTCCCACGCGCCACCACTGTTGGAAGAGGCGATCGCGAGTACACCACCGGTGACCAAGGAGCCAGCCAGAATACCCGCTACCGCTTGTACGCCGAACAGATAGCCGGCCAACAGCGGCGAACCGATGATCAGAATGCCGGGGGCAATCATCTCGCGCAGGGCTGCCTGTGTGGAGATGGCAACGCAGGTTGCGTAGTCAGGACGGCCTGTGCCTTCCATCAAACCCGGGATGGTGCGGAACTGGCGACGTACTTCTTCGATCATGTCGAACGCAGCAGAACCCACGCTCTTCATCGTCATCGCCGAGAACAGGAAGGGAAGCACAGCACCCATGAACAGCGCGGTGTAAACCACAGGGTCCAACAGCGTTATTGAACTGACCAGATCGTAATCATCAGCGTACTCGGGCAGTGCGCGCATCAGGTTTTGCGAGTGGGTGATGAAGGCGCTGAACAGTGCCAAAGACGTCAGGATGGCGGCACCGATAGCGAAGCCTTTGCCAATGGCAGCTGTGGTGTTGCCTGCTGCGTCGAGGATATCGGTACGACGACGCACTTCCTTGTCGAGACCAGCCATTTCTGCGATACCACCCGCATTGTCAGCAACCGGACCGTAAGCGTCGATCATCAAAGCAATAACCAGCGTGCCCAACATGCCGATCGAGGCAATGGCAATGCCGTACATGCCGGCCAGCTGCCACGAGGTGAAGATAGCTATTGCGATGGCGATATAGGGCAATACCGTGCTCTTGTAACCGAGCGCCAGACCAAAAATGATGTTGGTGGCGGCACCGGTTTCGCACGCTTTGGCGATTTCGCGCACCGGCGAGTATTCAGTAGATGTGTAGTACTCAGTCAGGAAACCAACCGCGAGACCCGCCAGCAGACCGGCCAGGAAGCAGTAGTAGACCCCCATATCGGTGTAGGCAATGCCGTTGATTTCAAAGGTGTCCGGAATCATCATTTTGGTAACAAAGTACATCACGACAACCATCAGTCCGGTAGAAATGCCCAGCAGCATCTTCAGCGCCTTGCCGACTTTTTGCTCGTCATCAACAGTCACCAGCATGTGGGTAACAATCTTGGTCACCAGACTGATCACGATGCCGACTGCGGTAATCATGATGGGGTACAGCATGGCGTTGATATCGGCAGCAAAGGCAATGGCACTGATCACCAGCGCGGCGCAGGTGCTTTCTGCGCAGGAACCAAACAGGTCAGCGCCCATGCCTGCAACATCACCCACATTGTCACCGACGTTGTCGGCGATAACCGCGGGGTTGCGGGGGTCATCTTCCGGAATACCTTTTTCGACTTTGCCAACGAGGTCAGCGCCAACATCAGCCGCCTTGGTGAAGATACCGCCGCCTACACGGGCAAACAGCGCGATAGTAGATCCGCCGAGGCCGAAGCCGGCGATCACTTCCATGAGCACGTTGTTCGGCACATCCGCCGGCAGCACGTTCTTCATGAAAAGGTAGATCAGAACCATGCCCAGTGTTGCCAGACTCACCAGTGCAAAGCCCATGACCGCGCCAGAGTTGAGCGCGACTGCAAATGCATCGGCAAGGCCGTTGCGTGCGGAAACGGTAGTGCGGGCGTTACCAGCGGTAGCCACTTTCATGCCGATGTAGCCGGACAGGATGGAGATTGCAGCACCGAATACGAAGGCGATGGCCGTGAACCAACCTTCGTTCGCGCTGGCAGTTTCGTGGTTGTCGGTCAACAGCCCGATCACCACAGCAAAAGCGAGCATGAACCACACCAGCACTTTGTATTCCTGCTTCAGGAAGGCCATGGCCCCTTCAGCAATGGCGCCATGGATCGACTTAAGTCTGTCGCTTTCTTCTTTGTTGAGGCCGAGGTCGAGCGGAATTGCGGTGACTTTCTTCATATAGAAGAAGGAAACGGCCAGCCCGAACAGGGACAGCGCAATGATCAATATGGTGGAACCTGCCATGCAGTAATCTCCTGATGATTGTCAGAAATTCGATGCGAATTCTTGTAGTTGTTTTAGCGGAGCCGGGCTGGTTTCGCTCCCGAAAAGCCGGCGCACTCTACCATAGGCCAGAGCGGCAATTAAAGCTGGGGAACGGGGAACGAAGGCGCTTTGGAGCACCGCTACCTGATTATGGCGTCTTGCCGGTGAGGGTGGCTGCCTGCGCACGCAAACGCTCTACTTCAGCAGCCAGCTCTTCGATGCGGGATTTTGCCAGCGGCTCTTGTGTATTTCCTGTTGCGGGATCGGTAACTGCGTATTTTTCCTGTTCTGCCATCAATGTAGCCGAAAGAGACTCGGCAGCGGTTATGGCTTCTTTCAGCGAAGTATTGGCGTTGTTGAGTCTGGCAGCTTCGTCATTATTTGTTGCAATCCTGGCGCGTAATTCAGCGATCCGCTGCTGCTGTTTGGCAATCTCGGCAGCCCGCGGGTCGCCCCCTTGGTTGCGGGGACCCGCGGTAACGGCAGCCTGACGTGCTGCGGCCTCCGCTTCGCGACGTGCACGCTCCTGTTCCGCCACCCTGGCAACCTCTGAACGCACAGCTTCTTCCCGTGCGCGCTCTTCCGCCAACAGTTGCTCCTGCTTCATCCGCTCGGATTCCATCTCAGCTTCCATAGCTGCACGGTCGACTACAGCTTGTGCCTGCGCGGCCTCTTCGGAGGCACGCTGGGTATTGGCGCAAGCAGTCAGCAAGCACAGGACGAGGGCAACGATAAGAGGCTTTATAGGAGTCATGTTCACGTCCTCACAGAAACGGTGAAGTGGCGGCATGGTAACGCAACTCAGCGTTAATGGCACTGGAACCCCTTGCAAATCAGAGCTTGGGCCGGGACTCCTCAAGTAACTTCACCACTTATCAGCCCGCATGACGCTGGAGTGGCGCCCTCCGCCACAGGTATCATACCAACCTGTACTACACCCGGAATTCCGGCTTTTGCGAGCTGTTTCGACCATGACAAAGAAGCACTTCACCACCACATCCCTGCACGCGGACCGCCGCGAAAGGCCCGAGCACGGCGTGCTGCACAAGCCCATCCACACCTCGGTGGCCTTCGGTTACGAAGACGCACGTGAAATTGCCGCCGTGTTCCAGGGCAAGAAAAGCGGCTACTCCTACGGCCGCCAGAGCAACCCTACCGTGGAAACACTCAGCCGCAAGATCAGCAGGATGGAAGACGGCATTGCCACCGTGTGCTTCGGCACCGGCATGGCCGCTATCTCTGCCACTATGCTGACGCTGCTGCGCCAAGGGGATCACGTTGTCTCCAGCGCCTTCCTGTTCGGCAACACAAACAGCTTCTTTGGCACGCTGGCAACCTTCGGCATCAACACTACTTTCGTCGATGCCACTGATGTCGCCAATGTCGCCGCTGCACTTGAGCCCAACACGCGCGCCGTTTTTGTTGAAACCATCGCCAACCCGGCGACGCAAGTAGTCGACCTCGCCGGCATTGGCGAGCTGTGCCGTGAAAAAGGCCTGCTCTACATCGTCGATAACACCATGACGTCGCCATGGTTGTTCAAGCCGCGCGATGTCGGTGCTTCACTGGTCGTTAATGCGTTGACCAAGTACATCGGAGGCCACGGCAATGCATTGGCCGGCGCCATTACCGACACCGGCCTTTACGACTGGACCCGCTATCCGAATATCTACGACATCTACAAGAGCGTCGATCCGGCACACTGGGGTATGCAGCAGATCCGCAAGAAAGGCTTGCGCGACATGGGTGGATCACTTGGGCCGGAAGCTGCGCACCATATTTCAGTGGGTGCCGACACTCTGGGTCTGCGTATGGACCGATCATGCGACAACGCGCTGGCGATAGCACAATTCTGTAACACACACCCGAAAGTCGCCAAAGTGTTCTATCCGGGTCTTGAATCGCATCCCCAGCATGCGCGTGCACAGAAGCTATTCCGCAAGAGCGGCGCACTGCTGAGCATCGAACTGGCTGCTGGTGTCGACTGCTTCGACTTCCTCAACAAGCTAGATCTCGTAATTACGTCAAGCAACCTCGGCGACACCCGCACCCTTGGCATTCCGGTTGCACACACGATCTTTTTCGAGATGGGTGCAGCGCGTCGTGCGTCGATGGGGATTGCGGATTCGATGGTACGGCTGTCAGTCGGCATCGAAGACATCCATGACCTCTTGGCGGATTTCGCCCAAGCACTGGGTTGAGACGAATCCTGCGATGCTGCCATTGTGCGAACTGGACACGCTGGAAACCGGCCGCGCGCGGCGGGTGCTGATTGGAAGTGTTACCGTTCTGCTTGTCCGCACCGGCCCTGACACGGTGCACGCCTATCTCAACCGCTGTCCTCATCTTGGGATTCCATTGGGCTGGCAGGACAGCCAGCTCATGAGTCCTGACGGCGTTTACTTGCAGTGCTCCACCCACGGCGCGCAATTCGTCACCACGACGGGCGAGTGTATAAGCGGGCCCTGCCTTGGTGATCAGCTGTGGTCAATCAGTTGCACCATTGTGGATCGGCATGTATTGATTGAGGAGCACGAATTGCCCACCCCAAAGCGCACATGAACGCACGCCAAGTGTCCACAGTGGACACTGATCAATTCCAGCGCGCCTGCACTGCTCGAGTTGTGGCACACCCAGATGGAATCTGGTAGCGTGCGCCCTTTCCAAAAACAGGGTTCGGCCCCTTGCGGGTTGATGCGTTTCCTGACACCAGCGACATCTTGTCTTACTTGAAGCAGGGTACCCACGATGGCCAAAACAAAGACCGCAAAAAAAGCTTCTTCCGGTAAATCCGTCGCGAAACCGAAAAAGTCATTGAAGGTAGTAGAGGCAGTGAAGCCAGTGAAGGTAGCTACGATGAAGGCGGCAAAGAAGGTGGTGAAGAAAGCGGTAAAGAAAGCGGCTAAGCCGGTGCCGAAGCTGAAAGCCTCTAAACCTGCAGCCAAAGCCAAGCCTGCCAAGAAAGCTGCCGGCAAACCTGTAGTCAAACCCAAAGTTGCCAGCAAGCCCGCACCGACACCCGCTCCAAAAAATACTGCCAAATCGGCAACACCTGCCAAGAAGCCTGTTGTTGCTGCGAAGCCTGTTGTTGCTGCGAAGCCTGTTGTTGCTGCGAAGCCTGTTGTTGCAGCGAAGCCTGTTGTTGCAGC
>CAISOD010000077.1 GCA_903887045.1 uncultured Gammaproteobacteria bacterium | reverse complement strand
CCCTTCGCCAAAGGACAGCACATGCTCTCCGGTATAGAGCACGATGCCGGTATAGGCTGTGTCCCTGGCCATATTTGCCTTGAACCACCGCAAGTGCTTGAAGCTGTCACTGTCCACCGCAGATCCCGCTTTTACCTCGATTCCCAGCAGCGCTCCTTGCGCATTTTCCACCACGAAATCCAGCTCGCGCTGCTCACGATCGCGATAGTGATACAGCTTGCAGGGCTCCGGCTGGATATCCAACAACGCGGCCAACTGGGTAAACACCCACGTTTCCAGCAACTTGCCGTTGGCTTCACCGTTGAAGCGAACCTGGTCGAAATCCCAGCGCAGCAGTGCCGTCATCAGGCCGGTATCACTCATGAACAACTTGTCTCGCTTTCCCACACGCTCGTATTCAGTGTTGCTCCAGGCGGGCACCCGCTCTACCAGATAGAGTATTTCCAGTGCGTTGATGTAGCTCTCCAGTGCCGGGCGTTGCAGGGCCAGTCCGGTGCCGATTTTGGCTACATCCATGCATCTGGATGACCACGCTGCCAGTACTACCAGCAGCTTTTGCATCACATCCTGGCGGCGGATGTTGATGACATCGCGCAAATCACGCGCCAGCAGCAATGCCAGATAGTCGCGGTACCACGCACGGTTGGCACGCTCACTATTGAGTTGCAACGCCTCCGGATAACCGCCCCGCAAAGCAAGGCGCAGGTAATCGTCTTTGCCGATGCTCTTCGCTCTGGACTGCAAGGCATGTCCATAGACAGTCAACTCACCAGAAAAGCAGGCCGTCAGTAGCGTCGAGGCACTGCCTTGCTGTTCACCTTGCGCCAAGGTGCGCAATCGCAATTTGCCAGCCCGGCCGGCAAGGGATTCCTGCACCGCAGGCAGGGCGTGGATGTGGGCCGAGCCGGTAAGCAAGAAGCGACCCGGCTTCTGATTTTCGTCCACATCCAGCTTGATGGCAGGGAGTAGCGCAGGGGCACGCTGTACTTCATCGATCAAAAGCAGTCCATCTCCATGGCGGATAAAGCCCAATGGATCGCTTTGCGCGGCTGCCAGCAGGGCCGGATCATCCAAGGTACGGTACACACAGTTAGCTGACTGCAACCCTTTGATCAAAGTGGTTTTTCCACTCTGTCGCGCCCCTTCCAGCAGCACGATGCGCCGCTCGTTCAGCAGCCCTTTCAATTGTGGTTCCAGCCAGCGATGAAGTGGTGCGGCCATGAGCGCGATTCTCTCTTCAGGGAGTCCGCGAAATTGTATATAGATCGCCAGCTAAACTCTATTTAATGTGTGTTGAATATAGTATCTGGGGCAACAGCTCAGTTCAGTACCGCGTGTATGGCCACCGCAACTGCAGCGATCGCCAGCACCGTACCCAGAATCATCTCGATAGTGCGAGAGCGGATATTGCCGGCAAACTGATTGCCGATAAGGGCGCCAACCAGAAAGGCTGCGGCCAGTGGCAGCGCGAGCTGCCAATCGAGACGGCCATGCAGCCAGTGGGAAACGCTGGCGGCAATGCCGGTGAACACCATGGTAAACAAGGCGGTGGCGGTGGCAGTTCTGGCGGGCATCTGGAACAGCCTGACCAGGGTCGGCGTCTTGAACACCCCGCCGCCGAGGCCGAACAGTCCGGCAAAAATCCCCGCCCCAAAACCCACAACACCAATGGCGGGTATTCCCACCTGATAAGTGCCACGGGGGCCTTGCCTGGCGATCGCCGGCGGGATCTGGTTGATGCGGTCGAGCCAGCCGCCGGCAGCCTTGTCGCTGTTGCCGCCCAATACCTTCCACGCCAATAGCGCCGCTACCAGCGCAAACACCAACTGCATTGGTCGTACCGGCAACAACGTAATGAGATAAGCGCCCGCAATGGCACCGATAACGGCGGGAACTTCCAGCGCGAGTCCGGCCGAGTAATCGATCTGTCTGCGCTGCATATTGAACACTGTCGACAGCAGGCACGCCGGCACGATGCAGAAACTCGCTACCGCCACTGCTATCTTGAATGGCACCCCGAACACCAGCACCAACAGCGGCACCATGAAGATGCCACCGCCGAGACCGACCAGGGTACCCACCGCACTGAAGAGGACGCCCAAAGGCAGGGCCAGAGCCCACTGGGACAGCGTTAGGGTCACGGGATATCGCTTGGTTTATTTTGCTTTGTTGAAGTCGCGGATTGGCGCGTAAGGCCCCAGCCTGTGCTGCTCGGTGCTGAACGGATCGGGATAAGGTGGGTAAGGACTGTCGACCGGTTTCAGTTTGCGGTCGGGATAATCCTGTTCGAGGTTGGCCATGGCCGGGCGCTCATGCAGGTTCATGTAGGCTGCCACGTCGAAGGCTTCATCATCGCTGAGGATGGGATTGCCGAGCGGCATGCGGGCCTTGATGAAACGCGCAGCGGTGAGCACGCGGGCCATGCCGGCACCTATGTTGTAACTGTCGGGACCCCACAGTGGCGGGAACAGGTAGCCATCGGCCAGATTGGCAGTGGCTTTCAAGCCTTCGCCGTTAACGCCATGACAGATCTGGCAGCGCTCCTGGTAAACCCTTGTGCCGTTTTCCACATTGGCCTGCCGATCCGGTTCGACGAAGGCGGCCGGTTCGTTGGCAGCCCGGCTGCTTTCACCCATGGCTTGATACTGCCGGTCCAGTTGTTCGATATAGGCCACCATCGACAGCATTTCGAGGCTGTCCTTCAACAGCGGTTTGCCGTTCATGCTGCGCTGCATACAGCCGTTGATGCGGTCGGCGAGGTCGCCCACGATGCCATCGCGGCCGGAAAAAGTCGGGTACTTGGGAGCGGTCTGCACCAGGCTCAGGTTACCCGGCTTCTGGCCGGATTCCAGATGGCAGGACGAACAGGCGAGATTGTTGCCGCTCTTGCGCAGAGCCGGGTCGGTCTGGCCAACGCCCATCAGTTGCGCCGTGTTGCGTATGAGCTGTTGGCCGTATTCCGCTGTCACCGCTTGCACGGTGCTGGTGGCCGGGTCACTGGCTTGCTGCGATTGCAGTGCACTCCAGGTCACGGCGCCTCCCAATACAAGGGCGGCCGCAGAAATCAGTAAAGCTGGCTTGTTCACGGGCGTGGGCTCCGGGGGGCGGAATCGATCCAGGGTTGTTGCGCTGTACTGCGGTCCTGCTGTTGCGCCTGCTGCAGAAACACATGCTTGGGTCGCTCGATATGCTCGCGCAGGGCCGGGCTGCGCAGCCAGAACCACAGGAACAAGCCAAACAACAGCAGGGCTGAGCCAACGATGAGATCAATCAGCATTGACTACCTCTGCCCCGCCGTTGCCAGCCTCGAAAAAACTACGCACATACTGCACCACCGCTTCTTGTTCTGCTGTGCTCAGACGGTCGGTCCACGGTGCCATCGGCGAACCGGGAACACCATTTCGTAACACGTCGAGGCCGAGCGCCAGCGAGGGCTGTTGCAGGGTGAAGTCGACTGCCGCCACCCGGAATTCGCCGGCAGCGAACCCGTCGCCCCGGCCTTCAGTACCATGACACTGGACGCAATGGGTGGCATAGACCCCAGCGCCGATTGCCAGGGTGGCAGTATCGGCGGCTGGCGGGTTGTTGTCGGTCGCAAGGCCTTGCACAAGGTCGGCCAGCCCGAGCAGATTTGGCAGCGGCTGATCACGCCAGGCAGGCATCGATGTACCAGCGACGCCATTCCACAGCACGGTGAGTACGTACTCACGGCTGTAGCGATGCTCTACCAGATTGGCTGGCAGCGGCCGCAGCCACGCTGCCGCAGGCCCATCGCCACGGCCTTGCGGACCATGGCAGCCGGCGCAATCGTTCTGCCAAAGCAGCCTTGCGTTGGCCGCGGGTTGCACGCCAGCCAGCGCCGGCAGTGGGTCGCCCCTGCGCACAGCGGCGGGATGCGCATTCAACTCAGGGGAGGAAAACGCCAGGTGTGCCATGTGCTCATCCATCGGCGCGGCCTGCGCCTTTTGCTCGGCTTCCGGCCAGGCCAGCGCGCGGGCGCGCCCCAGGGTTTCCAGATAGGCCACCAGATCGCGCGCAGCCTGGCTGGGCCGGGTGGCATCACCGGCAAACAGTGCTGAATAGCTCGGCATGATGGAGCGGGGGACCAGCGCCCGCGGGTCGTAAAGATGGGCGTACTGCCAATCAGCGCTGCGCACGCCGCCTTCACGCGCAAGGTCGGGCCCTATGCGGCGGGTACCCCACAGGTGCGGGCTGTCGAACTGGATTTCCCAGGCCAGCGTAGGCGCACCGAAACGGCGGATGTCTTCTTCCAGGAAGCGCACCTGCTGGGTGTGGCAATAGGCGCAGCCTTCGCGCGCATAGACCTGGCGGCCGCGTTGTTCGGAGGCAGTGAGCGTCAACAGCTTGGCCGGCGATGTGGCCGCCACCTCGGCATCAATTACCTGGCCCGGCCACAGCCCCAGCAGCAGCATCGACAGCCCGAAGAAGCCAATGCCCGCCACGCAGGTGACAACATAGGCCGTCGTCAAACCGCGGGCAGTGCCGGCATGAGAGGCGTCAGAGTGGGAAGGCTCGGTAACAACCTTGCCAGTTGGAGCCGACTTCAGTGCGGCCACTCCCGCTCCGACTTCACCGGTCAACAGACCGATGCCGAGCGCCACAAACCCGGCCGTGATCGGGATCGCCGACAGCACCCGCACCATCCAATAGGGTTTGGACGCCTGTACCGACTCCATCCACGGCACCGCCTGTTGCCACAGCCCGCCTTGCACCAGGCCGGCGATGGTCAGGTCAATCACCATCAGGCTGATGCCCGATGTCAGCAGCCAGAAGGCCCAGCCAAGGGCGCGGGGGTTGTAGCGCGCCGCCGGCAGCCGTTGCCACGCATGCACGATGCCGCCAATGGCCGCAAAAGTAGCAAAACCCAGCATGGCCAGGTGCGAATGCCCTATGACCCAGTCACTGAAGTGCACAAATCGGTTCAGCGTCATTTGCGCCTGCGAGGCGCCCTGCATGCTAACGATGAAATAGAACACCACCGCCACCGCCACAAAACGCAGGGCCGGATCGCGCGGCAGCCAGCCGGAACCGCGCAGCGACAGCAGCAGGTTGCTGACCACTATCACCACAATCACGCCCAACAGCGCCGAGGCAGCAATGGCCCCCAGCTGTGCCGCCATTGGAATCACGGAAAACACATAGTGGTGGGTGCCGTTCAAGGGGTAGAAAAAGAACAGGCCCCAAAATCCCAGCATCGACAGGAAATGACTGTAGACAGGCCGCCCGCTGGCAGCCGGGATCACGTAATAAAGGATGGCGAGCGCCAGCGGGGTGACAAACAGGCCGACCGCATCGTGTATCCACAGGCCGCTGAACGCCGCACTGGTAGCGCCGCTCACCAGCTCCGGCACCAGGTTGCCCATTGGATAAGCCAGCAGGGTGAAAACCAGGCCGCCGACGATGTACCAGCCGGACACGTAGAGGCTGTCGAGCCCGTTGCGGAAAAAGCCCGGCAGGAACTGCACCGCCGCCAGCACCAGCGCGGCGATCACGAACCAATCGATCACCAGCGGGAACTCGGCCCACTCCAGCGGCTGGCTGATGCCGCTCAGCACCAGAATCCAGCCCGGCACCACGGCGGCAAAATTCCACAAGCCGAACAAACCCCAGCCAAGTGTCGAATTCGTCACCGGCCGTTGGGTGAGCACCGGCACGGCGTGGTAGAGAAAGGCCAGAAAAGCGTTACCCAGCCAGCCCAGCATGATGCCCTGGGTATGGGCGTAGCGTAGCCGGCCCCACCCGAACGCGAGCGAGCCGGACGCGAGGTCGGGCCACAGGAACTGCAACGACATCACAATGCCGAACAGCACCGATACCAGCAGGGTCGCCAGCGCGGCGAGGCTGTGGGCACGAACCAACGAACCCTGTACGGGGGCAGGGGTAAAAGCGCCAGCACTCATCGGGTAAAGCAACCGGGCTCAGTTATTGGAGGAATAGAGAAAGCTGTAACCGTATTCCTGGGCGCGCGTCACGGCCATTACGCCGGCCGGCACCATGTGGCCGTTGGGGATCAGGTTGGCAGCCAATTCAGCCAGCACGGTCGCAGCTTCCTGCCCGGTTTCGCGGGCGATCGTGCCTGCGATAAAGGTCGAGGCAGTGTTGCACACGGCGAAGTGCATGCCGCGTTCGGCCTGCTTGGTGATCGTCTCCAGCTGGGGGTTCTTGGCCGATGGCTCCTCGCCCTCTTTCAACGTGATGCGGCCCATACTGGTGAGGTTTTTACCGTACTTTTCCCACATGGCGTCGTTATAGCCAAGCGGAGTGGAGGCATGGCGGTAGCAGATGACGATGGCCATGTCGGCGTCTTTGCCTTCATAGGCATTGACCTGCGAATTCATGATATTCGCCGCATAACGCAGCGCATTGGTACCGCTGGTGATGCTGTCGGTGTCTATGAAGACGCGGTGCCCGCCGGGCAGACTATCCATCCACGCATCCAGCGCGTGGCGCGTTGGCTCGAATTTGCCGGTTTTTTCCTGGGCGACTGCCTGTGTGCTTCCCAGTGCCACGCCTGCCAGCGCAGCTACGCCAAGACCACCCAGCAGTGAACGCCGCGCAGTAGGGTTCATTGATTGCTTTTTCATGCAATGCTCCAGTCCAGTGTTGTTTCGCATGAGTATAAGCTCAATCCGAATATGCTGGTTGCAGCCCGTTTGCGTTGGCACAAAAAACCAAGGCAGAAAAAAGGAAAGCCCAGAGGCCGTTTCCGGTCAGCTTGGACGTCTTAATCATTGGTGTTACCTTCCGGCAGACCAGGGTTTAGGGCTGCGCCCAACCCCGATAGTCGACACTGTTATGCTCGAATTCCTTTTCAAATATCCAGAGCAGTCGTTCGCCGAGAGCGACTTCGTGCTCGCAAGTGGCTGGCCGCTGTGGCTGTTGTTCGGTCTGGGCGCCGGGTGTGCGCTATTGGTCGCCAGCGCGCTCTACCTCAAGCGCTCGTCACTCAAGTGGTGGCAGCTCAGCACGCTCGGTGTATTGCAGGCCTTGATGCTGGCACTGGTGCTGTTCGTGCTGTGGCAACCGGCCCTGGTCAATGAACGGCTGCTGCCGGGTGAAAACGCTGTGGCCATCATGCTGGATGCATCGGCCAGCATGGCGATACGCGAAGGCGAAGCCACCCGCATGGCGCAGGCACGTGAACTGCTGAGCCCCGCCAATCTGGAAGATCTCAGCGCCAGCTACGAAATCCTGCCCTACGCCTTCGACGACCGCGCCGATTCACTGCCCTCGTTCGAAGAAGCCAACATCCCTGCGCCGGGCGCCGCTTCGATCCTCGGCCAATCCATTTTGCAAACCCTGCGTGAAGCCAGCACCTCGTCGCTCGGCGCATTGATCCTGATCAGCGACGGCGCCGACAACAGCGGCAGCATCAGCCAGGGCGAGCTTGGCGAAATCGCCAGCTTCGGTGTACCCATCCACACAGTTGGCATGGGGCGTGAAGTCATTGCGGAAGATCTCGAACTCGACAGCGTACAACTGCCCGAGAAGGCGCTTGCGGGCACTACGCTGAGCGCGCGCGTCAACATCCGCCACGATGCCGGCGGCACGGCGCGGGTGAAGGTCTATAACGGCGATACCTTTCTTACCACCCAGGAAGTGCAGCTTGATCCGGCGCAGCAATCCACGCTCGCCTTCATCGACATTGATGTACCGGAGCCAGGCCAGCTCGACCTGCGTTTCACGCTGGATCCAATCAATGGCGAAACCAGTCTGGCCAACAACAGCCGCTCCCGCGTAGTCGATGTGCCCGAAGGCAAGTACCGCATTCTCTATATAGAAGGAGAACCGCGCTGGGAGTACAAGTTCATGCAGCGCGCACTCGCGGACGACCCCAGCATCCAGCTGACCACGCTGCTGAAAGTGACGCCGAACAAATACTACCGCCAGGGCATCGACAGTCCCGAGCAGCTGGAAGCCGGCTTCCCTACCGAGAGCAGCGAACTGTTCCAGTACGACGCCCTCATTATCGGCAGCATGAACGTGGCCGAGTTCACGCCTGAGCAGCAGGAATTGATCCGCGATTTCGTCAGCGAACGTGGCGGCTCCTTGCTGATGCTGGGCGGCTTGCACGGCCTCGGTCTTGGCGGCTGGGGCGAATCAGTGGTGGGTGAAGTGCTGCCCTCGCGCCTCGCGCTGCAGGATGCCGCTTTCGTACGCCAGCAGGTGCCGGTGGTGCTGACCAGCAGCGGCCGTGCCGAACCCATGTTGAAATTCAGTGACAGCGATACCGAAAACACCCAACAGTGGTCGGAATTGCCGGCCGTAGCCGACTACCAGAATCTCGGCCCGCTACGCCCGGCTGCCACGACGCTGCTGGAAGTAAACGTAGACGGTCAGAACCAACCACTATTCGTGACGCAGCCCTATGGCCGCGGCCAGAGTTTCATCCTGGCTACCGGTGGCACTTGGCGCTGGCAGATGAATCTGCCGCTCGACGATATGCGGCACGAGACTTTCTGGCGCCAGCTGGCGCGCAATCTGGTGGCCAACTCACCACGTCCCTTTGAATTGAGCGCCACCGTCGAGAATCAGGCGATAACCGTGCGCGCCGAGTTGCGCGATCCGTCATCCGAAGAAAACCAGGGGCTGGCAATCACTGCGGTGGCCAGCAGCAGCAACGGCGAAGTGGCCAACCTCGAACTGCGGCCGGTGGCAGGCCAGAGTGGCGTCTACGAAGCCAGCTTTACACCTGGCAGCGAAGGTCTCTACAGCGTTGAAGCGATTTCGCGCAAAGGCGACGAAGCTGTCAGCTCAGTGCGCACTGCCACCCGCTTCGAACAAGCCGAAGAAGCCTTCAACATCCGCCAGAACCGCGCGTTGCTGGAGCGCCTCAGCCAGATGACCGGCGGCCAATACTGGACACCGGCGCAATGGGGCGATGTGACGCAAGCCATCAGTTATTCCACTGCCGGCATCACCGAACAACAGATCAGCTACCTGTGGGATGCGCCATTCTTCTTCCTGCTGCTGATCCTGCTCAAATCCGCCGAATGGCTGCTGCGCCGCCAATGGCGCGTGATCTAGGAGCCCACCATGACGCTGCATCGACTCAACTGCCTTGCTGCCGCTTCCGCTCTTGCACTTGGACTGTTGCCCGCTTTTGCGCAGGCCGCGCTCTACGTCACCATCGTGGAGGGCCTTGGCGGCCAGCCGCAGTATGAGGACGAATTCGTGGCTGCCGGCGAGAAGATTGCCGCCGCTTCGGAATCGATGACAGACAAGGACAAGGTAGTCCGCTTCAGCGGTACCGGTGCCACGCGTGCAGCCCTGATGAAACACTTCGCCGATCTCGGCAAGAAGATGACCGCCGACGACCGCGCTGCCATTTATCTGGTGGGACACGGCAGCTTCGATGGCGAGACCTACAAGTTCAACATTGCTGGTCCCGACGTAAGCGGCGCCGATCTGAAAAAGGTGATGGAAGGCTTGCCTGGCCGCAATCATTTCCTCGTCAGCCCCGGCAGCACCAGTGGCGCCCTGCTCGAAGCCATTACCGGCGTGCCGGCACCGCGTGATGACGTACCGGGTCGCCCCCCTCGGGAGGACGCAGCAGCCAAGACTGCGGAGTCCCCTTACCTTTTGATCGCAGGCACCCGCAACGGCAACGAACGCAACGCTACCCAGTTCGGCCGTCACTTTGCCGATGCACTTACCAGCCAAGAAGCCGACCTCAACAAGAACAACAGCATCAGCATCCAGGAGGCCTTCGACTACGCCGAGCAGCGCGTGGGTTCCTATTTTGAAGACGAAGGCAAACTGGCCACTGAACACGCCCAATTGCGCGGTGAAGGTGCTGCTCAGTTCAACCTCTCGCGCCTCAATGCGCTGCAGATCAAGGAAGCGCTGGCAAATGCCGACGCAGGTTTGGCGGAACTCCTGCAGCGGCGCGCCGAACTGGATGCGCAGATCGAAGACCTGCAGGTGCGCCGCACGCAATTGAACAATACCGAGTACCTGGCGCAGCTGCAGACATTGATCCTGCAGTCGGCCGAACTGAGCGAGCAGATCGACGCTGCACAGAAACAGACTCAGCCCGCCATCAAGCCCGAGATCAATATTGAAATCCCTGCCCCACCGGCACCGGGGGGCGCGAATGCGTTCTAGCGTACTGCGGCGCAGTGTGTGGCAACTGGCTGCAGTCGCAGCCGGTGTATTGGCAGCCATTGCCAGTGCGGCCGCGCGCGAACCGCTGTACGGCGTGCTCGACAACAGTGAGCTGCTGCAATGCGAGAGCAGTTACTGGGGCGGGCAGTCGGCAGTCGCGGAATCCTGCTACCGCAGTCTGTTGGGTGGCGACAAACCAGCGGCCATGCGTGCCGAAGCACTGTGGGCACTCGGCGATCTGCAAGGCGCCAATAGTGCTTTCCAGCAAGCCGTCAATGCCGACGAACAGAATGCCTCGCTGCGACTGCGCTGGGGCGAGCTGTTTCTGCAGACCTATCAATACAACGAAGCCCACACACTGTTCACTGAAGCACTCGGCATTGATGCCGACAATGCCTGGGCAAAAATCGGCGCCGCTATCGCGCTGTCGAACGGCGGTGGCGATCCGGAAGAGCTGAACGGGCTGTTGGGTGAAGTCGTCGAGAATCCGTTGATGCCGGCTGGCGCGCGTTATCGCGGTCTGTTGATGCTGTTGCACAACGCACTGGAGAAAGACCAGTTCGAACAAGCGCGCGAAATTCTGGACGAAGCCCGCAAAGTGGCCGACGACGGCGACTTGCCGCAGCTTGAGCTGCATGCGCTGGAAGCTGCACTGGCCTTCATGACCTTGCAGCCCTACCAGAGCTTCATCGACCAGGCGCTGGCAGAAAATCCGGCTTACGGCGATGCGTGGGCGATACCCGGCTACTACGCCATGATCACGCGGCGTTACCGCGAGTCCGGCGGCTTTTATGAAAAGGCCGTCGAGATCGAGCCGAAGCACTGGCAGGCGCATGTCGAACTCGGCCAGAACTATCTGCGGCTGAATCAGGTGACCAAAGGCGTTGAACACATACGCACGTCGTTCGAGGGCGACAAGTTCAACCCGACCACCATCAATCTCATGCGCATGCTGGATGTGTTCCTCGACGACATGGAAGTGTTCAGCTATCCCGATCCGCCACAGGGTGCCTTCCCCGAACTCAGCCTGCGCCTCAATAAATCGGAAACCGGCGTGCTGAAGGATTACGTGCGTGAACTCGCCGAAGCCAGCATGACGAATTACAAGGAACGCTATCGCTTCACACCGAAAGAACCGGTGGTGATCGAGGTATATCCGAATCACGAAGATTTTGTAGTGCGCTCAATTGGCATGCCGGGTGTGGGCTTGCTGGGTGTGACGTTCGGTTACCTGCTGGCAATGGATTCCCCCGCCGCGCATCCGCGAGGCGAGAGTTATCACTGGGGCACTACGCTCTGGCACGAGATGGCACACGTCTATACCGTCGAAGCCAGCAACCATCTGGTGCCCCGCTGGTACACCGAAGGCATTGCCGTGTTTGAAGAGTGGCGCACCGGGCCCATTCCGGGCCGCAAGATTCCTCTCAACGTGTATCAGGCGATGGCGGAAGACAAATTCCTGCCGGTCAGTCAGCTTGATGACGGCTTTATGCGGCCAACCTACGACGACCAGGTGATCGTGTCGTACATGCAGGGCGGCCTCGTGATGGAGTTCATCGATCTGGAGTATGGCTTCGACAAGATTGTCGACATGCTCTACCTGTTCGGCGATGGCGTGAAACTGGCCGATGCCATTCAGCAGACACTCGGCATCAGTGCCGACGACTTTGACAAACAGTTCAAGCAGTTCATCGACATCGAATATGGCGATCTCTTGAAGCAGATGGCCGTGTGGCAGCAAGACCAGAAGGCTGCGTTCGACGCGCTCGAACAGGAAGACTGGCAGGCGGCGATCGACGCCGGCAAACGCGCCAATTTCAGCTTCCCCGATTATGTGGAAGGCGACAGCCCGTATATCGCAATGGCGCGTGCGTATTCACGTTTGGAAGACAAGGACAACGAATTCAAGACACTGGAAACCTTTTGGCAGAAAGGCGGCTACGCGCCGCGTGCACTACTGGCGCTGGCAGCGGATTACACCGAAAGCGGCAACAGCGAGCAGGCCTTTGAAGTACTGAAGGATGTGGTGTGGTCGGATCCGTTTGTGCAGGATCTGCACGTGCAACTCGGCGACTTGTACATGAGCCACAACGACCCCGCCAAGGCCCTGCGTGAATACCAGGTGTTGCTGGCGCTGGATCCACCCGACAAGGCCGATGCCAACCTGAAGATCGCCACTGCGTACCAGGCGCTGAACGACAACACCAACGCAATGCAGTACCTGATGACAGCGCTCGAAATCGCGCCGCAGTATCGTCCGGCACAGATGCTGTTGCTGGAACTGAGCCGCAGCAGTACCGCAACTCCCGCCAATTGAGACAACAAGGCTGAATTTTTTACAACATCAACGCAGGAAGAGACCATGAGTGATGCAGTAGCAGAACAGAACAACAGCGACGCCACCCGCGAACTGGTACAGCGCTTCCAGAGCGCAACGATGAAAATCCGCGAACAGGTGCGCGGCACCATCGTTGGCCAGGACGACGTGGTCGACAATCTGCTGGTTACGCTGTTCGTCGGCGGCCACTGTCTGATAACCGGTATGCCCGGGACCGCCAAGACGCTGTTGGTGCACACGCTGGCGAGTGCGCTCGGCCTCACCTTCAAGCGCATACAGTTCACGCCCGACTTGATGCCGACTGACATCACCGGCACCGACATGGTGGAAGAAGACCAGAGCACCGGCAAACGCGAGTGGCGTTTCATTCCAGGCCCGGTATTCACCAACGTGCTGCTGGCCGACGAGATCAACCGTACGCCACCAAAAACCCAGGCGGCCTTGCTTGAGGCCATGCAGGAAAAAACTGTCACCGTGCGCGGTGTGAACCACAAGCTGGCCAAACCCTTCTTCGTACTGGCCACGCAAAACCCTATCGAACTCGAAGGCACCTACCCTCTGCCGGAAGCCCAGCTCGACCGCTTCCTGTTCAACGTGCTGCTCGACTACCTCAGTGCCGATGAAGAGGTGAAAGTCATCGAACGCTTCACCAAGACCGTGGAAATGCCGAAAGTCGAAGCCTGTACCAGTGCCGAAGAGATCGTGCAGTTCCAGGCGCTGGTGCGTCAGGTACCGATCTCGGCGTCGCTGAGTCGCTACGCGGTCGACATCGTACGCGCCACCCGCCCGTCCGATCCGATTGCGCCAGAGATCATCCGCAAGTACGCCAACTTCGGTTCGTCTATCCGTGCCACCATGAACCTGGTGTTGGCCGCCAAAGCACGTGCACTGATGGAAGGCCGTTACCACGTTACTGCCGAAGATCTGAAGAAACTGGCACCGCCCATCCTGCGCCATCGTGTGTTGCCGAACTCTTTTGCCGAATCCGACGGTGTCACCATCGACAAGATTCTGGCCGACATGCTCGAGTCATTGCCGGTCCCGGCGGCTGAATAACAGGAATCAGACTGATGGCCGCTGTCGCACAACCACGTTCACCAATGCACCTGCTCGATCCCAAGGTGCTGGCTTCGTTGTCCAATCTGGAATTGGTGGCGAAGGCGGCGGTGGAAGGTTTTGTCATCGGCCTGCATCGCTCGCCGAAGTTCGGCTTCAGCCAGGAGTTCGTTGAGTACCGCGCCTACGGCGAAGGTGACGATCCGCGCTATATCGACTGGAACGTTTATGCCCGCACCGACAAGACCTATATCAAGCGCTTCCTCGGTGAGACCAACAGCCATCTGATGATTCTGCTAGATAGCAGCGCGTCGATGGGCTACGGCTCGCAGGGGCTGACCAAATTGCAGGTGGGCAAATTCCTCGGCGCCTCGCTCGCGTACATGGCGTCGCGTCAACACGATGCCGTCGGCGTCATGGTGTTTGCCGATGAAGTATTGAGCTATCGTCCGCCAGCATCACGCAGCGGTTCGCTGCAGGGTGTGATCCACACGCTCGATCATGCACAGGCGCAGCAAGGCACTGCCATAGCCAAGCCGATGACGCGTTTCCAGGAACACATTCGTCGCCGCGGGCTGGTGGTCGTGATATCGGACTTCTACTGCGACACGCAGGAGCTGCTCGACAACGTAAGGCCGCTTGCAGTGCAGGGCCAGGACGTGATCCTGTTCCATCTGCTTGATCCGGGCGAACTGGCGCCGGACATCAAGCAATCGACCTTGTTCGAAGACATGGAAACCGGCCACGCCGTTGAAGTAGCGCCCAACTTCATGCAGAAGGAATACCGCGAGCGTATCAACGCCCACATCGCCGGCATCCAGAAGGCCGCCCAGGGCATGAACTGCGACCATGTGCTGATCAACACCTCCGATTCGCTCGACAAGGCGCTGCACAGTTACCTGACATTCCGGGAGAAACGCGGATGAGCCTGATTACCCCGCTGTTCTTGCTTGGTCTGTTGGGTATTGCGTTCCCGTGGTGGTTGCACCGCCTCGAAATGCAAACCACCGAGCGCGAAAAATTTGCCACCACCCGCTTCCTCGAAGCCTCGAAGAAACGCATTCACGTTCAACGCAAACTGAAATACCTGCTGCTGATGGCTTTGCGCATGGCGTTCCTCGCCTTGCTTGCGTTCGCGTTTGCGCGCCCGATCCTGTTCGATGATCCGCAAATAGTTGCGAGTGACGACAATGTGCACCATGTCATCGTGGTTGATACCTCGTTCTCCATGCACGAAGGTACACGCCTGCAACAGGCACGCACCCTTGCAGAAACAATTGTCGACAACATGGACTCCGGCGATGTGGCCAGCCTTTTTGCTGCCAGCACCCGTATCACCACATTGAGCGAGGCTACCGACTCGGCTGATGAGGTGCGCGAACAATTGCCCGCGCTCATCGCCGACAATGGCCGGCTCGACATCGGCGCAATGATTGCCTCGCTCAACGGCCTGCTGGAAGACAGCCAGGCCGCCGTGATGTTGCACGTGATCAGTGACTTTCAGCTCAGCGGCCAGGCTGTGCGTTTTGCCGACATGATTCCCGATGTCATCAATGGCCGCCCGGTAACTCTCGACCTGCAGAGCGTCGTCAATGCCGCCACCCCGAATGCGATGGTGGAATCGGTCATCATCGAAAACCGCAACAGCGTCAGCGCAGCCGTGCGCAGCTTCAATGGTGAGCTGACCACCGACGAGAAGCAGGTACACCTCAGCATCAACGGCGTGGAGCAACAGATGCTGGAATTGCCGGCTACCAGCAATGGCTCCGCCCTCGTGCAGTTCAATGACGTAGTGTTCGGCGAAGGCGACAACCGCGTCGACATCAACCTGACTCCGACCGACACCCTGGCCGATGACGACATCCGCTACACCGTGTTCGACAACTCACCGCCGGCGCCGGTCTTGCTGCTGACGCCTGACACGTCGTCGCTCGGCATCACTTATTTGTCGGCAGCACTGGCGACCGCACCGCGTCGTTATGCAGTAGAACCAAATGCGGTGGAAGATTTCGATCCACGCGTGCTGCAGCGTTACCCGTGGTTGATCGTTGAAGACCTCGGTGCAGTCAACCCGACTCTCGCTGCTGCACTGGCCGATTATGTACGTGGTGGTGGCTCGGTATTCGCGGCACTGGGTCCTCGCAGCGGCAGCCTCACCAGCGTGCCGGTGCTGGACATTGCGGTATCGGCGCCGCTGCCCGGCCGCGATACAGTGCCCACCGCCATTTCCCGCATAGATACCAGTCATCCCGCGCTCAACAAGAGCAGTGGCTGGAATAACGTCAACGTGCACGCGATGAAGGTAGTGCCCACGGGCGACGACAACATCCTCATCTCGCAAGGCAACGACACGCCGGTACTGATCGAGCGGAATATTGGCGCGGGCCGTTTCATGCTCTATGCCAGCAGTCTCGACAACTCCACCTCCGATCTGCCGGTCAAACCGGTTTTCGTCAGTTTCATGGCGGAAGTGGCGCAGTACTTGTCCAACGAAAAACTGCTGGTGAAGGCGCAGACTGCCGACAGCTATCTGCAGCTGAGCCAGACTGGCAGCGGCTCTGGCCAGGTAGTGGACCCGACCGGCAAGAACCTGTTGTCGCTGCAGGACACTACGCTTGCGCAAGACGTGTTGTTGAATCTCACCGGTTACTACCAGGTGTTCACCGCCGGCGGCGAAGTATTGGTTGCCGTCAATCCCGACAGCCGCGAATCCGATCTGGCATTGATGACGACCGAAACCCTGCAGAACTGGCAAGCCAGTGTTGCCGGCGCGTCCGGCAACGGCAGCACGGTAGCTACCGATGTTGAACTCGCCGCTGCCCGCACCGATGCTGGCGACGAAATTGAAATCTGGCGCTTCTTCCTGCTGCTGATGGCTCTGCTGGTATTGGCGGAATCATTGCTCGGCAACCGTTACCTGAACCTCAAGACAGGCACCTACTGATGAATGCGACGCGCAAGCTCGACCTTTATCTCGAATCGTTCAATCAGCGCCTGCGCAGTTTGCTTTTGCTGCAAGGCTCGGCCGTGCTGGCACTGGTGCTGCTGGTAGTTGGCGGCATTGGCGCGTGGTTTTCGGCCGAAAGCGGTTTTGCGTCCACTACCACCAACGCGTTCCGCATCCTGCTGGTACTGGCGCTGGTGTTTGCATCTTTGCGCTTCCTGGTAGACCCGCTGCAGCAACTCAAAGCCAGTCTCAGCCAGCTGGTCGAGAAACGCGTACCGGATTTCAACGGCCGCGTGGAAACCTATAGTCAGATGAAGGCGGAGAACAATCCCTTCCTTGATCTGTTGGCCGAAGATGCACTGAAAATCAGCGATAGCCATCCGGTTGCTGTGCAGGTGCCACAGAAAGAATTGAATGTTGCCGGTGGCGTACTTGCCGCCAGTGTATTGCTGTTGCTGTATCTGCTGATCGCTGCGCCCGGCTACCTGAATTATTCGCTGCGCAATTTATTGGCCGGCTGGGCTTTCAGCGATCTGCTGCCACCGCAGAGCATAGTCGTGACCCCGGGTGACCAGAGCGTGCGCCGCGGTACCAATGTGCGCGTTACCGCCTTGATGGAAGGCTTCGATCCGGATGAAGCGCTTATCCATATCCAGGATACCGACGGCGAATGGCAGGAAGTCGCAATGGTGGATAGCGCGCTCGGTTTCGAGTTCACGTTTTTTTCGCTGCAGCAGGACACGCACTACTACATCAGTACCTCCGGTCTGCGCAGCCCCGAGTTTGATGTCAGTGTTGTAGACGTGCCGGGCATCGAGAAGCTCGAGCTCACCTACAACTTCCCGGATTGGACTGCCCGCGCCCCGGAAATCTCCACCAACGGCGACATCAATACCCTGCCGGATACCCGTATCGGCCTCAAAGTGACCACCACGGCTCCGCTTACAGAAGGCCAACTGGTGTTGAACAGCGTCAATCAGACGCTCGCACTCAATGGCAACGATGCCAGCAGTGAGTTCACCGTGACTGCCGAGGGCGAGTACTACATTGCCGCCGTTGTAGGTGGTGAATCGGTGCGCCTCTCAGACGATTACTTCATTCGCCTGACCGAAGACGGCAAACCCGAACTCAAGATCACCAAACCCGGTGGCGACTACAACGCCAGCAGCATTGAAGAAGTGCTGACCCGCATCGATGCCAAGGATGACTATGGCCTGCAGACGCTTGCGATGCAGTATTCCGTCAACGGCAGCGCGTTCCAGAAAGTCGATCTGCTGAAAGCGCCGGTGCGTGAGATCACTGCCGAACACATGTTCATGCTGGAAGAAATGCGCACAACAGCAACGCAGCCTGTAACGGCCAACGTTGGTGAGTTCAATATCGTGCTGAGTGACGAAGCGGATGCGGCTGCCACTGAAACCGGCGATGGCTCTGCTCCGGCAGCACCCGAACAGATCCCGCTGCAACCGGGCGATCTGATTTCCTACTACGCCGAAGCCAGCGATCGCAGTCAGACCATTCGTACTGACATGTTCTTTATCCAGATCCAGCCATACAACCGCCGTTACTCGCAGTCGCAGTTGTCGGGCGGTGGTGGTGGCGGTGGTGGTGGTGGCGCCCAGCAGGACGAGATTTCCCAGCGTCAACGCCAGATCATCGTGTCCACCTGGAACCTGATTCGCGAGCAGAGTGAAGACGACGCCAACAGCCAGGTCGATATCAATTCCAAATTGTTGTCCGAACTGCAAACCACTCTGGCTGAGCAGGCAAAAACCCTGGCTGATCGCGCGCGCGCCCGCGGCCTCGACAACGACGACCAGATCCGCGAATTCGTCAACAACATGGACATGGCAGTACAGAGCATGTATCCGGCCTCCGAACAGTTGGCCATGACTGAACTCAACGAAGCGATTCAACCGGCGCAGGAAGCCTTGCAGCATCTGTTGCGCGCTGAATCAGTGTTCAACGACATCACCGTTACGCAGCAACAAGGCGGTGGTGGTGGTGGTGGCGGCGGCCGCTCCGGCCAGGATCTTGCCGAGATGTTCGAGCTGGAAATGGACCTCTCGCTCAACCAGTACGAAACCGGCAATAGTGTCAGCCCGCAGCAGCAACAGCAGGAAGCGGAAGACATCATGAAGAAACTGGATGAGCTGGCGCAACGCCAGGAACAGCTCGCCAACAACCTGCGCAACCAGCAGCAACTGACAGACGCCCAGCGCTACCAGCAGGAAATGCTGCGGCGCGAAGCCGAACAACTGCAGCAGGAGTTGCAACAGTTGCAACGCAACCAACAGCAGAATCAGCAGGGGCAACAAAGCGGCCAACAACAGCAGGCGCAGAATTCTCCTGGCCAGCAAGGTCAGCAACAAGGCCAACCGGGGCAGCCAGGCCAGGCCGGGCAAAGCGGTCAAGGCGGCCAGAGTGGGCAGGCCGGTGATCCGCAACAGCAAAGCGGCCAGCAACAGCAGCAACAGCAACAGCAACAAGGAGAAGAGCAGATTGCACAAAGCGAACTGCAACGCCGGATGGACAGTGCCCTGCGTGCCATGAACCAGGCGCAGCAAGGCAACCTCAGTCCTGAAGAAATGCAACGCGCGGCGGAAGAAGCCAGCCGCCAGTTGCAGGAAGCGCGCGACCAGGTCGCCCAGGATCAGATCGCCGGTCTGCAACAGACCTTCGACAACATGGCGAGCCAGGGTGAAGAGATGCTGCGCGATCAGCAGCGCATGGAACAGCAACTGCAAAAAGCGATGGAACAGGCAGTGAAAGAGCGCGAGAGCGGCACCAACCCCAACAGCCGCGGCATGTCACTGATGGAAGAAACGGCACTGGCGGCAGAGAAGCGTCAGCTGGCCGCACAACTGCAGGCACTGCAGCAACAGATGATGAACGCGATGGCCGGCCTCGGCAAAGACATGCCGCAGGCAAACAACGAGCTGCAGCGTGCCAACAGCGAAATCGCCGAGAGCGAGTTGCAACAAGCGGTGAGTGATGCAGCGTTGTATATCGATGCCGGGTACGGCCTCTATATCGCCGGCAATGAAAGCGCTGTCACTGAGTCGATGCGCAATCTCGCCGAGCGACTGGAGAAGGCCCAGCAGATGGTGGCCGACGCCAACGCACAAGGCGACAGCGAACTTGATCGTGCCCGCCAGCAAGTAGAAGACCTGCGGGCGCAACTGCAGCAACTGTCGCAGGGTGGCCAACCCGGTGATCAGCAATCACAACAAGGACAGCAAGGTGGCGGTCAGCAGGGTGGCCAGCAAGCCAACAATGGCGGCAACGGCGGTGGCGGTGACTTCCTGCGCGGCGGGCGTCGCGGCGGCAACTGGGACGGCACCAATGACTTCTTCAACGGCCCCATCAAGTTGCCGGAGAACTTCTACGACAACGTCGGTGATTTCACCCAGCAAGCACGTGACGCCATTGCCGGCATGGACCTGACACCGGAAGAACTGAACCAGATGTACGACATGCTGCGCCAGCTTGAGTCCGCCCAGGCCAACCGCAACGACGCCATCCTGGCCCAGGAATACGGCGACATGCTGGCCTTGATCGAGCAGTTGGAAGTAGGGCTCGAAAAAGCCGAAGCCGGCGGTAAAGCCGACAATGTCCGCACCGCCCAGAGTGATGCGGTCCCTGAGGAGTATCAGGAGTCGGTAGCGGAGTATTTCCGCCGGCTTAGCCGGGATCGCTGAGACTGAGACTGATTGGAATGGATTTTTTCTATAGCCCTGATGGATTCCTTTCCAGCAGGGCCGGTGTTGGAGCGAGCCTACAGCGGCACATTGAAGCCTGCTCGCAGGCACTCAACATCAATCCGCATTCTCCTTAGGGACACAACAAGATTGGCAACCTCTATCGCCTGATCGGCAACTTCGGCAAAGCCATTGGGCATCTGAAGCGGGCCATTGAGCTCAAACCCAGCAAACAGGACGCCGTGTCCAACCTGCAAGCGCTTGAGAAGCAGCTTCAGGCAATTCAAAGCAAGCAGATGGCTTCCACTGACACTATTGTTGCCAAGACGGCTGTACAACCAAAGTCCAAATCGCCAGCGCACAAAAACCAAAAAGAAAAGCAAAAAGAAATAGCTGAAATGACAGGGGCCCGCCAGGGCCCTTTTGCTATCTGGTGACTAACGGTCAACGATTATCTTGCAAGCTCTGCTGCCTGCAGCAAATCGTCAATTGCATAGAACTGGAAAGTCCTGTCAGTCGACATTGCCACGAACAAGCCGCCCGGAAAACCCGGCAACTCGACTGTCGTCAGATCGCTGCCGTCGCTCTCATCGGTAGCCACCGCAATGCGTGCCAGCAGTCCATGCGTGTACGGAGCAGTGGCGGTGCCCTCCCTTGAATACACATTGAAGTGATTCGCCTGTTGGTCTGACACCAGCAAATAGCCGGTGCCGTTATCGCGTGCATACACCGAAATACCCTCATGGTCTTCGGTGAACTCACCACGACCAAACTCAGCCAGCTGATCTTCAGCGTCTTCGGCCAGTGGATCGGCGTGATACTGGCGCACACCGTAGGTTTCGTCGCTGAAGTAAACAAAACCAGCGGCATCATCCACCGCAATGGCTTCGATTTCCTTCAGCCCGCTCCATTCACCAAAGGCACGCGTGAACACACCGTGCAAACTGCCGTTGCCATCGTCAACCAATCGGTACTGGTGCAGGTAGCCTTGCGTCGGCGCGAATGCATCGGAGCGGCTGACAATCGCAAACAGCGTGTCGTCACTCGCGCGGGTATAGAGCGCAATGCCCATCACGTCGCGTGCACGTTCACCTTCAAACACCGGAATGCCACCACCATCAATGGCCACCATATCGGGCAGACGGAAAACACGCAGTCGATGGGCATAACGCTCGGCCACTACTGCCACATCCACCTTCACACCGCCCACCATCACGTCGTAGGCAATGTCGACATTGTTCGGTCGCAAAAGTCCACGTATGACTTTGTCCTGCACCACGCGACCTTGCAGATCGAACACATAGAGCGCGCCATCGGCATCCTTGTCGGTGCCGATGACAAGGCTCTGCGAAGGATCGGCACGATTGATCCAGATCGCCGGGTCGTCGCTGTCGTGT
>CAISOD010000076.1 GCA_903887045.1 uncultured Gammaproteobacteria bacterium | reverse complement strand
CCAAAGCCGCGACGCCACTGGTGCTGCCGCGTCGAACCTCGATCTCTACCAGGTGAACTGCACCTACTACGACGCGCTCGGCCGCAATGATCGCCACTACTTGATCGCGCGTGCGCTGCAGTTCTTCGTGCCCGGCATTCCGCAGGTGTACTACGTGGGGCTGCTGGCTGGCGAAAACGACATGCAGTTGTTGCAGCAGAGTGGCGTGGGGCGCGACATCAACCGCCACTACTACCAAGGCGGCGAAGTGGAAGCAGCGTTGCAGCGGCCGGTGGTCAGCCGCTTGTGCGCGCTGATACGGCTGCGTAATACGCATCCTGCTTTCAACGGCGCGTTCTCAATGCCGGCCTGCACCGATACCGCGCTGACGCTTCGCTGGGACCTTGGCGCTGATTCCGCCGAACTATATGTCGATTTCGGTAATGACAGTTGTCTTCTGCGGCTGTGCGAGGCAGGCGAGCGGCGCGAGTTGGATATAGAAGCAGTACAGTAACCACCACAGGGGAAATCTGATGCGTAATGCGCGTTACGGCGCCATCGAAGCCGGCGGCACCAAGTTCATCTGCGAAGTTACCGACGCAGACGGCACGCCCTTGGCCGCTACCCGCATCAACACCACCACGCCCAACGAAACGCTTGCGCAGGTGCTGCAGTTCTTCACCGCGCAGCAACTTACACTCGGCCCGATCAACGCCTTTGGCATTGCGGCTTTTGGTCCGCTTGACGTGCATCGCAACTCGCCCACCTTCGGCCATGTGCTGGCCACGCCGAAACCGCAGTGGTCGCACACCGATCTTGTATCTCCTTTGCGCCAGCACTTTGGATGTGCGGTTGGCATCGACACTGATGTGAACGCTGCTGCACTGGCTGAAGCGCTTCATGGTGCAGGGCAACATTGCAACAACGTGGTGTATGTCACCGTGGGCACCGGCATCGGCGGTGGTGTGTGTATCGACGGAAAAACGCTGAAAGGAGCGCTGCATCCGGAGATGGGTCACATCAGGGTGCTGCGGCATGAGCGCGATAAAAACTTCGCCGGCTGCTGCCCGTTTCATGGCGATTGCCTCGAAGGCCTCGCCAGTGGCCCCGCCATCGCCGCGCGTTACGGCAAACCGCTCGATCAACTGGCCGACACCAGCGAAGCAGTGGAAGTGATCGGCTACTACCTTGGCCTACTCGCCAGCACCTGCATTCTGATGATGTCGCCACAGCGCATTGTGTTCGGTGGTGGTGTGATGCAGCAGCAAGATTTGTATCCGGTCATCCGCCGCACGGCGCTGCAGTTGATCAATGGTTATGTCGGTATTGGCGCCAACGATCCCACCTTGCAACAACTCATCGTGGCGCCTGGTTTGGGTGAACGCTCGGGAATAGTCGGGGCATTCGCGCTCGCAAAGCAAGCTGATGTCAGTGACAAGGCTGCGCCGCTGCCGCACTCTCCGCTGCCGCAGCGCTCGCCGTAATCAGCTCTTCGTTCAACAGTTGCGCCGCCGCAATCTCCTGCAGCGCACTCACTTGCGGCCCGCTCAGCCCCAGTTCGAAACCGGCGCATTCATTCACACCGAGTGAGCGCGGATCAAGACGAGTGACTGTGCCGAACACCACCAGTGCTTCGAGGTACGAGCCGTAGGCGCTGGCGTGATAGTGATCGTAAGTCCACAGGTTCAGCTGGCCGAAGCTGATGCCGTCGTAGGGGTTCGGATCGGCAACGCCGTTCTGCATGGCGCGGTTCCAGGCTTCGCCAACCGGAATTACTGCATTCACGTTGGGCGTGTTGGTGGCGGCCTGGTCATAGGCGGCGCGCACATCGCTCGCCATTTGCTCAATGGGTTTGCCGGCCCAGGCACCTGCTGCAGGATAGGTTTGATCCGCTCGCGCCCACGTCGACAGCAGATAGAAACGCGCATTGGCATTGCTGGCCAGCAACAATTCCGCCATTTCACGGCTGGTGCGCACGAGTTTGGCCGGATCGCCGGGCAGTGCAAAATCCAGCGTGCTCTGCCCGTGCATCACCACCAGGTCCCACGGCTGCGCGATAAGGTCGCGCCGATTTTCCAGATGGAATTCGAGGCCACTGCCGGGCTGGGTTTCAAGTGAGACCTCGTAGCTCAAACCTGCCTGCGTCGCGAAGGCCTTGAACAGCGCCGGCATGCCGCCCTGCGCACTGCCATTGAGATCGGTGACGCTTTTCCGGATGGAAGTAGCGCACGGCTGAACCCTGCGCAAAGGTAAAACTGTTGCCGATGAACAGAATGCGCTGCGGTTTTTCTGCTTGTGCAGCGACGCCCTGGGCGAAGCTTGTAATCAGTGCGGCCAGCAGGATTGTCATGCGCATGGAGTTGCTCCCTGTTGAGTCAGTTCGTTTGTCAGTTTGCAGGCAGACCGGAATTCGCGCATTCAATCACGAAACGTCTATGGATGGTGTGGGTAAATGCCTATGAAAATAAGATGATTGAATACGATGCTTTTGGTCGAATATTCGATATATGGTGCTGGATTGCGATAGCCAACTGCTGCATTCGATTGAAATTCCATAATTGGTGACTTAGCATCAAGACAAGCAGATTTGCAGCGCTATCGAGTTGCCGCCGCACATTGGTTTAAAACAAAAAAATAATCCGGAATTTTCCTGGCTATCACCATTTTTTATCAGAGGTCATTATGGGTCGAATGATTGTCGCCTTAGTTGCTGTTCTGTTTGGCGCCACTGCCATGGCGCATCATTCTGCTGTGGTGTTTGATGTAACCAGGACAATTGAAAAGACCGGCAAGGTTACGTTGTTTACCTTGCGCAACCCGCATTTGATCCTGGGTATGGAAACCACCAACGCTGACGGTGAAGCCGAAGAGTGGAAGATGGAAGGCCAGGGCATCGGTGAAATGCAGGCAATGGGTTTTGATCGCGGCTCAATCACCGTAGGTGACACCATTACTGTCAGATTGAACCCGATGCGATCGGGCGAGCCTGGCGGCCTGGTGCTGGGCTTGAGGGGAGCAGACGGCAGGGCCTACAACATGGAGCCTGTTGCGGAAGCGACTGTTACCCAGCTTTACCCGGCGTTGATGCCCTATGTGCCGCCGCCAGCCGGAGAAACCTGGCAGATGCGTGAGCAGAAAACACGGCCGCCGGAACTGCCGATCATCTCCCGTGGTCTTGCTCCCGGCGAAAGCCCCGGTGCAGGCAACATTCCTGGCGCTCTCGATCCGGACAATCTTGCCAAAGCCCGCCCGGCCGCACCGTTTGATTTGACAGGTCTGTGGCAGTTCCGCGGCGAAGATGAGTATCGCGCCAACTATGGCTCCTTCGAATTCAAGCCAACCCCCGAGTTGACCGCCAAAGGCAAGGAATACCATGACGCCTACATGACCGCCTCAGAGAAAGGCGAGCGTTTTGGTGACCCTACTGTGCTGTGTTACCCACCCGGCATGCCGCGATTCATGACACGTTATGGTGCCTTGATGATGATGCAGTACCCCACCGCAATATTCATGGTGTCGCGCTTGAACAATGATTATCGCGTTATCTACCTTGATGGCAGACAGCCCCTCACCGGCAATGACGTCGACCGTAACTGGCAGGGCGAATCCATCGGTCACTGGGAAGGCGACACGCTGGTTGTTGAAACCAGCGGATTCATCGGCACCAATCGCCTGATTCAGGCAGGTGTTCCTTCCGGTGAGCAGTTGAAGATCGTAGAGCGGATCAGCGTAATCAATGACGGCAATACCATGGTAAGTGAATATACCTTTACCGATCCGGAGTACTGGGTCGGTGAATGGAAGCACACGAAATTCCGTGATCGTGTTCTGCGTTCGGACGTCAAGGAAGCGAACTGCATCTACGAAGACAATTTTGATTTGCCGGGCATGAGCAAGTAAGAACGGCGACTGTCAGATCACTGCTGCAATCGCCGCCGCAATCGCCGCCGCAATTTACAGTACCTTGCCCTCTGCGGCGCGGAACAGCCGATCATTGATCGCGCGGCCCAGGCCTTCGAGCGGCAGGTAGTGGGTGAGGATATGGGTGCAGCCGCGCTGATCGAGTTCGCGCATGCCCTTGAACAAGCGGGCCGCCGCACTGGCGGCATCGCTGCCAAGATCGATGCGTTCAGCCTCGATGTGCTGCAGGCGCTGCAGTGATTCGCTCGGCAGCAGCAGGCCGAGTTTGCCACCATGTTGTCGCATGGCAACTTCATCCAGTTGCTGCGCACTTTCGAGCAGCAACAAACGTGCGCGCGGGCTGTAGTGTTTCAGCAGCATGCCGGGTGCTGGTTGTGTCTGCTCTTCCGGCAGCACGGCTTCCGCCGGCAACAGCACTTCACCAATCAAGGCTTCGATGGCTTCCAGTGCCACGCCGCCGGGCCGCAGCAAGGTCGGCGCCCCGCACAAACTGATAATCGTGCTCTCAACTCCAATCGTGGTGGCGCCGCCGTCGATGACAGCATCGATACGGCCGTCGAGATCTTCCAGCACCATCGCTGCGGTGGTGGGCGAAGGTCGTGAAAACAGATTGGCACTGGGCGCCGCAATCGGCACGCCTGCGGCTGCAATCAATGCCTGTGCCACCGGATGGGCCGGCACCCGCAGTGCAACGCTGGGGCCATTGGCGGTTACGCTATCGGGCACACAGGTGCGCTTGGGCAGTACCAGTGTCAGTGCCCCCGGCATGAAGGCGTGGGCCAGTTGCTCGACCAGGGCTTCGACGCCGGCGAGATCGGCATAGCGCGCAATGTCGCTCCAATGGGCGACATGCAGAATGAGCGGATCACTGTGCGGCCGCTGTTTGGCCTTGAATATGCCGTTGACCGCTATTGGATCGAGTCCGTTGGCGCCGAGACCGTAGACAGTTTCAGTGGGAAACGCCACCAGGCCGCCGCGCTGGATGATCGCTGCGGCGCGCGCTATCCCGCTTTGGTCGGGATGAGAAGGAGTGAGTTGGATCAGCTGAGTGGGCATCGGGGTGGCAGTGTACCCCGATGCCCGCTGTGCGTAACCCGCAGCAGGCGGGTTGTGGGCTATGGCTGCCAGCTGCGGCGGAGCAGGTTTCAGTTCGGTTTGCGGGTGCGCGGATCAATCTCGCCCAACTCGGGGTACCAGAGTTTCTTGTTGTCGCGCGATTCGTTGTAGACCTTGCGGGTCTTGAACACCCATTTGCCGTTGACGCGCGCCAGATCATCTTCGTAGTGGCCCATGTACAACAGCTGCACGTCGCCCTGGGGCGTGCGATTGGTCATGGCAAACCAGTAGGCGGTGGTCTTGGCAGTATCGCCGTCAACGTCGATCACGTGGTTGATGATCTGGTGGCGCGTGCGTTGGCGGGCAGTGGCTCCATCGGGTATCGCTTCGTAGCGCGCGCCGCCGAAGTTCGACATGGCATCACGGATCTCGGCTTTGCCTTCCTCAATACCGCCCACCCATTCGAGCCGGCCGTCTTCCGCCCAGGTGCTCATCACGGTTTCAATGTCGCCGGCGTCAACGGCAACCATGTATTTGTTGCTGAGGTTCTCGATCTCGGCGCGGTCGTTGGCGTAGTCGGCATGGGCAAGCTGGGCGACAAAGGTACAGGCGCACAGCAAAGTGGTGGCAAGTGCTTTCATGTGGTTTTTCCTCGGGTTTTTGTTGTTGGTGTTGTTGGTGTTGTTGTTATTGTTGTTCATCGGAACCAATGCCGGCGCAGGAACTCTTCGTCGGTAAGGCTTGCTGCATAGTCGGCGGTGCGGGTAGTGCCGGTAGGCGCCACGTACAGCTCGCCGCCGCCGCTGTAATCGAAATACGGTGTTTGTTGATGCAGCGCACGCTGACGGCAATCAGCTGTCGCGTGTGAAGTCTGATCGGGCAGCATCGCAGCACTGCTTGTGCCAGGCAGCAGCGGCAGCGTGGCGCTAGCGGTGACGCCGACAGTGGCGCCTTTGAGCAGGTCGCGGCGGGTGAGTGTCATCTCAGCTCTCCTGCACACGGCCGCGGTACGGCGGCATCACTTCATCGCTGAACGGCAGCTCGGTGTTGTTGTACCAGCGGGCGTGCACTTGCGGTGTCATGCGGAACGGCAGGAACACCCGCGCCAGTTCCTTCATCTCGATGGCGTCAACGATCACCAGTTCGGTGCGCATATCGGCATAGTTGCTGGCAGTGCCGATCAGCCAGCCGTCGCCTTCGGGCGCGGTGGCACTGCGCGGAATGAAGGTGACTTCCTGCAGGTTGTGCACGTCGCCGGCGAAATACTTGCGCCACTCGCCGTTGCTGAGGTCGTAACGGAAATAGGAATTGACGGCACGGTTGGGGCCGGCGCGCGCGGCATCGTAGGGTTGTGACGCATCAGCCATCGACGAATACACATACTTGTACGGCAGGCTGATGTAGCGATCATCGATGCGCGCGAGGTCGACCACATCGGTGGGATCGAGAATGGTTTCCTGATAAGTGTCGCCGGTAGACGCCATGTCGAACACCAGCCGGCGTATGGTGTGGCGCGCCAGCTGCGGCGACCACGGCGAGCCGTCCACCTGTGGAAAGAACGGGAACGGATTGCCGTCGCTGATGGGCGCATCGACGATCACCTTGTTGCCGTCGTCGAAGGCATTGATGGTGTGCATCACCACCGAGGCCGGCCCCTTGAACCAGCGCACATCGCTGCCGTCGCCATCGCGCGGCACAAAGCCCCAGTAGGTTGGCATGTTCTTGTCGAAGGCCCAATGCAATTGGCCGGCGCGCAAACGTTCCATGCTGGTGACGTAGCCGTACACGGGAAAGATCATGTATTTCTGCGTCAGCACCATGTCGTGCAGCGTGCTGACATAGGGCACCTTCACTTTGTACTCGCGCGTGACTTTGCCTTGCGGCGACACGGTGTAGATCCACAGATCATCGGTGCACAGCCCGGTGGCTTCGTAGCCGTAACAAATCATCTCGCCGCTGACAGGATCGACCTTCGGGTGCGCGGAGAAAGTCTGCGCCGTGTACTTGCCGTCGAAATTCCACGGGCCGAGTGTTTCCAGCGTGTTGGGGTCTATCTCGAAGGGGTGGGCGTCTTCTTTCAACGCATAGAGTTTGCCGTGGTGGGCAATCGGCGCGGTGTTGGCGACAGTGCCGAGGAAGGGCTTGTCGGCATAATCATTCGAGGGGTCGGCGGTGAAGGGATTGCGGTAAACCCCAAACACCTGTTTGCGTGCATTGAGGTTTTTCAGAAAGCGCGGGGTCTTGATCCAGCGTGCCTTGAAATCCACCAGGCCGTCGCGGATGCGGAAACTGCTGATGAAACCGTCGGTAGAGAAGGGGCTGTCGTCGGGCCGGCTCGGTGGATAGAAATATTCACCGCCCACACGGATGAAGGCGCCGTTCAATTCTTTGGGGATGCTGCCTTCCACCTCGCAGTCGTAGATGTCGGCTTCAAAACGGAGCGGAGAGAAATAGCCCTTGGGAGCAGGACCCTGGGTGAAATCGACCATGCAAACCTCGTTGGATCGTTCTTGTTATTGTTGTTGATGAGCAGAATATGCCAGAGAGCGGCGTGATTCCAATGCTTGTGCGTCACGGCACGCCGTGCCCACACGATCAAAGTGGCAGCGAGACAACATTGGCATTACTCTTCACCGCAAGCGATCGACATCAACAATAAAAACAACTAACAAAGGAATCGCCATGCGCCATACCGTCTTGCTGAATCTCGCCTTGCTCACGCTCGCCGTCGTTGCATCAACCCCTGCTGCCCACGCCCAGAGTGTTGGCTGCGACAAAGCCTGCCTCGAAAACCTCGCCGATCGTTACCGCGCGGCTTACCTGGCGCATGATCCCGCCCAGTTACCCATCGTGATGGACGTGGCCTACAGCGAGAACCATGTGCCGATGCGTTTTCCGGACGGCACCTGGGACACGGTGAGCGAAGAGCTGGGGCCGCCGCAGACCATCTCCGATCCTGTCACCGGCCAGGTGGCGGTGTTCACCGCCATCATGCAGAACGACACGCCGGGCTTTCTGGCAATACGCCTCAAAGTAGAAGCCGGTGAGATCAGTGAAATCGAACACATCATTTCCACCAAGCGCAATCTCAGCAGCCCGCCGACACCGATCGGTGACCACACCAAGTACGAACACGACCCGAGCATCAATGCGGT
>CAISOD010000075.1 GCA_903887045.1 uncultured Gammaproteobacteria bacterium | reverse complement strand
CACTGGCGTTGGTGCTGCCGGCTTCTGCCTCTTTGTCGGTCACCGCTTCGGCAGCGGCGTAGGCCAGCAGTGGCCGCAAGCGCTTGCCGCCACCAAGCACGGCATAGCGCATGGCGTCTGCCAGTCTTGCCGGCACGTCCTGCCGGGCCAGCAACCCTTGCAAGGCCTGTTCTGCCTGCTGCTGGCGGGTCAGCAACCAGGGGCGTAAATCGCGGGAATCCACTCTTCAGGCTCCAGCGGATTCGCCGTCGTCTTCGTCGTCAAAAGGAGCAGCCGCGGGCACATCGGTGTTGGCAAGCAGCAGTTGTACCTTTTGCTCTGCCGTATCCAGTGCCTGCTGACATTCACGCGTCAGCTTGATGCCTTGTTCGAATGCTTTCAGCGACTCTTCAAGACTCAGATCTCCAGCCTCCATCGCTTCGACCAAACCTTCCAGACTGGCAAGGGATTCTTCAAAATTGAACTTGGTGTTTTTGCGGCTCATGTCGGTAATTTCCGCGTTTTTTGCACAGTTGAAATGGTAATGCCAAAAGCATGATTAAGCACTGATTAAGCGCTGCGCGCACATACTTTCAGCAAGCTCACAGGAAATGGAATACCGGAACAGGCAGTACCGATTGGCGGAGTTTCGGGTGGCATTAGAATTCTGGTGAGCGATCTTGAAGTTGCAGACAGGAGTCAAACAACGTGGCAGAATCCGGCACGCTGGGTTTAACCACCAGGGCCGGCAAACATGGCTTTTTGCATGATTGCTGCCTCGCAAAATCAACGGATCCTTAGATGGGGAAAACTACTATGAAACGTATCGCATTTGCCGGAGCTGTGTTGCTGAGCTCCTTGTTGTCCGTCAATGTAATGGCTGCCGCTGAGCAGACACCGGAAGAGAAAGCTGCTGCTGACATTGCCAACCGTCAGGCTGTATTCAAGCTGCTGTCCGTTGCCAACGGCGCACTGGGTGGCATGGCTCGCGGGGCTCCATTTGATGCCGCTGCTGCCAAACTGGGCACCGAACGCGTCATCATGCTGGCTGGCATGATCCCGCAGCTGTTTGCCAACGACACCACTAAGACCGCTGGCGCTGCCAAAACCCGCGCTTCTGACACCATCTGGACCGGCAAAGCCGATTTCGACAAGCTGGCTGCCGATCTGGAAGCCGGTGCCAAGTCCGCGCTGGAAATCCTGAACACCAAAGGCGAAGCCGGTGTACGTGAAGCCGTCGCAGCCATCGGTCCGAAGTGCGGCGCTTGCCACGACCGCTTCCGTCTGGATTGATCTGCAATACCGCTGCGCTGCTTGAGAGCACAGCAACCGAACAAAAAAACGCCCGCATATGCGGGCGTTTTTGCTTTTCGTGAACTGGATTCAGGGTTACTTGCGAGCCTGGTTCATCGTTCAGGACAAAACTGCTTCGAACGCAGCAGGCGCTTTTTCTCCTGCGGCATCCATACAATGACTCACTCGAAGTTGTCGGCGGCGCCGCTGCTTTCGCCTTCACCGCGAGTGAAGAATGCCGCATAGGCTGCCTGGTCAGCTTCGCTGAGAAGGCTGGTGTGCTCGATTACGTCGGCCATCTCGCCACCCACGAAATCGAAGCTTGCCGTCATGCCCAGCTGCAGGAAACCAACGAACTCATCGGTGCTCCAGCCAGCCGTATCAATTGCCGGTGACAAACCTTCAACACCGGCAAATTCCTGTGACATCTGCAGCATGCCCAGACCGTTGCGAGGGGTATGACATTCACCGCAATGGCCGAGCGCACGCGCCAGGTAGATACCACGCTGCATCTGCGGATCATCAGCACCCTCTACTACTGCCGGCGGTGTGCCTTCCATGAAGCCGGCCATGATGTTCCAGCCAGCCATCATCAAGCGGAACTGGTAAGCCGGCATTTCGTGGTCGGGCACTTCGTTTTTCACTGCGGGCAACGACATCAGGTAGGCGCCAACATCCAGCACATCCTGGTCAGTCATGTCTTTGTAGGAGCGGAACGGGAAAGCCGGCCAGTAAAAGCTGCCGCCGGGGCTGCGACCGTGTTTGAGTGCAAGCAGGAAGTCCTTGCCGGTCCAGCCACCAATGCCGGTTTCCGGGTCAGGCGTGATGTTTGGTACGTGGAAGGTATTCGCCCCAAAAGGCGATTCGGCTTCGATTACATAGCCACCGATTGGAGCGGTGGTACCTTCAGGCTGGTGACAGGCACCGCAACCGCCAGCGTTGTAAACGTATTCGCCACGGGCAATGGCTTCGACATCAGTCGGCAGCTCGGCATCGCTGACTGACGGCAGGCCAAACACGGCATACAACACACCGAGGGCAACAACCCCGATAACGGAAAGAGTGATTTGTTTTGTTGTCATTGGCAGGTTCCTGTTCCTGAATAAAAAGAGTTAATACAACGAGTTGGTACATAGAGCCATTGCAAATAGTGGGGCAGATTCTAACAAAAGTGTGTGCAAGGATTTGGGTCAGTTATCGGCAACGCTGGCCTGTTTTTGCTGCTCCTTGAGGGCGAGTTTGAGGGCACGGCGCTTCTCTATGGTGTCGGCCACATCACCGCCCAGATGCGCTTCGCCGCGGCTCTGCGCCAATTCGATCTGGTGCTGACGTTCGCGCAGGTGCTCCAGCTCGGCGTCACTGCGGGTGCCATGGCAACGTGGGCAGCTGACGCCTTTTTCGTAAAACGCGCTGTGTTTGTCGGCATCCTGAATCGGCAGCCTGCAGGCGTGACACTGGTCGTAATCGCCCTTGGCCAGGCTGTGATTCACCGCCACCCGGTTGTCGAATACAAAGCACTCACCCTGCCACAACGACTGTTCCGCCGGCACTTTCTCCAGGTAATTGAGGATGCCACCCTTGAGGTGATACACCTCGTTAAAGCCCTGCTCTTTCAGGTAGGCAGTACTTTTCTCGCAGCGGATGCCGCCCGTACAGAACATCGCAATCTTGCGGTGCCTGGCGGGATCAAGTTGCTGTTTCACATAAGCCGGGAATTCGCGGAAGCTTTCGGTATGCGGGTTGACCGCGCCCTGGAAAGTGCCAATCTCCACTTCATATTGGTTGCGAGTATCAATCAACAATACATCGGGCTGCGAGATCAGCGCATTCCAGTCATGTGGCTCCACATGGGTGCCGACCTTGCGCAGGGGATCAATGCCTTCAACCCCCATCGTGACAATTTCGTGCTTCAGTTTGACCTTGGTGCGGTAAAACGGGATGTGGTCGTCGAAGCTTTCCTTGTGGTCGAGTGCCGCAAGGCGGGGATCGAGCCTCAACCACGCCAGCACTGCGTCAATACCGGCACGTGTGCCGGCGATTGTGCCGTTGATACCTTCGCTGGCGAGCAGCAGCGTGCCTCTTACTCCCTGATTGCGCATCAGGTCATGCAAGGGCTGTTGCAGCGCGGCGTAATCATCAAGCCGGGTGAAATGGTAAAGCGCACACACGACGATGCGTGTGTCGGGGGTTGTCATGACGATGTCCTTTGCGGGGCGGAACGTAATTCCGCAGCAAATACCAAAGGTTGCCGGTCTGGCGAGCCTTTCGAGAGGCGCGGATTATAGGCCGGCCAACCGCGCCGCTGCCATTGATCCGGCTCAAGCCCGCGGCGGGAAAAGCGCGGGCAGATCGACCAGTCTGGCAGCATCGCGCGCATCGGCTGCGGGCAGCCACGGAATATCCGCCAGCAGTGGCGCCATCAGCTCACGTTCCAGTTTGGCGACATTGCCGTCACGGGCCTGCATCTGCGGATCAACGGTATTGGCCACCCAGCCAGCCAGCGTTAGGCCGTCGCGACGGATTGCTTCGGCGCTCAGCATGGCGTGATTGAGGCAGCCAAGCCGCATGCCTACCACGAGAATCACCGGCAAGCGCAGCCGTTTGGCGACATCGGCCAGTGTTTCGTTGTCGCTGATCGGCACACGCCAGCCGCCAGCTCCTTCAACCACGGTAAGTGTGGCACGTTGCATCAACACGCCCTGACAGAAACCGACAATACGATCAGCCTGCAGGCGACGCCCGGCTTCGGCAGCCGCGAGATGCGGTGACAGCGGCGCCGGCAAACAGAAGGGATTCACTTCGTTGTAGCTGAGCGGCAAGGTGCATGCGGCCTGCAGCGCCAGTGCATCGTCGTTGCGCAAACCCTCGCTGGTTTCTGCTGCACCGGCTGCAACCGGCTTGATGGCTGCAGTGGTGAAGCCGGCGTTGGCAGCAGCGTGCAGCAATGCACAGGAGAAGAAGGTTTTACCAACGCCGGTATCGGTGCCGGTGATGAAAAAACTGCGTCGCGCAATTGCCGGAATCAGGGTCATCACGCTTGCCGCCGCAGCTGCAGGTAGAACACTTCCCACTGCACCGGAATACCGGCAGCTTCGCGATTGCTGGCAAAAGCAGCTTCGGCTGCGCGAAAGCTGGCAGGCGACACGGTGCTTGCCTGCTGTTCCAACACTGCGTTGGCACCGAGGCCTTTCAATTCATGCGCCAGCTTGCGCAGTGACTCGTAATGTCTTGTCCGCAGCTCGCGCGTCCAGTTCAGTGTGAAACCATTGGCACTCGCTGCCTGCTCAATGGTGGCAAGTGGCGTGAAGCGATTACTGTGCATACGCCGGTCAATGCCGGTCCATGCCGCGCGCAACTCACACAAGCTCTGCGGCCCCAAGGTGCTGAGCAGCGCGACTCCATCGTTGCGCAGCACGCGTTGCAGTTCGGCAAACAAGGCGTTCAGATCGTCACACCACTGGATTGTCAGGCTGGATAGCAGCAGATCAATACTCGCGGTCTGCAGTGGCAGCTGCTGCGCATCGGCACACAGCGGCAACACTGACGGTATCGCCCGCGCACGTTGCAGCATGGGCTCAGCCAGATCGAGCGCCAGCACCACTGACGCTGGCAGCAGTGCGCGTAATTGCCGCGTGCAGTAACCGGTGCCACAGCCAAGATCGAGCACATGCGCGCCTGCAAACTGCGGCGGCAACAGTGCCAGCAGTTGATCTGCTACTGCACGTTGCAGATCCGCATGTTGATCGTAGCTGTGGGCGCTGCGCGCAAAAGCGCGGGCAATGCGCTCACGTGTTGAGGGTGAAGCAGGCAGAGTGGCCGCGGCACGCGACTGACAACCCATCACGCCGCCAGTGCCGGCAACTGCAGCGCGGCCAATGCAGCCAGCAACACATCCACCTGCTGCTCTGTGTGCGCCGCACTGAAGGTAATGCGCAATCGTGCTGTACCCGGCGGCACTGTTGGCGGCCTGATCGCAGTCACCAGAATGCCCTGGGCTTCCAGTTGGCGGCTTGCGGCCAAAGCACGCTCTGGTGTGCCAAGCAGCAAGGCCTGAATCTGGGTGGGCGAATCCAGCAGCCTGAGTCCAAGTTCACTGGCACCTCGCCGAAAGCGCTGCACCAGCGCCAGCAGATGTTCTCGACGCCAGCTGTCTTGCTGCGCCAGTCGCAGGCTGGTGCGAGTAGCCACTGCCACTGCGGCCGGCAACGCCGTGGTATAGATATAGGGACGGCAAAACTGGATCAGCGTTTCAATCAAATTGTCACTGCCGACTACAAAGGCACCGGCAGTGCCGAAGGCTTTGCCCAGCGTACCTACCAGCACCGGCAACCGCTGTTCATCGACTACCACGCCCTGTGCTTGCGCCAGTTCAACAATGCCGCCGCCAGTAGCGCCGAGACAACCGAAGCCGTGCGCATCGTCAATCATGACCACTGCGTTGTGGCGCTCTGCCGTCTGCAACAATTCACCGAGCGGCGCCAGGTCGCCATCCATGCTGAACACACCATCACTGACAACAAAGCTGACACCATCACCCTCCGCTGCCTGCAACGACGCTCCCAGCCGAGCCATATCGAGATGCGGATAACGGCGGAAGCTGGCTCCGCTGAAGCGCCCACCATCGAGCAACGAGGCATGATTGAGTTTGTCTTCGAAGACGTGATCGTTGTCGTCAAGCAAGGTGGTCAGTACGCCGACATTGGCCATGAAGCCGCTGCCGAACAGCAACGCGCGACTGCGGCCTGTGAACGCTGCCAGCTCTTCTTCCAACGCGGCATGCGCCTTGGTGTGGCCGGTGACCAGATGTGACGCTCCGCTACCGGCACCGTATTCATCGAGCCCGCGCTTGAAAGCAGCGACGACGTCAGGATGATTGGCGAGGCCGAGATAGTCATTGCTGCAGAACGACAACAGCTTGCTGCCATCGACAGCAAGAGCGGGCTGCTGGGGTGACTCAACACTGCGGCGCTGCCGCAACAGATTCTGCGTGCGACGCTCAGTGAGCCGCGCCGACAGACGTTGCTGAAGCAGCAATGAGCCGGTCATGGTTATTGTCTGGCCTCCGCCGTTGCATCGAAAAAGAGTGCAGATCCAGCCGGTGGGATCTGTGAGTCGATGCTATGGCGGGACAAGTCCGCCGCGTAGTCAGCGTGTGAGTGGGCGGTTTCGGGATGGATGCCGAGTCTTGCAAACAGTTGCATATCGCTGGAGGCAAGCGGGTTGGCGGTTGTCAGCAGGCGGTCGCCGTAGAAAATCGAGTTGGCACCGGCGAAGAAGCACAGCGCCTGCATCTGGTCGTTCATCTGCTCACGGCCGGCGGAAAGCCGCACGTGTGACTGCGGCATCAGGATGCGCGCAACCGCGATCATGCGGATGAAATCAAAGGGGTCGAGGTCGTCGACATTCGCCAGCGGTGTACCTTCGATCTTCACCAGGTTGTTGATCGGCACGCTCTCGGGGTGTTGTGGCAGATTGGCCAGCTCACGCAGCAGGCCCACGCGGTCATTTGCGCTCTCTCCCATGCCGACGATACCGCCGCTGCATACCTTGATACCGGCAGCGCGTACATGTGCCAGCGTATCGAGGCGCTCATCGAAATGACGGGTGGTGATGATCTTGTCGTAGTACTCGCGCGAGGTGTCGAGGTTGTGGTTGTAGTAGTCGAGACCGGCAGTGGCGAGCTCTTGCGTTTGCTCTTCGGTGAGCTGGCCCAGCGTCATGCAGGTTTCAAGGCCGAGTTCACGCACCCCTTTCACCATTGCCAGCACCAGCGGGAAATCCTTCTTCGATGGATGCTTCCACGCCGCACCCATGCAGAAGCGGCTGGCACCATTGGTTTTCGCCGCTGCGGCTTCAGCCAGCACCTTTTCCAGCGCCAGCAACTTTTCCTTTTCGAGGCCGGTGTTGTAGTGGCCGCTCTGCGAGCAGTACTTGCAGTCTTCCGGACAGGCGCCGGTCTTGATCGACAGCAGTGTGCTGACCTGCACCGCGTTCGGATCGAAATGCTGGCGGTGGACGCCGTGGGCACGGTACAGCAGGTCATTGAATGGCAGCTGGAACAGCGCTTGGATTTCGTGGTTTTGCCAGTCGTGGCGTAGCGGCGCAGTCATGCGGAATTCCTTGGAAAAAGGGGCAAAGTCAGTCGGCAAGGCGCGGAAATGCCTACTAGACTGACGCCGGGACATACTAGACAGCGGAGGTCTGATGTCAACCCGGATTGAAGAAACCGTTTACCGATGTTCAAATTTCATACAGTTTTTGCTGCTGCCACCCACGTGTGTGCTGTGCCAGCAGCGCGGCCAGCGTGGATTGGACCTGTGCGTGAACTGCCAGCAGCTGTTGGCTCTCACCGATTCCTGCTGCCCGGGCTGTGCGTTGCCGTTGCCAGCAGCAGCATTCGGCCTGCAGTGCGGTCGTTGCCAGACCCGCAGCACACGCATCCACACCACCGTGGCGGCCTGCCGTTATGAAGCTGGCGTCAGCGGCCTGATCACCGGCTTCAAATACCACCGCCAGCTGGCCGGTGGCCGGGCACTGACTGCCCTGCTGCTCGATGCCATTCGCGACCGCTACGGTCAGCCCTCACTGCCCGACCTGCTGCTGCCGGTACCCCTGCATCCTGCCCGGCTGCGGCAACGCGGCTATAACCAGGCCTTGTTGATGGCTCGTGACTTGTCGAAGGGACTTGGCATTCCTTGTGAAGCCGATGCCTTGCAACGGGTGCGTGCAACCCCGCCACAGCAAGGGCTCAGCGCCAAGGAACGCCGCCGCAACCTGCGTGGCGCCTTTGCATTGAACCCCAAGTGGGACGGATCGCATTACCGCCGCATCGCCTTGATCGACGACGTAGTGACGACAATGAGTACCGTCAGTGAAATTGCGCGCGTGTTGCAGCGGGACGGCGACACAGCGCGCGAGATTCATGTGTGGTGTCTGGCGCGCGCATGACCTGCATTACAGCACTTGGATGTTGATTACTGCGTTGTCTGCAAACTCGCCGACTATCAACCTGTCGCCATTCTTACTGGAACCGTCTCCACCACCGCTGATGCTGCCGGTTTCCAGCGCCATCGCCACCGGCACCTGGTTGCGCTAACCCCACGCAAGGAATGGCAATGCGCTACCCTAATCGGGATGCGTCCCCCACCACGGCCCATACTTCGATTTTGCGACGGCGCGCCTCACGGATGAAGGCAGCCAGCGCCTCGGCATTCTCCACTTCTCCGTTATCGCTCACCGGCACCGTTACATGGAGTTTGTCGAGGTTTTCCTGTTCGGCAATCGACCAGGCAAGTTGAGGATCTTCCAACCACAACGAAGGTGTCCACAGCCATGTAGCGCGACGACTGCCTGCACGCTGGACAGGCGCAGGTAGCAGCAGCCGGAAACTGCCAAGACGCAGGGTGGCGGCGGTGGCAGCCGCCTCGCTGCCTGCCGCACACACCAGTTCAGCGCTGTCGTTGAACCTCGCCCGCTCTTCCAGTCCGAACGGCCTGGCGTCGAAATGTGCCAGCAGGTTATCGCCAAACGGCAGGAAGTCCGGCTCGGTTGGCAGTTCTCCGGCGTGGATCACTTCGCTGATTTCGGCACTGGCGTCGAGAAAGCGGCCTTGCAGAGCGCGTGCAGGCGGCAGTTCTGACAGTGGAATATCGAACAAACTCAGCCAACGCACCGCTGCTGCTGCCAACGGCAGTTCGAGCGTGCGGCAAGATGTATCGGCAGGCGACTCGTCATACACAGTCAAGGTTACCAACTGCCCGCTGGCGTCATACAACTGTTGCCCGGTGCCGGCTTCCACCTGCTCGGAGCTGTCGCATACGCTGACAGTCGCCGCTTGCAAACATGCAGGCACTACACTGCTGATGAGCAACGCAAACAGGGCCGGGCTTGTGCAGAAATGCGTGCCCATGCAGCGGCTGTATTCGTAAGGGATCAGGAATTGATCGTAGCCTGACACTCGACAGGACCGATTTCCGCCTGTGGCGCCGCTGCTGTGTATACTTGCCGCTCTTTTCTGCCAGCCACCATCCACCACCTGCGTGACCGACCTCGATTTCGACAAACACCACCTCTGGCACCCCTATACCTCGATGCAAAATCCACTGCCGGTGTATGCGGTGAGCCATGCCGAGGGCGTACGCATCATGCTGGAAGACGGCACTGCGTTGATCGACGGCATGGCGTCGTGGTGGAGTGCGATCCACGGTTATCGTCATCCGGTGCTGGATGCCGCTGCCAAGGCCCAACTCGACAAGATGGCACACGTGATGTTCGGCGGCCTGACGCATGAACCGGCGGTTGAGCTCGGCAAGTTATTGGTAAAACTGGCGCCTCGCGGCCTTGAACAGGTGTTCCTGTGCGATTCCGGTTCGGTCAGCGTTGAAGTGGCGATCAAACAGGCGCTGCAGTACTGGATCAGCCGCGGGCAAGCACAAAAGTCACGCTTGTTGACGATCCGCAAGGGCTACCACGGCGACACCTTTGCCGCGATGTCGGTGTGTGACCCGGTGACCGGCATGCATCACCTGTTCAACCAGGTATTGGCCAGGCAGCTGTTCGTCAGTGAACCGCAGACGCCCTTCGGGCAGCCATTTCCGCCACAGGAACTTGAAGAACTGCGTGCCACGCTGGCGGCGCACCACTCGACCATCGCAGCACTCATTCTCGAACCCATCGTACAGGGCGCCGGCCGCATGTTTTTCTATTCGGCCGATTATTTACGCGGCGTCCGTGCACTCTGTGATGAATTCGACGTGCTGTTGATCGCCGACGAAATTGCGACCGGCTTTGGCCGCAGCGGCAAGTTGTTTGCCTGCGAATACGCCGGCATCACGCCCGACATACTGTGTCTCGGCAAGGCGCTCACCGGCGGCTACCTGACCTTGGCCGCCACCCTGTGTACGACGCGCATCAGCGCTGCCATCTCACACAACGGCGGCGTTTTCATGCACGGCCCCACTTTCATGGCGAATCCACTGGCGTGTGCGGTCGCTGCCGCAAGCATCAAACTGCTGCTGCAGTCACCGTGGCAACAGAGCATCGCTGCCATCGAAGCGCAGTTGCAGCGTGAACTGGAACCGTGCCGCCAACTCGGCAGCGTCAGTGATGTGCGCGTATTGGGCGCTATTGGCGTGGTGGAAATGCAGCAACCGGTTGATATGGCGGCTGCCCAACGCTTCTTCATTGAGCGCGGCGTGTGGCTGCGACCCTTCGGCAAACTGGTTTACCTGATGCCGCCCTACATTATTGAACCTGCCGAGCTGAGCCAGCTGACACAGGCCATTCATCAATTTGCACAGGCAGTGAGGTAATCCATGGCATTGGGCGCCACCATGTACGTGTTCACCGTCGAGCTGGCGGATTCGGACCGCGGCATCTACGAAACCCTCGAAATCCGCGCTGCCCAGCATCCGTCAGAAGCGCCGGACTACCTGTGGACCCGGGTGCTGGCCTACTGCCTTGAGTACTGCGAAGGCATCTCATTCTCCAAGGGCCTCGGCGACCGCGACGAACCGACCCTGTATGCACGCGACCTGACCGGCGCGCTTACGATGTGGGTGGAGATAGGCACCCCGAGCCCGGAACGGGTGCATCAAGCCAGCAAGGCCGCGCCGCGGGTAGTCATCTATTGCCACAAGGACGCCGAACTGCTGGCCAGCAAGCTGCGGGAAGGCAATATCCACAGAGCCGAGGCGGTGGAACTGTATGTACTCGACCGCGCCTTCCTGCAGGCACTGGTCAAACTGCTGGACCGCCGGGTCACCCTGAGTCTGACGGTGGCCGACCGCCATCTTTATTGCAGCATCGGCAACGACAGTGTTGATTGCCAGTTGCAGCGGTTGCCGCTGACACCGCCCTGACAGCTGTTACCGAACCGCCTGGTTTGCCCACGCCGGGCCGGATGGCTAGAATGGCGCCTCTTTTTTCTTCTTCCCCCGACCATAGGTAAGTGCCGTGTCCAACGATATTGCCAACATAAAAAAATTCCTCGACCACTGCTCCGTTGAAGTCACCCCTGGCGGCTCCAAGAAGATTGAAGACTTCCGCACTCTGCTGCGCCCAGGTACCACCGTATTCGTTACCTTCCTGCCTGGCTCAGACTTCAATGACACTGTGGCCACGGTAAAGCGCCTCGCTGCCGAAGGCATGAAGCCAGTACCGCACTTTGCTGCCCGCTCGATTCCGAGCCTGAAATTCTTCGAAGAAAACCTGAAGATCCTGCAGGGTGAAGCCAAGGTGGAAGAAGCACTGTTGATCGGTGGTGGCGTGACCAACCCGGTGGGCGATTTCTCCGATTCGATGCAGGTGCTGCGCACTGACCTGTTCCAGAAATACGGCATCAAGAAGCTCGGCGTTGCCGGCCATCCCGAAGGCTCACCTGACATCAAACCGGAAGAAGTCACCAAGGCGCTGCTGGCCAAGAATGCCTACGCCAAAGAGCACGGCATCGACATGTACATCACCACCCAGTTCATTTTCGAAGCCGAGCCGGTCATCGAGTGGGACAAACGCATCCGCGCCGAAGGCAACACGCTGCCTATCCACATCGGCATTCCCGGCCTCGCAACCCTCAAGACCTTGATCAACCATGCCACTGCCTGCGGCGTCGGCCCTTCGATGCGCGTACTGACACGCCAGACCGGCAGCATTGCCAAATTGTTGTTGAGCAACGGTGCCAAACAGCCCAACAAACTGGTGCGCGACCTCGCCAATTACCAGGCCAATGATCCTGCTTGCGGCATCAACCAGGTGCACCTGTATCCGTTGGGCGGCATGACGAAGTCGGCGAAGTGGCTGTACGCCGTACTCGACGGCAACTACAAACTGGACGACGAGGAAGGCTTCGAGCTTACCGTCGAAATCTGATGCGCCGAACTGTGAACCCGGTCACGTGCTTCTCAATCGGCAGTGACCTGGTTCTCGGTTATTGATCGGTTTTTGGGCCAGAATACGTACAAGCTCCCATCAGACGTCCCCTCTGATGTTGTTGTACTGAAGTAATTGAATCACTACAGATGCTTATTGTGTCGTACTTGTGAACCCGGCCTTGCCGGGTTTTTTTTGCTTACCATTCTTGCAGACGACTCAGCGGCGGGTCCTGGCATTCGAGCAGCCAGTCGCCGAGAGTCCGGCCTTTCAGCAACCACTCATTGCCGGCGATTTCGAGCCAGGGTTGCAGTACAAAACGGCGCTGGTGCGCGCGCGGGTGCGGCAGGGTCAGCTCCGGCGTGTCCATTTCCTTGTCACCAAAGGCGAGCAGGTCGAGGTCGAGTGTGCGGGATTCGTTGATCACACCACTGCGGGTTCTGCCGAAGCGCAGTTCGATTGCCTGCAGCTTGTGCAGCAGGGTCAGCGGATCTTCATCAGCACGCGGCAGGATGCCAACCACCGCATTCAGATACAGCGGCGAGCCGGGCGGGCAGTCCTTCGGTTCGGATTCGTAGATGCCGGAAAGAACCGGCAGCTGCTGCGACAGCGGGATCATGGCTGCCATCGCGCTGCGCAAGGTATCTTCCGGATTCGGAGTGTCGAGCGGCAGGTTGGCACCGAGAGCGACGAAAGCATGACCACTGGTTAGCTTCCGGCGCATCGCAGCTCTCACTCGTGATATTGAGCCGACAACTCGTGCACGGCGTCGATAAAGACTTTGGCATTGTCAGGATCGACATGCTGGTGAATCCCGTGCCCGAGATTGAATACGTGGCCACTGCCGTTACCGTACTGGCGCAGGATCAATGCAACTTCGTCACGAATGCGTTCAGGAGGCGCATACAGCACCGATGGATCCATATTGCCTTGCAGCGACACTTTGTCGCCTATGCGTTTGCGGGCATCACTGATGTCGATGGTCCAGTCGAGACCTACACAGTCAGCACCGATGGCCGCAATCGATTCAAGCCAGAGGCCACCATTCTTGGTAAACACAATCACAGGCACACGACGACCTTCGTTTTCCTTGATGAGACCGGCGATGATCTGCTGCATGTAACGCAGCGAAAATTCGCGGTAGGCATGCGGGCTCAGCACGCCACCCCAGGTATCGAAAATCTGCACGGCCTGGGCACCGGCACGGATCTGCGCGTTCAGGTAATCGATGACCGACAGCGCTACTTTGTCGAGCAGCGCGTGCAATACGGCAGGCTGCGCCATCATCATTTTTTTGATGATTGCAAAATCTTTGCTGCCGCCGCCTTCAACCATGTAAGTGGCAACGGTCCACGGACTACCGGAGAATCCGATCAGCGGCACTGCGCCATTCAATTCGCGGCGGATGAGTTTTACGGCATCCATAACGTAGGGCAGATCCCGCTCGGCATTGATCACCGGCAGCGCGTTCACATCGGCTTCGGTACGCACCGGTTTGTGGAATTTCGGACCTTCGCCTTCGCCAAAATACAAACCGCAGCCCATCGCATCAGGCACGGTGAGAATGTCGGAGAACAAGATGGCAGCATCAAGCTCGAAGCGGCGCAGCGGTTGCAGCGTTACTTCGCAGGCAAGTTCGGGATTGGTGCACAGCTGCATGAAGGAGCCGGCCTTGGCGCGGGTGGCTTTGTACTCCGGCAGATAACGACCAGCCTGGCGCATCATCCAGACCGGCGTCATATCTACCGGCTGTTTGAGCAGAGCGCGAAGAAAACGGTCGTTTTTCATATTTTCAGATAATCAAGAATGCCTTCGCCAGCCTGGCGCCCTTCCCAGATTGCGGTCACTACCAGATCGGCACCGCGCACCATGTCGCCGCCGGCGAACACTTTCGGGTTGGAGGTCTGGAAGGCCGGACCACCTTCAGCCGCCGCCAACACGCGACCGCGCGAATCAAGCTTGATGCCGAAGTCAGCAAACCACGGCGCCGGGCTAGGCTGGAAACCGAAAGCGATCAGCACAGCATCTGCCGGCAGCATCTGCTCGCTGCCGGGCACTGCTTCAGCCTGACGACGACCTTTGGCATCGGGCGCACCCAGTCGTGTCTCCACAAATTTCACGCCAGTAACCTTGCCGTCCTTGCCGACGATTTCGACCGGCTGGCGGTTGAACACGAACTTCACCCCTTCCTGCCGGGCATTTTCCACTTCGCGCCTGGAACCGGGCATATTCTCTTCATCACGGCGATATACGCAGGTAACACTGCTCGCGCCCTGACGTACCGATGTGCGATTGCAATCCATCGCGGTATCACCGCCACCAAGTACGATCACCTGTTTGCCTTCCAGACTGATGAACGGCTCTTTGCCGTTGTAAGCCATATGGTGATTGGTATTGCCGATCAGGAATGGCAGCGATTCGTGCACGCCCTGCAAGTCTTCACCGGGGAAGCCGCCTTTCATTGCGTTGTACGTGCCCATGCCGAGGAACACGGCATCGTACTCGTCGATCAAGGCCTGGAAGCTGACATCCTTGCCGACTTCGGTATTGAGACGGAACTCAACGCCCATGCTTTCAAAAATTTCACGGCGCAGGTGCATTACCTGCTTTTCCAGTTTGAACATCGGAATGCCGAACGTAAGCAGGCCGCCTATTTCCGGATAACGGTCAAATACCACCGGCTTCACACCGGCACGCACCAATATGTCGGCCGCACCGAGGCCGGCAGGACCGGCGCCGACGATGGCGACTTTCTTGCCGGTCTGCACCACGTGCGACAGATCAGGCCGCCAGCCCATCGCAAAGGCGGTGTCGACAATGTATTTCTCGATGTTGCCGATGGTGACGGCACCGAAGCCGTCGTTGAGCGTGCAGGCACCTTCGCACAAGCGGTCTTGTGGGCAGATGCGCCCGCACACCTCCGGCAAGGTGTTGGTCTGATGACACAGCTCAGCCGCCTGCAGGATGTTGCCTTCCATCACCAGCTTCAGCCAGTTTGGAATGTAGTTGTGCACCGGGCACTTCCACTCGCAGTAAGGGTTGCCGCATTCGAGACAACGATCAGCCTGCGTTTCCGCATCTTCCTGTTTGAACGGGTTGTAGATCTCGACGAATTCGACCTGGCGCACTGCCAGATCCTTTTTCTCGGGATCAATACGTCCGGTCTTGACGAAGCGGAACGTGTCTTTCGATTTGGCGATGATTTCGGATGACGATGACATGTGCGTCTCTCTGCGCCATGGCCAGTGCCATGGCGGCAATATCTACTGCGGGTTCAGGGTGACGTGCTGCAACAGGTTCTTCATGTTCGCCGCCAGCGGCTTCACCAGCCAGAACTTGCGCAGATAATCCATGAAGTTGTCGAGAATGTGCTGGCCCCAGACACTGCCGGTTTCCGCCACATACTCTTCGATAACACTGCGTAAATGATTGCGGTATTCCTCCATGAACTCGTTGCGCAGGCGATGTACTTCGATCAATTCGTGGTTGTACTTGTCGACAAAGTCCTTGTCGAGGTCAAGTACATAGGCGAAACCACCGGTCATGCCAGCACCAAAGTTGTGGCCGGTGCGGCCGAGCACAGTGATCAAGCCGCCTGTCATGTATTCGCAGCAGTGATCGCCGGCGCCCTCTACAACCGCGTGGCAACCGGAGTTACGCACACCGAAACGTTCGCCCGCTACGCCGGCTGCAAACAATTTGCCGCCGGTTGCACCATAGAGACAGGTGTTGCCAATGATCGAGGTTTCCTGTGTCTTGAAGGTGCTGCCCGGCGGTGGCACTACGACAAGCTTGCCGCCTGCCATGCCTTTGCCGACGTAGTCGTTGGCTTCACCGACGAGATGCATGTTGAGACCGCCGGCATTCCACACGCCCCAGCTCTGGCCGATCGAGCCAGTCAGACGCAGGTTGATCGGCGCGTCACTCATGCCCTGATTGCCGTAGCGTCTGGCGATTTCGCCCGACAGCCGTGCTCCGATCGAACGATTAAAGTTCTTCACCTGATAGTTGAAGATGCCGCCAGTCTTGTTCTCGATGGCCGGCAGGATTTCGCTGATCATGTGTTCCGCCAACTCACCCTTGTCGGACGGGGGATTGCGGCTGACTATGCAATAGCGGTCTTTGTCCGCCGGGATCAGGTCATTTTCAAGCAGCCGCGAAAAGTCGAGGCTCGCTTGTTTTTCGGTCTGTGCCGGTAGCCGCACCAGCAGATCAGTGCGACCTATCAGATCAACCAGATTGCTGACACCCAGCTTGGCCAGCCACAGTCGCGTGTCCTGCGCGACGAACTTGAAATAGTTCATCACCATCTCGGCCTGGCCGATGAAGTGCTTGTCACGCAGCTCTTTGTTCTGGGTGGCAACACCGGTGGCGCAGTTGTTCAGATGGCAGATGCGCAGGTATTTGCAGCCCAGCGCCACCATCGGGATGGTGCCGAAGCCGAAGCTCTCGGCGCCGAGAATGGCGGCTTTCACTACATCGAGACCGGTTTTCAAACCACCGTCTGCCTGCAAACGGATACGGCCGCGCAGATCGTTCGAGCGCAGTGCCTGCTGCACTTCCGACAGGCCGAGTTCCCACGGCGTGCCGGCGTAACGGATCGACGACAGCGGGCTGGCGCCGGTACCACCGTCGTGACCGGAGATCGTGATCAAGTCGGCGTAGGCTTTGGCAACACCGGCAGCGATGGTGCCAACACCCGGACCCGATACCAGTTTCACTGACACCATGGCCTGCGGATTTACCTGTTTGAGGTCGAAGATCAGCTGTGCGAGATCTTCGATCGAATAAATGTCGTGATGCGGTGGTGGCGAGATAAGGGTGACTCCCGGCACCGAGTAGCGCAGTCGTGCAATCAGCGCATTCACCTTGCTGCCGGGCAACTGACCACCTTCGCCTGGCTTGGCGCCCTGGGCAATTTTGATCTGCAACACTTCGGCATTCACCAGATAGTGCGGCGTAACACCGAAACGGCCCGAAGCCACTTGCTTGATCTTGGACGATTTGTCGGTGCCGTAACGTGCCGGATCTTCACCACCTTCACCCGAGTTGGAGCGACCACCGAGGCGGTTCATGCCTTGCGCCAATGCTTCGTGTGCTTCAGGCGACAATGCACCGAGCGACATGCCGGCCGAATCGAACCGCTTGAGAATGGTGTCGATTGGCTCGACCTGATCAAGCGGGATGGCTTGCACGTCTTCACGCAGGCCGAACATGTCGCGTATCGCCGAAATCGGACGGTTGTCGACGATCTGTGCAAACTTGCGGTAGTCGTCAAAATTGCCGCTGCGAACCGCGTCCTGCACAGTGGTCACCACGTCAGGATTGATCATGTGGTATTCACCACCGTGCATGTATTTCAGCAAACCGCCCTGGGTGATTTTCTTGCGCGGCAACCAGGCGTCGTGTACCAGTTTCTCTGCATCGTGCTGCAGATGCACAAACGACGCGCCTTTGACACGACTGATCGCATCCGGGAAGCAGACATCGGTGATGTCGTCGCCGAGACCGACGATCTCGAACAATTGCGCACCACGGTAGGAGCTGATGGTACTGATGCCCATCTTGGACATGATTTTCATCAGGCCCTTGTTGATGCCTTTGCGATAGTTCTTCTGCGCTTCCAGCGAACCCATGTGCAGCATGTTGGTGTTGATCATGCGTTCGATCACGTCATAGGCGAGGTAAGGGTACACCGCGGTGGCACCATAGCCGATCAAACAGGCAATCTGGTGCGGATCGCGCGCGCTGCCGGTTTCAACGATGAGATTGGTGTCGCAACGCAGGCCGATATCGCTCAAATGGTGATGGATGGCAGCAGTGGCCAGCAGCGCCGGAACGACCAGCTGGCCTTGCGGCGGCATGCGTTCGGAAATGAACAGCAACATCTTGCCGTCACGTGCAGCGGCTTCGGCTGCAGCCTTGGCATTCTTCACCGCTTGTTCGAGTCCGATAACAGGAGCGTAATTCAGGCTTATTTCTGCGACTTCATAACCGGGGCGCTGCAGATGCTTGAGATTCCAGAACTTGTCGGGCGACAGCAGCGGTGAATGCAGAATCAACCTGTCGGCATGTTCGGCAGTCTCTTCGAAAATGTTCAGCTCGCGACCCATGCGGGTTTCCAGCGACATCACGTTGCTTTCGCGCAGGCTGTCGATCGGCGGGTTGGTAACCTGTGCGAACACCTGGCGGAAGTAGTCGTAAAGCGGACGCACGTGACGCGACAACACTGCGATCGGCGTATCGTCACCCATCGAGCCGGTGCCTTCAGCCGATTGCTCGGCCAGCGGACGCAGAACCTGTTCGGTTTCTTCGAAGCTGACCTGGAACATCTTCATGTGGATTTCGCACTCGTCCATCGACATCGGTTTCAGCGCGGGCACATGCTCGGCCAGGGTTGATTCGACGAAATAGGCGTTTTCCTTGATCCACTTGGCGTAGGGCTGCCGCACTTTCAGATAGTTGGCGACATCGTCCGAGTGCAGGATCTTGCCGGCTTCGGTATCGACTACGAGTATCTGGCCCGGGCCGACACGGCCTTTGGCAACTACGTCTTCCGGCTTGTAGGCGTTGACGCCGATTTCGGATGCAGCCGTCAGCCAGCCGTTGCGGGTCAGTACCCAGCGGGACGGACGCAGTCCGTTCTTGTCGAGCACGCACACAGCATAGCGGCCGTCGGTCATTACGACACCGGCAGGGCCGTCCCATGCTTCCATATGCAGCGAGTTGTAGGTGTAGAAGCTGCGAAGCTCGGCGTCCATGTCTTCCATGTTCTGCCAGCTCGGCGGCATGATCAGGCGGATGGCTTGATACAGATCCATGCCACTGGTGACGAGCAACTCCAGCATGTTGTCCATCGACGACGAGTCGGAGCCGGTGGTATTGACGACCGGAGCAATCTCTTCGATGTTCGGAATCAACCGTGAACGCAGTTTGCTGGTGCGGGCTTTCGCCCAGCTGCGGTTGCCCTGGATCGTGTTTATCTCGCCGTTGTGCGCCAGCATGCGAAATGGCTGCGCGAGTGGCCATCTCGGCAATGTGTTGGTCGAGAAGCGCTGGTGGAAGGTGCACATCGCCACTGCCAGCTCAGGGTTGTTCAAATCAAGATAGAACGCCGGCAAGTCGGCCGGCATCACCAGACCTTTGTACGACAGCACTGAATGTGACAGGCTGGAAACGTAGAAGTCCTTGTCGCTTTCGAGCTGCTTTTCAGCCTTGCGGCGGGCAACAAACAGCTTTATTGCCAGATCTTTTTTCTCGACGGCTGGAGCATCGACAAACAACTGCTCGATCTTCGGCAGGCTTTCCCGTGCCATGCGGCCACAGATGGCTGGATTTGTTGGCACCACACGCCAGCCGGCGATCTTGAGGCCTTGAGCGACCAGTTCGGTTTCCAGCACGCTGCGCGCATGGGCGGCTTTGCTGTCGTCCTGGCTGAGGAAGATCATGCCGATGCCGTAGTGCGCCGCCAGCTTTTTGCCGAACAGTTCCTGGGCGATTTTGCGCAGGAAGGTGTCGGGTTTCTGCATCAACAAGCCGCAACCGTCACCGGTCACACCATCAGCGGCAATGCCGCCGCGATGGGTCATGCAGGTCAGCGAACTGATTGCCGACTGCAGCAGCTCGTGGCTGGGTTTACCTTCGATATTGGCAACCAGACCGAAACCACAGTTATCCCGGAATTCGTCTGGGTGATACAGACCCGTTTTCATAATCTGTCTCTGGCGCAAAGGGGCCGATGATAGTACACCACCCCCCAAAATTGTGGCAACCATGTTGCCCTAGTTTGGTGGTTCCTGGAATGCAAAAAGCCACTCCGCAAGGAGTGGCTTTTTTTAGTGCAGTCCTGCTTTTCCGATCAGAAGGTTGCGCGCAACCCTACTCGGTAGCTGCGACCCAGCGTGTCATAGAACACAGAGCTGGTGCCGCCCACGCCCACACCGGACAACGGTGGATCCTTGTCGAACAGGTTGTTAACGGTGCCGAACACGTTCAGATTGGTCTCCCCGATAGCGAAATCGTAGGAACCGCTCAAGGTCCAAACGACATAGTTTGGCAACCCGTTGTCTGAAATGCTGTTGACCAGTTTGCTGTTGTAGCCAGTGTCCTGCGGACCAAAGCGATCCGCGAAGACCTTGCCTTCTTTCACCCAACGCGCCTGTGTGGAGACGGTGAGCGGTCCGGATACCAGCGTAGTGATCCACTGCGCTGTCCAACCCGGAGCCGAAGACCAGTCTGCCAGGAAGCCGTTGGTGGAACCCACCACACCAGCAATGTCGCGTACCAGGCTTGGGGTAGCTTCGTTAGGCTGGATCAACTGCTCCAGCACACGCGAAGCAATCACGCGGCTGTTCAACAAACCAAAGCTGAACTCATCCGACCAATCAGCAGTCAGGTCAACACCGCGTGAGGTATAGCCACGGAAGTTGCGAGCCTCTGGAGATACAACGGTAATGTCACTGAATCCACCAGCAGCATTCCTGGTGCCCTGCATCTGTGCGCAGTAGGACTGATTGCCCGCGAAGCAGCCATCAATGGTCAGCTGGACGTTGGCAGGAGTGATCGCATCTTCGATCTTGATCCTGTAGTAATCAGCAGCAAAGCGGATATTCATGTCTTGCGGCTGCAGCATAAAGCCCAGCGTAGTGGTATCGGCCTGTTCTGGCTTCAGGCTCTGGTAGCCACCGCGGAGTTCGTACTTGCAAGGGTCGCCAGTGAGGGTGAAGAAACCCTGGTTCACAACGCCGGTCCATGGGTTGGTGCAATAGCCGAACAGCGGACCGGACGGAATGTCCTGACCGTAGTACAACTCGCGGAAGTTCGGTGCGCGGATATCACGCGATTGCGACCCACGCAGCGTCAGCCACTCGTTGACATCCCAGTTGCCACTCAGCTTCCAGGTAGTGATGCCATAATCGAAGTCCTTGCCAGCAGCCGGACCTGCACCAATGCCACCAGTGTTGGTGTAATCGGAGCGGCGTATCGCACCCACCACACCAAAGCTTTCGGTTACCGGCACGTCCAATTCGGCAAAGTATTCCCACACATCGACTTCGCCACTGAAGGATTCGCCGTACTGGATCAGGTAGTCGTTGCGGAAATGCGCCGGCTGACTGGTATCAGCGATGTTCGCGATCGACTCATTGCGCCAGGAACCACCAACTGCAGCACGCACCGGACCGGCACCGAAGCCTTGGAACAGTTCACCCGAAGTGACCACTTCCACAATGTCCTGCTCTACCACGGTATTTTCCAGCAGCTGGCCTACTGCATAGGCCTTGCCTGCAGGATCAAGCGCACCAGTACCAAAGATATTGAGTGGTTTACATCCCTCTGCAATACGCGGGTTGACCAACGAGCCGGGCTGCATGCCATCACGGGTTACGCGGCACACTGGTGTGCTGTTGTAATTGCCGGGAATTGACGGCACCACATCGATAGCGAAGTCAAAAGCGCGGGCACGACGGTTGTCGAGAACGTTCTGGTCGCGGTCGGATTCGCCGTATTGGTAGTAGGCATCCCAAGTCCAGGATGTATCACCGATGTCGCCGTTGAAACCGAATGAGTAGCGCTGCAAATCAGTACCGGTTTCGTTTGCCGTGTTCAATTGGGCATCGAAATCCTTGTTGAAAAAGCAGGGACCCGGGAATGTGGCACACGGATTGACCGGCAGCTTGTTGAGGTAGTAGTTATCCCCGGCGATCAGGCCGAAGTTCAGGTCGAGCGAGCCCTGGGGAGTGTAAGTCTCTACGCTACCAACAGAAGCTTCTGCAAACATATGCAGACTGTCGCTGAAGTCATGCGTGAAACTACCGTAGAACACCTGGCGATCAACGTTTGAACGCAGCGTCGAGTATTCGTAGACGTGACGACCATCGCCACCACGGTTATATACATCCGCGGGCTTGTAGGCAGACAGCGCCGTGCCATTGCCAGCGAACTGCTGATTCAACAGCGGGAACATGCCAGCCTGGGTCATGCTGGTAGTGGTTTGGCCGGATACAACAACAAAGTTCGGATCATTGTTGGTCGCAAAAGCACCATTGGTGGAGATACCAACAGCCTTGGCACACCAGTCGCGCGCTCGTGCGCAGCTGTCGATGCCGTCCATGTCCTGGGCTTCAAAACCAAGAACCAGATGGCTGCTGTCGCCAATGCCAGTGCCCCAGGCAGCAGCGTAGTGAACGTCGTCACCATCGCTTTCAGCCGTGGTACCAAAGTCGACTTGCACCTTGCCGCCTTCGAGGTCGCGGTCCAGCAGGATGTTGGTTACACCACCGATGGCACCGGAACCGTAGGAAGCTGACGCGCCACCAGTTACGACTTCCATGCGATCAATCAGGATCGATGGGATGAAGTTAAGGTCAACGCCGTCACCCTGGTTGGTGGGAACGTGGCGGCGGGAATCGACCAGAGTCAGTGTGCGGGAACCAAAGAACGGGTTCAGACCGCGCAGGTTGGCGATGTTGGCACCGTTGAAGAAGTTGCCACCCGGGTTGGCAGTCGGTGTGTTGTTACCGACGTTCGACGGCAGGCTGGCCATCGCATCACCCAGGTTGACGATGCCCAGGTTTTCAAGCATTTCACTGCCAACTACGGTAGTCGGTTGAGGATTGCTGAAGTCATCGCGACGGATTCTTGTGCCGGTCACTGTGACTTCTTCGAGCTGGGCTTCAGCGGCCTCATCACTTTCGGCCGCTTGGGCAGTAGTGAATGCACTGGTGCCCAACGTGATTACTGCAGCTATGGACCACGCAAGCTTGCGCTGCACGGGTCCGCCAAACGCAGAGTTTTTCATAGTTGTTCCCCTTTCTTGTTGGATTGGAAATGATCCATGCGACAACATCATTACCGCTACCGGCAACAAAATTGACTTGATCATCCCTTGATGTTGGGACCCCGCTTGCTTGAAAGGCAGAGCCCCCGATCTTTTCCAGATCCATACGTCAAACATCATCCCTGCATCATGAGTCGTGACGACTTCGGTAGGCCGCATTGTCTGCAAGGCCTTTGATACAAGCGTGTCCAACTGGAAGATCCAGCTGTTTCTGTCCTTTTCCCAGTCGGTAATACTGCGACTGCGCCCACCGCTTTATTCCGGCAAGCATTGCGGGTGTGTTTCACACCTTGTCACGTATGACCCGGACAGTTCCCCCGAGCTCCTGATGGCAACTTCATGGATGATCTTCCTGATGTCCATGCAACTGCCAGCTGCAAGTGTCGCACAGATGATTTGTGCACGTAAAGTGCAAATCCAACTGTTATCGCTGCGTCAAGGCATTGCCTGCCGCCAAGGTTGCATTCAGCGCCGCAGGACTCACACCGCCCTTGATCACAGCCTTGCCCAATGCTTCCAGCAAAACAAAGCGGATTTTGCCCTGCTCTGCCTTCTTGTCCTTTGACATGAGTCGTATGAATTCTTCTTTGGTTATGGCCGGAGGTGTTACCGGCAAACCAGCTTGCTGCAACAATTGCCTGGCCCGGATGGCATCCGCCTGACTCAACATGCCAAGCCGCCACGACAAATCGGCAGCCATCACCATACCGGTAGCCACCGCCTCGCCATGTAGCCATTCGCCATAACCCATCGCCGTTTCTATGGCATGACCGAAGGTATGGCCGAGGTTCAGGATGGCCCGCAGACCGGTTTCGGTTTCATCCGCCGCCACAATCGCGGCCTTTTCCCGGCAGCTCACCAGTATGCTGTGGGTAAGAGCAACCGTGTCCCTTGCCAGCAATTTGGGCAGATTAGCCTCAATCCACTGCAGGAAATCCAGGTTGTTGATGAACCCGTACTTGATAACTTCAGCCAGTCCGGCCAAGAGTTCACGTTCGGGCAAGGTATCGAGGGTAGCCGTATCGATCAAAACACATTGTGGCTGGTAAAACGCACCCACCATGTTCTTGCCGAGTGGGCGGTTGACCCCGGTCTTGCCGCCTACGGAGGAGTCCACCTGCGACAGCAATGTAGTAGGTATCTGGATGAAACGCACACCTCGCTGATAAGTGGCAGCAGCAAAGCCTGTCATGTCGCCTATGACGCCGCCGCCAAGTGCAATCAGGGTCGCCGAGCGTGAAAAATTGAGATCAAGCAATTTGTCATAAATGACGGCAACCGTATCCAGCGTCTTGTATTGCTCACCGTCAGGCAGAATGACACTCGCAATCTTGCGAGTACCGAGAGCGGCTTCTACCTTCGCCAAATAAAGAGGCGCGACCGTTTCGTTGGTGACAATACAGACCTGATCGCTTTTCAGATGGGGGTCAAGCAGCATGCCCTGTTGCAGCAGGTCAGCACCGATGTGGATGGGATAACTTCGGTCCCCGAGCTCGACAATCAGCGATTCCAATTGGCCCCCACACTCTCCGACTCCCGCAGCATCTGCAGGATTTCATTGCACACCGCCTTGGGGCTGCGACGACTGGTCATCACCATGTGATCGGCCACCTCTCTATACAGTGGCTCGCGGGATTCCATCAGCGACAACAACTGTGCGCGTGGATCGTCGACGTTCTGCAATAGGGGACGTTTTTGATCACGTCGGGTGCGTTCCACCTGCTGACCTACCGTGGCCATCAGGTACACGACAACACCGCCCTTGCGCAGATTCTTGCGGTTCTGCTCTGCCAATACGGCTCCACCACCCGTCGCCAGCACAATATTCTCGTAACCACAGAGCTCCTGGATCACGTTGCGTTCACGCACACGGAAGCCGCTCTCACCTTCCACATCGAAAATCCACGATATGTTGGCGCCGGCACGTTCTTCGATGACCTGGTCCGAGTCAAAGAACTCCTTGTGCAGCTCTTCGGCCAGGAGGCGACCAATAGTGGTTTTGCCCGCGCCCATCGGCCCAACGAGGAAAATATTGTTCAGTTTGGATGCCATGTTGCAAAACTGCGATTGATCTGGTGCCGGCCCCGCAGGTCCGTACCGACCATCTTGTTAATGGACCCTACAGCAACTCATTGATTACTGAAGGAGTGATGAAGATCAGAAGTTCCGTCTTGGATCTGGAGTCTTCTGTCCGCTTGAATGCATTTCCGATGTAAGGCAGATCACCCAGAATCGGAGTTTTTGTTACCGAAGTTGTCACCTCTTCCCTGAATACTCCGCCCAAAACGACAGTATCGCCATTGTTCACCAGTACACGCGTGGTTACCGAATTGGTGGCTATTGCAGGCACAGCACCTGAGCCAGGCACTACCGAATCCTGATGAATTTCCAGCTCCATGATAATGCGACTGTCAGGTGTCACTTGCGGCGTAACCTGCAGTGACAATGCTGCTGTCACAAATTGGGTAGTGGTACCGCCGGCAGTGCCACCAGCTTGTGACTGATAGGGAATCTGCACACCGGATGTGATGTTGGCTGGCTGCTGGTCTTGTGTCGTGATCTTCGGTTGCGCAATTACTTCACCGTTACCGCTGGCTTCAAGCGCAGCAAGCTCGAGCTGCAACAACCCGGTGTTGCCGGCATAGCCAAGTGCGATCGACGACGGCGCATCAATACCCATATCCACTACCAAGGCGTCAGGAAAACTCGGGCCTTGCAGAGTATTGGTAGCCGTCGCTTCAGCCAGCGTTGACCCACCTGCAACCGCCGAATTGATGGCAGAGGCGTAATTTGTCAGGTTGTCGCCGAGTTGAATATTGGAGTTCATGTCACCAGTCAACAGAAACCGGTCGCTAGCTCCCGGGAATGTCTGTGCACCACCCCAGCGTATGCCAAGTGCTTCACTGAACGAAGTAGATGCATTGACGATACGGGCTTCAATCAATACCTGCCGCACCGGCACATCCAGTTTGCTGATCAGATCCCTGACTTGATTCAATGCTGGTTCCACATCCTGCACTATGATGGTATTGGTCCGCTCGTCCACCGAAGCACGACCGCGCTCCGTAAGCACACCACCTGCTGCCCCTTCACCTGTTGACTGGAGCAAGGTCAATAACTCCACCGCCTCGGCATAATTCACCTCGAAATATTCGGTGAGTAGCGGGGCCAATGCAGCAACCTGCTGATTGGACTCAAGCTCGCGCATCTCGGATTCAGCAAGTTCAACAGCAGGAGCAACATACATAACTTTACCCACCTGGCGCATGCCCAGTGAGCGCAAACGCAGTACCAGATCAACGGCCTGATCCCATGGCACATCGTCAAGCCGCAATGTCATCGAACCGGTAACGTTGTCACCTACCACGAGGCTGAAATCATTGAAGTCAGCAAGTATCTGCAGAATCGCGCGTACTTCAATGGCCTGGAAATTGAGCGAGATGCGGTCACCGCTGTAGTCAACCGGTGCGCTCGAAGAACTGCCTGCCACATTGGCATCAGCGAACACTGGGGTTACGCTGACCACGTATTCTCCGTCGGCCTGATAGGCAAGGTACTCATATTGGCCAGTGACATCAGCCTGTACAACAACCCTGCCATCCTGCAGGTACATGCTGACGCCTTCCACCGGCGTACCGAAATCCGTCACATCAAGCTTCACCTGTTCACCAGGTTCGATAGTCGCATTGGGGAATTCGATCAAAAGGCGCGAGCCATTCTGCGTAACCGTGGCATTCAACATTCCCTTGGCCAAGTCCACCACGACCAGCCCCGAATTGCCTTCCCCACGACGAAAATCAATGCCATCTATGTCTTTACCTTCTGTGACAGGCGCAACAAAGCGGTTGTCTGAAGGTTGTTGAGTGGCCGACAGCAGCGCCGGAGCATTTGTTGCCTGCCCACCGCGCCCCCCCACCACCATAACCAGCGTGTTGCCTACGGTTTGGGTCGTATAGGGCTTGGAAGTATCAAGGTTTACGATCATCCGGGTCCTGCCCTGCGCCTCGAGAATCATCACGCTGTCGGCACCTCCAAAACTCAGGGGGTAGCGTCTCTCCGGCAAACCACTGCGGGTGTTGGCGAAGTCGAGAGTGAGTCGCGCGGGCTGGTCGACGAATATTTCCGGCGACGGTGGCGTCTGATCGAATTGCAGCCTGATCTCGAACTGTTCGCCGGGCAACGCCGAGAATGCAATGTTCTCAAGAGTGGTCTGGGCGGCGGCAATTCCACTCAGCATGGCCAAAGCCATGCCCAACAGTTGCAACACTGTCTTGCGGAATTTTGTCAGATTGCCACTTTTCATTATCAGCTCCACTTCAGATCGCCGGCCTGCATGCGTTAGCACCGGCCCGAACGACAGGTACTCACTGCTGAACCAGTGCAACAGTTGAGGGACGCTCAAGCCATCCCCCGTCGCCAGTCGGCACTATCTCCATCACATCAATCTGTGTTTCGGAAATGGCAACAATGCGTCCGTAATTCCGGCCCATATAGTTACCCAAAGTAACCCTGTTGATATTGTTGGTTTCGTCACGCACCAAGGCCCAGGTCTGGCCTGACCGTGATAGGGTGCCCACCATTTCAAGCCCGCCCAATGCAAAGCTTTCGAGATATTCCTTCGGTCTGGTCTCATCAGGCTTTACCTCGCTGTTCAACTGATTCCGCAAGGCTGTCGCCGCATCGACAGGAATGTCGAAGGGACCACGCAAACTGGCGGCACTGTAGGTGAACGCTACGTAGGAGACGAACTCGGGGGGAGGCTCTATCTGACCAGGCGGTCTTTGCACGACGGAATCCACATAACTCTGCAGCTCGATAATCCTCTCTCCATTGGAGCAACCGGCCACCAACAGAACCGTAGCTACTGCAATAGAGCGTGCCACTGCCAGCAACGGCATCGGTGACCAGCCCCAACGATCAAACACTTTCACTGGGGTACTCACTTTTCGTCTTCCCCGGAGTTGTAGCGATAGGTGCGCGCAGTGATGGTCATCGTCAACTCGCTGGGGTTTTCACCGGCAGAAATGGCGAAATCATGCAAAGTTACAATCCTGGACAGACTGGAAACACCACTGACAAAGGCACCTAAGTCATGGTACCCGCCGGTCACCACGATATTGATTGGGAGCTCAATGTAGAACTCTGCCGTCACTTCACTCTGTAGCGCAATAGTGCTGAATTCAAGGCCGCTGCCAAGGCCGGTGAATGTGATGTCTTCCAACAACCCCGGCACTTCAGTCTGACCGGGCAACTGTCGCAGCAAATCACCGAAAGACTCCTCCATTTCAACCATTTGTTGCCGATACGCTGCGAGGTTGGCAGCCAAAACGGCTTTTGATTCGAGATCTGCACGCAAGCCGCTTTCTTCGCCTGCCACTCGTGCCAGTTCTGCCTGCAATGCCTTGATGTGGAACCAGTAACCGGTACCCAAAGCCGCTACAAACAGCAATGCGCACAATACAAGCTTTACTGGGCCCGGCCACGCACCGATAGAGGCAGGATCACTGAGATCGTTCCAGTTGAATGTCTTGAGTTCATTGAGCGAGCGTTGCGCGTACTGCTTGACATCACCCAGGGTTTTCATCAGTTACAACCCCTGGCTCGGCGTGGTGACTTTGACGGTCAACTCAAAGCTGTTGTTGGTATTCTGCTGGCCGCCTGCGGCGTTGCTGCCGCCGAGCGCCGAAACCTGACGCAGATCGGGATCGGCAAACCACTCGGAAGCATCCAGATCGCGCATCAGTGCGGAGATACGACTGTTTGATTCGGCGACACCTGAAAGTGAAATACTGTCATTGGTGCGGGCGACGGAGTTGTAATAGACACCATCGGGCAAGGTACGCACAAGCTCATCGAAAAGCCGTACGATCACCGGGCGGTTGCCCTGCAGTTCCTGGATTACAGTCATCCTGGCAGTGAGCGCCTCCTTTTGTTCCTGCAGCTGGCGTATTTCTGTCAGCTTCTGGTCCATTACGGCGATCTGCTCGCGCAGGTAGTTGTTGACGGCATTCTGGTTATCTGTGCTGCTGTTGACGATACGGTCAGCCACCACCAGCGCTGTCAAACCCAACGCAGCAGCAATGCCAAGATGAACAATGAACTGCTGTTTTCGTTCTTCCCGCAGCCTTTCCCGCCAGGGGAGCAGGTTGATATTAGTCATTCATGAACCCCCTCATGGCCAAACCACTCGCCATCATCAGGGAGGATGCGTCGTTCTTGAGCTGTGCCTTGTTGACACGCCCGCCAACCAACATCTTCGCAAACGGGTTGGCCACGATGGTGCGGGTGGACAGAGATTCCTGCACCATTTGCGCCAGCCCCTTGGTGGCTGCAGCTCCCCCGGCAAGCACAATCAAGTCAACGTCATTGTATTGGCTCGACGAAAAGAAGAATTGCAGCGAACGGCTCAATTGCTCGGTCAGTTCCTCCTTGAAGGGATCCAGTACATCGGTCTCATAGCTCTGCGGTAACTCACCGCTGACAATGGCAGCTTCGGCCTCGGTCGGCGAAAGCCCGTAACGACTCTGGATAGCATTGGACAGGCGAGCCCCTCCGAATACCTGCTCGCGTGTGTAGATCGAGTTGCCATTCTTGAGAATATAAATCGTGGTCATTGTAGCGCCGATATCCATGATGGCGACTATGCCTTCAGGACTCAGATCCATTTGCTCACTGAGGAGTTTGAACGCGCGCTCCATCGCATAGGCCTCGATATCGACGACCATCGCCTCGTAACCCGCCACCTGCAGCGCATCGACCCGCAGCTCGACGTTTTCCCTCTTGCAGGCAGCCAGCAACACCTCAACCATGCCTTCATTCTTGCGGGAAGGAAGCTGGCGCTCAAAATCAATGGCGACTTCATCCAGCGAATACGGAATGTACTGGTCGGCCTCGACAATGATCTGGTTTTCCATTTCAAGATCGGTCAGTGAGGCATTCAATTCAATCGTCTTGGCGATTACCGAAGAACCCGACACCGCAACCGCAGCACCGGTGGTCTTGGTTTTGACGAGGGTCGCCAGCTTTTCGATCTCTTCGCCAACTGCTTCGACATTGGCAATGTTCTTTTCGACAACAGCACCCGGCGGCAATGGACGAGTGGCATAGCGCTCAACCCGGTACTTGTCGCCCTGTTTGCTCAGCTCAAGCAACTTGATTGAGCTCGAACTGATGTCGATGCCCAGCAGGTTCTTTGACTTCTTGTTAAACAAACTGAGCAAAGCCCTAATCCTCCCGTTCCCGGGTTAAATTACACGCAAATAGCTTTGACGCCAGACAATAAAGGGCAGGCAACCCAATCTCACGGTATCGAATTTAGCTATTGATTTCAACCAATTAGACGCACTCCCTACAAACTACTTTAATTTTTGCCAGCTCAAGTCACACATCCCTGGAAGGGGATACAGCATCTTGTGGTATTAATCAAAAATCCCACTACATGCTGTTTTAACCGATAGATCTCGCCAGCAGTAACGTGGCCGCAGGTACCTTGCCTCACCCAACAGCAGCCCTGCATGGCCATAGTAAAAGCCAAACAGTTACAATCACCACCTCGTCCATCACAAAAGTCGCCTTGCTTTTCCCCCTCATGAAGGCTCCCCGCATCAAGCAATTGCTTAAATTCATGTCCTGGTGGGCGCTGGCCGGGATGGCGGGTTCTGCCATGCTGGTGTCGAGCGGCTTTCTCTACCTGTCACCCAAGCTGCCCGATAAGCAGTCCTATACCAACATCCGACTTGAAAACCCGCTGCGCATCTTTTCCCGGGACGGCAAATTGCTGGCTGAATTCGGCAGCCGGCGCAGCAACCCGGTGTCCTACGACGCCATTCCACTACAAGTAGTCAATGCGCTGGTGTCCAGTGAGGACAAACGCTTTTATGAACACCACGGTGTCGACCTGTTCGGGCTGCTGCGCTCGGTGGTGGGCATAGTCACCGGCAACGACTGGGGTGGCGGCAGCACTATCACTATGCAGGTGACGAAGAACTTTTTCTTCGAAGGAGAGGCGCCATACTCCCGTAAATTCAAGGAAATCCTGCTTGCCATCAAAATGGAGAACGAGCTGTCGAAAGAGGAGATTCTCGAGCTCTATCTCAATCGTACGTTCTTCGGTGTTTCGGCCTACGGTATTGCAGCGGCTGCCCGTCAGTACTATGACAAGGACGTCAACGACCTGAGTCTGGCAGAAATAGCGACGCTGATCGGCATCATGCCTCGCCCGAATGCTTACAATCCTTTGCAATCACCACAGCGAGCCTTGGAAGAACGCGGCCGCGTGCTGCGTCGCATGCTTGACCAAGGCATGATAAATGAGGGTGAGTACGACATCGCATTGACAAGCCCGGAAACTGCCCGCCGTTACGGCCGCCAACCCGATCTGGCCGCACCTTATATCGCTGAAATGGTACGTCTCGACATGGTATCCCGCTACGGCGAAGTGGCCCTTACGGACGGCTACGAGGTCTACACAACGGTAGACAGCCAAATGCAGGCTGCTGCAGACAAAGCGCTGGAACAGGGACTCGAGCGCTATGACAGAACCCATGGCTATCGTGGCCGCGAAAACCATTACAACCCGTCGGCAGACGGCACTACCACTGCCTGGGTCAACATCCTTGCTCAAACCCCCATAGTGGCAGACCAGCATCCAGCCTTTGTGACCAATGTTGATGACCAGAGCATCACGGCGCTGCGCAGCGACGGCCAGGAAATTCTGCTGGATTGGGATGGTATTCGTTGGGCCAAGCCATTCATCAACGTCAATGCATGGGGAGCTTCCCCGCGCAACGCGCGTGAAGTTGCAGTAGTCGGCGATCTTATTCGCATAACACAAGACGCTGACGGCAAATGGATGCTGGGGCAGGTACCCGCGGTCAACGGCGGGTTAGTGTCGTTGGACCCGAACAACGGCGCCATTCTGGCGTTGGCGGGCGGCTACGATTTCAACGCCAATTCGTTCAACCGCATTACGCAGGCCAAGCGCCAGCCCGGCTCCAACTTCAAACCATTTCTGTATAGCGCTGCTCTGGAAAACGGCTACACCGCCGCCACGCTGATCAACGATGCGCCGCTGGCTCGATCCGACTATCGACCAGAGAATTTTGGGGGCGACTTCATGGGGCCTATACGTTTGAAGTATGCACTCACCCAATCGAAGAACCTTGTATCGCTTCGGCTGTTCGAGGCGCTGGGTGAGGATGTGGCTTTGCCCTACATCGCCCGCTTCGGTTTCAAGCAACAAGACTTTCCACGCGACGATCTGACAGTGGCGATCGGCTCACACGCCGTGCTGCCGCTTGAGGTAGCCACCGGCTACAGCGTGTTCGCCAATGGTGGTTACAAAATAGAGCCTTACCTGATCGACCGAATCGTCAATTTCAACGATGGAGAAGTGTTCCAGGCACATCCGGTGACGGTCTGCCGCCAGTGTGAACATGCTCCCAGTACCCAGGCACAGTCTGATGCCAGCATCGCAATTCCAGCCAGTGCGACGACAACAGATATCCTTTCCAATCCGGTTGCCCCGCGCGTGCTCGAGGAGCGCACCACCTACATCATGAACAGCATTCTCAAATCCGTGATCACTGATGGCAGCGCCCGCTCGGTCGACCGCGCCTTCGAACGCACCGATCTGGCTGGCAAGACCGGCACCACCAACGATGCCTTTGATCTGTGGTTCTCGGGTTTCAATGGCGATGTCGAGGCGACGGTCTATATCGGCTACGACCAGCCGCAGAGTCTGGGCAGCAATGAGCAGGCAGCAACGGTGTCACTACCAATCTGGATTGATTACATGAAAGTCGTGCTGGAAGGAAAACCGGAAAACAGTATGGGCCAGCCAGACGGCGTTGCCACTGTCCGCATCAACAGCAAGACTGGCCTGAGGGCACGGCCCGGTGAAGCTGATGCACTCTTCGAAATCTTCAAGGCGGAGGAACTGCCGCCCTATGCCGATGAAGGCACGCCAGCAGGCGAGATTTCCACCGACCGCAAAAAAGAAGAGTCGCTATTCTGAGCGACTCTTCTTTTTGATGATCAAGCTGTGGCGATAAACCCGGGCATCGCGCCCGCAGGTTTGTAGCGCTTATACCTTGCGTGAACCCACAAAGCGCTTCTTGAACTTGTCTACGCGACCACCAACATCAAGGATCTTGTGCTTGCCGGTGAAAAACGGGTGACAGTTGGAGCACACGTCAATACGCAGATCTTCTGACAGCGTGGAACGGGTCGGGAAGGTGTTGCCACAACCACAGGTTACGGTGATGTTGGAATACTTCGGATGTATATCGGCTCTCATGACAACCTCGTCAATCTTGTCTGTGATCATCGCCACTGGCAGAGGGACGATTCACTGAATCGACCCTGCGGCCACCAGTACCATGACCTGGTTTAAAAAGAGCGCGCATTCTAGCAGAAGACTTTGATCTGACAACCAAAGCGGTCCAGCCCCGGCCCTGCCTTGGCTGCGGCGTCGAACGGACAGCTCTTTTCATTTGGTGAGGAAGCTACGATGGTTTTTCACTACTTCATTGAAAATATACTGGAAAAGATCGTGGACAAAGTCGCTGCTGAGACCGCGCTCGGCCGCCATCTGCCGCAACTGCTGCAGCTTTTCCTGCTCGCGTACCGGATCGACCGAATTCAGCGCATATTTGGCCTTCAGCTGGCCAACATTGTTGGTCACCGCGAACCGACGGGCCAACGCCTCCATGATTTCGGCATCTATTCGGTCTATCTGACCCCGCAGCTCGGCTAATTCGGCAGGAACGAGGGGCTTGATGTCGGCTTGCATGGATAACGCAGACTCCATAAAGGAAGGGGGTTACGTGGCAGTTGGACTGGCTTGTCTATACTATTGCGCACAGCCCTTCTCCTCAACCCGAACCAGCCCCTTGGCTAACCGCTCTCAACCCCAGATCTTCGTACAGGTGGCGGTGCCCTCCCCGCTGCATCGCTGCTTCGATTACCTGCCGCATCCAGATTACCCGCTGCCAGAGCCCGGCTCCCGGGTGCAGGTAGGTTTCGGCCGGCAGACGCTGACTGGCATCGTGATCGGCCTGACATCCGAAACCGACACGCCGGCGGACAAACTACGCCCACTCACAGCAATACTGGACGCCGAGCCGCTGCTCGACCCACCGCTCCTCTCGCTATACCGATGGGCAAGCCAGTACTACCTGTTCCCGGTCGGGTTGGCTTTGCAGACTTCGCTGCCGAAGACCCTGCGCGAAGGCAAGCCGCTGGCAGTTCCCACTCGCCAGGTGTGGCAGCTCATCCAGCCACTCCCGGCAACAGAAGGCGGCCGTCGCACCACGCCAACCCAACGGCAAGTGCTCGACCTGTTGAAGAACTACCAGCAACTCGCCACGGCAGAAGTATCTGTGTTGTTGGGCAAACCCGCACGCACAGTGCTGCAGGCACTGCAAGCACGCTCGCTGGTCGCACAGATCAGTGAGGCGCTGGCAACAACAGTGCAACCGGAACTCGCCACGAAGCCACTGACATTGAATGAAGAGCAAGCCACGGCATTGGCCGCATTACGCAGTACCACCGGGTTTGGCTGTTTTTTGCTGGAAGGGGTAACAGGCAGTGGCAAAACCGAGATCTACCTGCAGTTGATTGCAGAGAAGCTGGCGCAGGGCAAGCAAGTGTTGGTGCTGGTACCTGAAATCAGCTTGACGCCACAAACAGTCGCGCGCTTCCAGAGCCGTTTCCGGGCTCGCATAGTCGCTTTCCACTCCGGACTAACAGACAAACAAAGGCTCGAAGGCTGGATCGAAGCGCGCAGCGGTGCAGCGCACATCATCATCGGCACCCGCTCGGCGGTGTTTACGCCACTCGCGCGGCCCGGCCTTGTTGTCATCGACGAAGAGCACGACGATTCATATAAGCAGCAGGAGGGTTTCCGCTATTCCGCCCGTGATATTGCTGTCTACCGCGCCCGCCAGCTGGGGATTCCGGTATTGCTCGGCTCGGCAACCCCATCACTCGAAAGCCTGCAAAACGCACAGGCACACCGCTACCGGCTGCTGACATTGACCAAGCGCGCCGGCTCCGCCGGAATGCCGGTGATACGCACACTCGATCTCAAACTGCAGGTCTGCTCTGAAGGCATCGCGCCGCTGTTGCTGCAGAAAATCGGCGAGACACTGGCTGCACGCGAACAGGTGCTGGTATTCCTGAACCGCCGCGGCTTCGCGCCGTTGCTGTTGTGTCGTGATTGCGGCTGGATCGCCGAATGCCCGCGCTGCGAGCGCAGTTATACGCTGCACCGCAACCCGGCCAGCTTGCGATGCCACCACTGCGAAGCAGTAAAACCGCTGCCGCGCAACTGCGGCAATTGCCAAAGCCACAGCCTGGATGCGATGGGCCTTGGCACTGAACGCAGTGCAGATTTTCTTGCCACACAATTTCCGGATTTCCCGGTGCTACGCATCGATCGCGACAGCACGCGCACCAGCGGCAGCCTCGATGCTCTCATGCAAACTGTTCACAGCGGAGTGCCGTGCATCCTGGTGGGCACACAGATGCTTGCGAAAGGTCACCACTTTCCGCGTGTCACACTGGTGGCCGTGCTGGATGCAGATAGCGGTCTGTTCAGCGCCGATTTCCGTGCACAAGAGAACCTTGCGCAGTTGTTGACGCAGGTGGCCGGCCGCGCCGGCCGCAGCGATGCACCGGGGCAAGTGCTGATCCAGACTTATCACCCGAGCCATCCGGCGCTATTGCAGTTGGCCAATGAAGGCTACGGCAGTTTTTCCCGTCAGTTATTGATTGAGCGCGCACAGGGCGGTCTGCCACCCTTCGTGTATTTCATGTTGTTGCGGGCCGAAGGCAGTAGTCGTGAGTTGCCGATGGAGTTCCTGCAGCAACTGGCAGCAACCCTGCAACCCGAAGCGTCGCGTGAACTGCGCATGCTGGGGCCAATGCCGAGTCCGTTCGGCAAGAAGGCTGGCGTTTATCGTGCCCAGCTGATACTGCAATCGCCCAGACGGGCCACGCTGCAACGACTGGGGCCACGACTGCTGCAACTGCTGGAATCCAACAGCATGTCCCGCAAGCTGCGCTGGTCTATCGACGTCGATCCGACCGACTTCAGTTAATCTGTGCGGTTTACGTTGCAGTACGGTTCAGGTTCGGCGCTGATTGCTGGATAATGCTGCCACCAACAGTTCCGTTCGAAGTCGCGCCTCATGGCACAAGATTTTGCCAAGCAACGTACTCCCCAACCGCAGTCTGCCCGCAAGAATGGCAAGCCAGCAGCACGCCCCCAGCACAAAAGCGCGCATTGGAGTTGGTTTATCAGCGGTATCTTTGCAGGCATGGTGCTGACTGGTGGTGGCTATCTCGGCTTCCTGCGCTACCAGGCCATGAACCCGACCGCTCTCGACGCCAACAACAGTGCACAGACACCGGTTGCACTACCCGACTTCGATTTCGGCTTCTATAACGAACTGGCAACTGCCGAAGTGACCGTCAGTGTGCCGCAAGACCCTGCAACTCTCGTCACAGGTCAAGCAACACCGGACGCCTCCCCGGCAACTCAGGCCGCCGCTGCGGCACAACAGGCCGCCATCAGTTATCTGCTGCAAGCCGGCTCGTTCCAGGCCAAGCAGGAAGCGGATGAACGTCGCGCCAAAATCACACTCATGAACATGTCGGCCGAAATCGTGCCGGGTGTCGTGGCGGGCCGCACCTGGTATCGCGTACAAGTCGGCCCCTTCGCCGGTCGTGACAATGCCGAGGCAGCCCGCAAAGATCTGTCGGCCAGCAACATCGACTCGATCCCGCTGTTGATGCGTTGAATAGTAGTCCCGTAATCAACCAGACCCCCTCATTTGAATGCCCTACCATGACGCCGACTGACATCAAGCTCCACAAGAAAACCGCTCTGCTTGAGTTGACCTACTCCGATGGCGGCATCTACTCGCTGCCGGCTGAATTCCTCCGCGTCTACTCGCCGTCCGCCGAAGTGCGAGGCCATGGCCAGGGCCAGGAAGTGCTGCAGGTTGGCAAGCTCAACGTGAAAATCGACAAGATAGAGCCAGTGGGTCACTACGCTGTGCGGTTGCGTTTTGATGATGGCCACGATACCGGTATCTACAGCTGGGAATACTTGCGCGAACTGGCTTTGCAGCAGCAAACGATGTGGGATGAGTATCTGAACCGCCTGCGCAAAGCAGGCGAACGTCGCGAACCGTTGGCGACGGGCGTGCAGGTCGTCAATATCATGCCTCTCAAACACTGAGCATTGCGATGAGCTACAACGCATGAACTGCCAAGCATGAAATGCCAAGCATGACCAACCACGCATGAACCTTATTATATGAACGAAAAAAACGACACTACACACTTTGGCTACCGCGAGGTACCAGTCGCCGAGAAGGCCTCGCTGGTAGGTCAGGTATTCCATTCCGTGGCCGGCAAATACGACCTGATGAATGACGTGGTCTCGCTCGGCACTCACCGTTTGATCAAGCGCTTCACCGTTGAACTAAGCGCTGTGCGCGCTGGGCAGTCGGTGCTTGATCTTGCCGGCGGCACTGGTGATTTCAGCCTGTTGTTCGCACCGCTGGTCGGCAATACCGGTAATGTCGTGCTGGCTGATATCAACGAATCAATGGTGAAGGTCGGTCGCGATCGCATCATTGATGCCGGTGTGCCAGGGCCCATCAGCTACACATTGGCGAACGCCGAATGCCTGCCCTTCGCCGACGACAGCTTCGATTGCATCTGTATCGCCTACGGCCTTCGCAATGTGACCGACAAGGACGCCGCACTGCGCTCAATGCAGCGTGTCTGCAAACGTGGCGGCCGCGTATTGGTGCTCGAATTCTCGAAACCACGCAACGAACTGGTCGGCAAAGCCTATGATCTTTATTCGAAGCTGTGGCCTATTGCCGGCAAGCTTGTAATGAATGACAGCCAGAGCTACCAGTACCTTGTCGAAAGCATCCGCATGCATCCCGACCAGGAAACGCTGAAAGGCATGATGCTCAACGCCGGCTTTTCGCGCGTGCACTATCACGACGTGATGGGCGGCATCTGTGCCATCCACATCGGCTACAAGGACTGACCATGTCGCTGGCGCTGTTGCAAAGTGCACTTCTTCTGCCCGTGGAGCTGACAATCAACCAGCTGCTCGCGCTGGATACCGCCAGCCATGCCCAACTCGCTGCTCTCGCCAGCAATACGCTGGCCATTGAGCTGCAACAGCCTGCTTTCACACTCTTTGTGAGTGTGCATGCCGATAGACTGCGGCTGAGTCCGCGGCATGAAGGCACCGTCACCGCCACGCTGATCGGCTCACCGACAGCTTTGGCTGGTTTGTTGTTGCGGCGCCAACCACTGACAACACTGCAGGGCACAGGGGTAGAGTTACATGGCAGTACCGGTTTTGTGCTGGCGCTGCAAAAATTGTTGTTGCAATTGCATTTTGACTGGGAATTCCAGCTGAGCCGCCTTATCGGTGATGTGCCGACGCAACTGACCGCCGACAGTGTACGCACCGCCAGCGATTACTTGCAGCGTACGGCGCAGCGCGTACGCGACGACATCAGTGATTTCCTGCTGGAAGAAGGCCGGCTGGTGCCAACAGCGGCCGAGCTGGAAGCTTTCACCGGCGATGTGCAAACCCTGGCTCTGCAAATTGATCGAGCGACGGCCAGGCTCTCGCTGCTGGAACGTTAGATTCAGACAACAGCTTTCATTGCAAAAAAAATCCCTTAAAAATCAGGATTTATCCAAGAAAATGCAAACTACTTGCTCACGCCCCATTTCGAGCTGAGCAAATTTCCTCGGTGAATGTAGAACACCGAGTCGTCCTTCAGTACCGAACGGTCATTCAATTCGAAAAAATTGGTGCAATCAGCGGACTGTTGGGCAGCACGCTGACACAGGCTGCCGGATTGGTATTGGTCGGTATTTCTTTGCGAACTTCGCTGATCAGACGCCCGGCCTGCGCGATACCAAGTTTGGTGATCTCGAAACTGTACATCGCGGTGTGGGTGTAGTCTTACCTCGCACTAGGCTCACCAGCCTTGAAAAGCTCCCATGTCGGCACCGTGTCGTGCAATTGCACCGGAATTGCCAGGCGTGCCGGTTCATTGCCAACAGCGGGCAGGAAGCTGAGCGCGTGGTGGTCATACAACACATCCGACTGGGTGCCGCGCTTGCCGAGAATCAGGGTATCTAGTTCTTTTGGACTCGCGATATTGCTGACATCGAACAGCGACAGCTTCACGCCCTGGTACCAGGCACCACGGCCGCCTTCGTCGCTGCTGTTATTGTCCGGTATCGCATCCTTGCCAATGCCGAGCAGCAAAGTATCTGAAACCGGATGCAAATAGTCGGAATAGCCTTCGATCTTAAGCTCGCCGGCAATACGCGGCTGCTCCTGGTTGCTGAGGTCAATCACGTAGAGCGGATCGGTAACACGGAAGGTGACGAGGTAGCCCCTGTCACCGACAAAGCGCGCGGCATACAGCTGCTCGCCTTTCAGGCCGGCTACAGTCACCATCATCTTCTATCCCTGTACGCCCTTTTCGACCAGGAACATGCCATCGGGCGCAACGGTGTTGCGGAGCTTGAAGGTGGACAGCTGTGATGCTCTTGCAGCACTAGTGTCGAGTGTATGGGCTTGCAGACAGACCTTTTCATCACAGCTCGACAGCATATATAACGTGGAACCATCCACCTTGATGCTGTCGGCTTCATCGACGCCGGCTTCCTGCAGGTTGGTTGTCGACGTGCGGCTTCCGGAACTATTGCTGTTAGAGGTGCTGCCAGTAGTGCGGGCCGTTGGCCCAGCAACCGACGTTACCACCATGTCATAGAACATGTCCTGCCGGCTGGCGCCGTTCTGCAGCCCATCCTTCAGATAGGCTTCCATGCTCACATCGGACTTGAACGACAGCAGTGCATCGCTGTTTTTTGACTGCACGCTGAACTGCAACGGTTTGTCGTTGTAGACCAACGGACCGTCGCCCACCTGATAACCGGCAAAAATGGTGCAGTCGCCGGCAAAAATACGCAAATCTGCCATGCGCGCACTGTTCCACAGTTGCCACGCGGCACCGTCGTGCGAATACCAACGATCATTGACGTGTGCAACCACGACCAGCTTCGCGGTACGGCCTATATCGGCGACTTGCGGCGTCAGGGTATAGGCGCCGGTGAAGCGATCGCTATCGAGAAATACATCGGCATATCGATGCGGTTTGTTTATGCTGATCCAGCCGTCACCGTCCGGGCTTTTGCGCATACCTTCCTGCGCCAGCAATGGTGCGCTCAGCGATACCGTTACCAATACCGCAACCGACAACCCGATGATGCGGCTGAACAGGGTCTGCTCGAAATCTGTGAAACCACTCATACCGCCTCCCTATTCAAAGGTGCCGGTTGCACCATGATGACCATATTAAGCAAGCCGTGCGTGAAATCTTTTGTGATTTTGTAATCAGACGTGGCGCGAGCCATAGTCTGAACTCCATTACATTTGTTTAAAATTTTGCAAAATTTGTAAACTGAAGCCCGAGAAGGCTGTACCGATAATGCCGGCAACCTACCGAGCACACCGCAGCAACACGCTGGAGAGCGGAGAAAGCCTCGGCATAAACTTTGTCGTTGACTTTGCGCGGTGTGGCGAACGCTTCTTCTTCGACAACTCTATGCGCAAGAGAAAATCCGTGTGAACTGCAGCATTGGGATTACCTCGATCCCCGGTGATTAACGCATCAGCAGTTATCCAGGCCTTATCGCCCGCGCGATCCACAACCTCATCCCTAACGGGCAGCGAAGTAGTAGTTCCTTGCCGGGCGCACTGACAGTGGACGCAGCCGGCCCTCACTTCTTATTATGCGTGCCAGTAATTTTGACCATACTGACCTGATCGGAGCCCCTCAATGCTGTGCCCTGTATGCAAATCCGTGAATCTTGTCATGTCTGAACGCCAAGGCGTGGAAATCGATTACTGCCCACAATGCCGTGGCGTCTGGCTGGACAGGGGGGAGCTGGACAAGATCATCGACAAATCGGCTGGCGCGGCAACGGTGCCTGTGCGCGAACAAGCAGCTCCAACCTTTCGCGACGAGCGCAGCCACAGCCAGCACCATCCGAAGCATGATCACTATCCCCACAAGCGCAAACGTGAAGGCTTTCTGTCGGACATATTCGACTTTTAGTACGAATTAGTACGAATTAGTACGAATTAGTACGGCGGGGTGCGTTTTGCCCTGCCCTGTCTTTTCCGCTATCGTGGCCGCCCCTGAACCGGCGACTCCGTCCATGCAGCAATACCGCCGTCTTTTTACGATTTACCATACTGCAGTGCGCTACCGGCTGGGCGAACTTCTCGTCGGCGTGCCACACACAAGCGCACTGCGGGCACTGCTCGCGTTGCCATTCGGCAGTGTAGAGGGCGGCAGTGGCTTGTCACGTGGCAAGCGTCTGCGGCTGGCTCTGGAAAGCCTCGGCCCCATCTTTGTCAAATTCGGCCAACTGCTTTCTACCCGCCGTGACCTGGTGCCTATCGATATCGCCGACGAACTCGCAATGCTGCAAGAGCAGGTGGCGCCGTTCTCGGGTGAATTGGCACTGCAATTGGTTGAAAAGGCGCTCGGAAAGCCTCTCGCCGAATTGTTTCTGCAAGTAGATCCCGTACCGCTGGCTTCCGCCTCGGTGGCACAAGTTCACACCGCGCGCTTGCTGACTGGAGAAGACGTTGTCATCAAGGTGATTCGACCCGGCATCGACAGAATCATCGACGATGATCTGGTGCTGCTGCACGGCATAGCTGCGCTGGTAGACAGTCGTATAGAAGGTGGCAAGCGGCTGCGCCTGCGGGAAGTGGTACGCGACTACGAACATGTGATCCTTGACGAACTTAACCTCCTGAGCGAAGCCGCCAATACCTCGCAACTGTCCCGCAATTTCAAGGATTCTCCGCAACTCTATGTCCCGAAGGTGTACTGGGATTACTGCCGCCGGAACGTGCTGGTGATGGAACGAATCTACGGTATCCCGGTGAGCCAGCTCGACGAGCTACGCGCAGCCGGCATCAACATCAAGAAGCTGGCCGAAACCGGCGTTCAGATTTTCTTCACTCAAGTGTTCCGCCACAGCTTCTTCCACGCCGACATGCACCCGGGCAACGTCTATGTGTCGCGCGAGCACCGGGAAAACCCGCAATACATAGCGCTTGATTGCGCCATCATCGGCAGCCTCAGCAAGGCCGACCAGCAGTATCTGGCACGCAACCTGCTGGCGATTTTCAAGCAGGATTACCGGCGGGTTGCCGAGTTGCACGTGGAGTCCGGCTGGGTGCCCTCCGATACGCCCATCCATGCGTTTGAATCCACCATGCGGACTGTGTGCGAACCGATTTTCCAGAAGCCCATCGGCGAGATATCGTTCGGCCAGTTGCTGCTGCAGCTGTTCCACACAGCAGCGCGTTTCAACATGGAAGTGCAGCCGTCACTGGTGTTGCTGCAGAAGACCCTGCTGAATGTCGAAGGTCTTGGCAAGCAGTTGTACCCCGAACTGGACCTGTGGAAGACCGCCTTGCCGTTCCTTGAAGACTGGCAGAAGCAGCGGCTTTCGCCATTGGCCAACCTGCGTAACATCGGCGAACGTATGCCGGAGTGGATTGAACAAGCACCCGATGTGCCAGAGCTGGTGCTGCAGGCCTTGCGGCAGGCCGGCCATCCAGCAGATAAACTCACCGGACTCGAAAGGCAAGTCGGCTTGCTGCAACGCGAGTTGTTGCAACTGCGACGCTGGCGCAATGGCGTGCTGTTGGCACTGACCATCGTGGCGTTGTATTTCCTGCTGCCCGGATAGTGCTACTTTTCCCGGATACCCAGCCGGTGAGCTAAGCTTGCCGCTTTGATTGGAACCCCTTATGCAGACACAATGGCTTGATTACATCCGCTGGGATGCCAACGGCCTGGTACCCGTCATCGCGCAAGACTGGCAAAACGGGACCGTATTGATGCAGGCCTTTGCCAACCGCGAGGCATTGCAGCTGGCGGTACAGGAGAATCGCGGCATTTACTGGTCACGCTCGCGGCAGCAACTTTGGCGTAAAGGGGAAGAATCCGGCCACGTGCAAATATTGCATGCCCTACTGCTTGATTGTGACGGTGACAGCCTCATCTACATGGTGGAGCAACAAGGTGGCATTGCCTGTCATACCGGCCGTGCCTCGTGCTATTTCAACCGGCTTGGAGCCGATGGCCAGTGGCATACCGACAGCGCAGTATTGAAGGAACCGGCACATATTTACGACCAAGCCCCCAAGGATTGACCGGGGTTCCCCATTATTTACCCTTAATGACCCTGATATGAGTGATACGCTGACAAAACTGGCTGCCATCATCGAGCAGCGCAAAACCGCTAATCCTGACTCTTCCTACGTAGCCAAGCTGCATCACGCCGGCCTCAACAAGATTCTGGAGAAAGTCGGTGAAGAAGCGGTGGAAACCATTCTGGCCGCGCGTGATGTCGAACAGGGTGCCAGCCGCGAACAGCTGATCTGCGAAACTGCGGATCTGTGGTTCCACAGCATCGTCATGCTGGTACAGCTTGATTGTAGCCCGGACGAAGTACTGGCAGAGCTGGATCGCCGCTTCGGCATGTCCGGGCTGGCGGAAAAAGCCGCTCGCAGCTGATACGGCGGCTGGTACAATGGTCGCTTAATGAATTACAACTTTTAGAATGCGGAAGCACAGGCTGAAGCATTAGCTGAATCTCAAAGAGGTGAATTATGGGTCTGGGCGGATTACACATCTGGCATCTTCTGATTCTGGCCTTCATCATCATGATGGTGTTCGGTACCAAGAAACTGAAAGGCTTCGGTGAAGACCTGGGGGGGGCTATTCAAGGTTTCAAAAAAGCCATGGATGACGGCAAAGCCTCGGCTACGCAGCACGAACAGGACAAGCTGTCCTCCGGTAGTGGCCAGACGGTCGATGTCAAAGCCGAAAAAGTCGACGCCGACAAATAATCTCTCCGGCGGCAAGCTGCCGCCCGGCTTCTGTCATGTTTGACATTGGATTGCAGGAAATCATCTTGATCGGGGTCGTCGCGCTGGTGGTGCTCGGCCCGGAAAAAATGCCCGGGGCAGTGCGTACCGTGGCATTGATGATCGGCCGCCTCAAACGCAGCTTCAATGCGCTGAAAACCGAGATCGAAAAGGAAGTCGGCGCCGACGAAATACGCCGCCAGCTGCGCAATGAAGACATCATGGCGAAGTTCAAGCACACTCAGGCCCAGGTGCAAAATTCGATCAGCTCAGTGAAAAAGGATGTCGATACCTTCCAGAAGAACATTGAGCTGGAGGCGAAAGCTGCAGCAGGTCTCGGCGATAGCAGCAGTGCTGACAGCGCCGCATCCAACACCACGCCGCAAGCAACCGGTCCAAGCAATGAAGCAGCCCCTGCAGCGGTAGTGGATACAAGCATGAGCGGAGCTGCAAGTGACGCGACAGCCGACAACGTCGTAGACACCAGTCCAGCCAAGAGTGCGTCGTAATGAGCACTGAGAAGTCACCTGACAATGATCCCAAAGAGCTGCCACTGGTTTCACACCTGGTAGAGTTGCGTGACCGTTTGTTGCGCTGCGTGATCTGCGTGCTGGTGGTGTTCCTGGCGCTGTATGCGTTCAGTGACCAGATTTTCCACTTTGTGTTTACTCCGCTGAGCCAGGCATTGACCGGAGGCCAGGCCATGATCACAACAAAGCCGCTGGATTCCTTCTTTATTCCGCTGATGATGACGCTGATGGTGGCATTCTTCATCAGCATCCCGTACGTCATGCATCAAGTATGGGCCTTCGTAGCGCCGGGGCTGTACCAAAACGAAATCAAGGTCACATTGCCCATCCTGATTTCCAGTATTGTGTTGTTCTATGTGGGCATCGCGTTTGCGCGTTTCCTGGTGCTGCCGCTGATCTTCAATTTCGCTGTCAACGCCGCGCCAGATGAAGTCCAGGTGATGAACGATATCAGCTACGTCTATGACCTGATCATGCGGATGTTCTTCGTGTTCGGCTTCGTGTTTGAAGTGCCGGTCGCCACCATTCTGCTCATCCTCGCCGGCGTCGTCGATCCGGATAAACTGAGAGAGCATCGAGGATACGTCGTTATCGGCTGCTTCACGATCGGCATGATCGTGACGCCACCCGATGTTTTCTCTCAGTCGATGGTAGCCATCCCGATGTGGATGCTGTTCGAAGCAGGATTGTTCTTCGGCAAGATACTGAAGGGCAAGGATGCAGATGCCGACAAAGCCAAGGCAGCCAGTCCCTAGCAAATACCCATTTGCTCTCAGCTTTTCAGCAAAAATGTCACCGGCCCGTCGTTGACGAGCGCCAGCTGCATGTCGGCGCCGAAACGACCAGCTGCAACTTTTGCATGCGCCGCAGCCGATGCATTGAGAAAATAGTCGTAGAGCTGTTCCGCCTCGAGCGGCGGCTTGGCACTGGAAAAGCTTGGACGCAGCCCTTTGTCGGTGCGGGCGGCGAGTGTGAATTGCGAAATCACCAACAACCCGCCCTGCACATCGCGCAGACTCAGGTTCATCTTGCCGTCGGCATCGGCAAATACGCGGTAGTTGAGAATCTTTTGCAGCAGCTTGTCGGCATGCGCAATGTCGTCATCCTTCTCGACACCCAACAACAACAACAAACCCTGGTCGATTGATCCAACGACTTCGCCCGCCACCGTTACGCTGGCGCTACGAACCCGCTGGATCAGACCCAGCATGCCACTTACTCGTCGGCGGATTCGCTCTTGCGTGACATACGCTTGCGATCACTTTCCAGCAGGTATTGTTTGCGGAGACGAATGTGGTTCGGCGTGATTTCCACCAATTCATCGGAATCAATGAATTCCATTGCCTGCTCAAGGCTGTGGCGGATCGGCGGTGTCAGCACGATGTTCTCATCGGTACCGGCAGCGCGGATGTTGGTAAGCTGCTTGGCCTTGGTCGGGTTCACCACGATGTCGTTTTCGCGGCTGTGCAAACCCACGATCATGCCTTCGTACACCTCGATGCCGGGGTCGACGAACAAGCGGCCTCGCTCCTGCAGCGTAAACAACGCATAGCCCAGCACCTTGCCCTTCACGTTGGAAATCATTACGCCGTTTTGACGGGTGCCGATATCACCGGTTTTTATCGGTCCGAAACGATCGAATATCGACGTCAGGATGCCGGTACCGGATGTCATGCTGAGAAACTGCGTACGGAAACCGATCAGGCCGCGGGTAGGTATTCCGAAATTCAAGCGAGTGCGGCCTTTGCCATCGTTGCTCATTTCAGTCATTTCGGCTTTGCGTTTGCCAAGCTCTTCAATGACCTTGCCCTGATGCTGTTCATCAATGTCGATTACCAGGATTTCGTAGGGCTCCATCACGACGCCGTCGATTTCTTTCCTGATTACCTGAGGACGTGACACCGCCAGCTCGAAGCCTTCGCGGCGCATGTTTTCAATCAATACCGACAAATGCAGTTCGCCACGACCAGACACTTTGAACTTGTCCGCAGTAGCGCCTGGCTCAACACGCAGTGCAACGTTATGAATCAATTCGCGCTCAAGACGATCCTTGATATTGCGGCTTGTGACGTATTTGCCGTCCAGGCCGGCGAATGGCGAGTCATTGACCTGAAATGTCATCGTCACGGTTGGCTCGTCAACGGTCAGCGGGGGCATTGCTTCGGGAGTGGCAGGATCACACACGGTGTCGGAAATGTTCAGACCCTCGATACCAGTGATACAAATGATATCGCCGGCATTGGCTTCGGGCGCATCAACGCGGTCAAGGCCCATGTAGGTTTTAACGAGGCCAACCTTGGCTTTACGGCTCTTGCCTTCGTGATCGATGACGACAACCTGCTGGCCCACCTTCACCTTGCCGCGGGTGATACGACCTACGCCGATAACACCAAGGTACGAGGAGTAATCGAGCGCAGAGATCTGCATCTGCAGCGGGCCGTCGGCATCCACTACCGGCGGCTGTACACGATCGATCACGAGCTGGAACAGCGGGTTCATGTTCTCTTCGAGATTGAGCGGATCATTGCCGGCACGGCCCAACAGCGCCGATGCGTAAATCACCGGGAAGTCGAGCTGTTCTTCCGTGGCACCGAGCTTGTCGAACAAATCAAATACTTCATTCAGCACCCAATCCGGGCGCGCGCCTTCGCGATCAACCTTGTTGATCACAACAATCGGCTTGAGTCCGCGTGAAAATGCTTTTTGTGTCACGAAGCGTGTCTGTGGCATCGGACCATCAACCGCATCCACCAACAGCAATACGCAATCAACCATCGACAGTACGCGCTCCACTTCGCCACCGAAGTCAGCATGGCCTGGCGTATCAACAATATTGATGCGATAGCCGTTCCAGCGCACAGCGGTGTTCTTGGCAAGAATCGTGATGCCGCGCTCGCGCTCCTGGTCGTTGGAGTCCATCACGCGCTCTACTTCCTTGCCGCGGTTGGCGGCAAGAGTGCCTGACTGCTGCAGCAGCTTGTCGACCAGCGTGGTTTTGCCATGGTCAACGTGCGCGATGATCGCGATGTTGCGAATTTTTTCTATCACGGGGGAATCCTGAAGGGAGGGGCAAAAATGACGCGCGATTATACACAAGCCCCCTGCATGCGGGCTATTTCCGGTAAATCCCGACGTTGCCGTGACCCTGTTCCTTCAAATGACCCGCATGCAACCGGCTCATCACACCCTTGTCGCAATAAAGCAAATAGTGTCTTTCAGGAGGAAGTTGGGTAAAGCGCGTGTTAAGACGAAAAAATGGCACCTTTTCCACCGGATACGGCATTCCTGTCAGCGGGCTGCGATCTTCCTCATCCGGGTGTCGGATATCGAGAATCATCAGTTTATCGGCGGGGATGGAGATTGGTTCGTCGGCCTGCTGAGCGGCAGCAACAGTTCCAGTCTCCATGGTGCGGATATCCAGTGCCACCCGCCCTTCGAGGGCGCGCTGAAGAACGGCGAAATCCAAAAGTCGCTCAGCATGCTGCACACGCGGCAGTTTCGCTCGCGTTGTAGGCTTCACAGAGATTACCGCGCAGTACTCGGGCATCACCGCTGAAAACTCTTCAGTTCCAATTTTGCGCGCCTGATCCACGATGTCCTGCTTGTCCGTCATGATCAATGGCCGCAGCACCAGCTTGGTCGTTACCTCATCAATCACGCAGAGGTTGGTCAAGGTCTGGCTCGACACTTGCGCCACGCTTTCTCCAGTCACCAAAGCGCCTACTTCGAGCTGCTCGGCCACCGTAGCAGCAGCGCGCAACATCATTCGCTTGAGCACCACGCCCATCATCGGGCTGGCTATTTTCTCGAGGATTTCTGCCACAACGGCTTCGAATGGCACTGTGATGAATAGCAAAGGATGCGACATGCCAAATTTCTGCCACAGGTACAACGCCACTTCCTTGACGGCTATTTCGTGCTCGTGGCCACCCAGATTGAAAAACAGGAAATGCGTGCGCATACCCCGCTTCATCGCCAGGTAGGACGCCACTGCCGAATCGTACCCGCCGGAAATCAACGAGATCACACTGTCTTGGGTGCCGAGCGGAAACCCGCCGATCCCATGGAGGCTTTCATCAATGAGGTAGAACGTCTGGTCACGGATTTCCAACATAACGCTGACTTCGGGATTATGCAGATCGACCCCGCTCGCCTGCGTATGCTGACGCAAACCACCACCAACGTAGCGCTCCACATCCATCGAGTTGAACGTGTGCTTACCCACCCGGCGACAACGCACGACAAAGCTTTTGCCGCGCAAACGCTCGCCGAAGACAGCCAGCGTTTGTGTCACCATGTCATCAAAATCACCGAGCGGGCGCTCCAGCACCCTGCTAAAGCTCCAGACGCCCGGTGTGGCAGCAAGTATTGCTTCAACCTGCGGTGCCCGTGCCTCGTGTATCGGTGGCAGCTCTACCTGGAGATGATCCCAGGTTGCCTCTACAGTGATGGCATCAGGGTTTCGCGGTGCAGCGGCCTTGTCAGCAAGGCCCAGATGCAGCCGCAGTATCTTTGCCAAATTGCGGCGCAACTGGCGGCTGAATTGTTGGCGCACCATCCGGCTCTTGGTGGTCATTTCGCCGGAATACTTGATCAAGTACTTCATTGCGGTTCCTGCGGCCTGCACCAGCGAGGCCTGCTTTGATGCATGTTTCGATCTAAAATGGTGCAAATGTATATTTTATGCTCTTTTATGGTGCGATTCTGGCGATTTTACGCGCCTTTTTCTCTGGAAAATCAACGCTTCCATGTTCAAAATGCATGGCATATATTTTGCCTTTCCTGCTACTGCCAAGCCAAGTGAAGCATGCGGCATTCCGGCAGAAGACAGTGTTATCTGATTAGCTGGATTAGCTGAATAGAGGCCCCGCCCCTGTTCAAGTCTGACCAACTCTCAATGTAACTGACCCAAGTAACAGACCCAAGCAACAGCACAAATCAACAGACAGCCAGACCTACTGGTTCAACGCTCTACGGAGGATTACATGTCTGAGAAGACGCTCAAACTGATCAAAGATAACGATGTAAAGTGGGTTGACCTCCGTTTTACTGACACCAAGGGCAAACAGCAGCATGTGACCTTCCCGGCAGACAAAGTGAATGCCAACTTCTTCAAGGGCCAGATGTTCGATGGCTCCTCCATCGCTGGCTGGAAAGGCATCAACGAATCCGACATGGTGCTGCTGCCTGATGACAGCACTGCCGTTCTCGACCCGTTCGCCGAAGAACCCCAGCTAAACCTGGTTTGCAGCATTCTTGAGCCAAGCACCATGTCTGGCTACGACCGCGACCCGCGCTCGATCGCGGCCCGCGCCGAGGCCTACCTGAAATCCACCGGCATTGGCGACACCTCGTATATGGGGCCGGAACCTGAATTTTTCATTTTCGATGACGTGAAATACCGCACGACGATGGGCTACTGCATGAGCCAGATCATCTCGCAGGAAGCCGCCTGGAGCACCGACAAAGACAAGGAAGACGGCCCGAAAGGTCACACGCCACGCGTCAAGGGTGGCTACTTCCCGGTGCCGCCGGTCGACTCACTGCACGACATCCGCACCGCCATGTGCTCCACCCTGCAGGAAATGGGTCTGGACGTTGAAATCCACCATCATGAAGTATGCAACGCAGGCCAATGCGAAATCGGCGTGGCATTCAATACGCTGGTGAAAAAAGCCGACGAAGTGCAGACGCTGAAGTATGTCGTACACAACGTGGCGGCTGCCTTCGGCAAAACTGCCACTTTCATGCCGAAGCCGCTGGTAGGCGACAACGGCAACGGCATGCACGTGCACCAGTCCATTTTCAAGGACGGCAAGAACGTGTTTGCCGGCAACGGGTATGCCGGCCTGTCTGATGAAGCCCTGTATTACATCGGCGGCATCATCAAACACAGCAAGGCACTTAACGCACTGGGCAATCCCTCCACCAACTCCTACAAGCGTCTGGTGAAAGGCTATGAAGCTCCCACCATGATGGCCTACTCGGCCCGTAACCGTTCGGCTTCGATCCGCAGACCGTACATCATGGGTGGCAACCCGAAAGCGATCCGTATTGAAGCCCGCTTCGGTGACTCCACGGCCAACCCGTACCTGTTCTTTGCCGCCATGTTGATGGCCGGCATCGACGGCATCAAGAACAAGATCCACCCGGGCGAACCTGCCACCAAGGATCTGTACGACCTGGAGCCGGAAGAAGAAGCGAAAATCCCACAGGTTGCAGACGACCTGCTCGACGCTTTGGACCATTTGGACAAGGACCGTGCGTTCCTGACAGCCGGCGGCGTGTTCAGCGATGAAACGATTGATGCCTATATCGAGCTGAAGAAAGCCGAGCACACCTTGGTGAACATGACGACCCACCCACTGGAGTTCGAACTGTACTATAGCTGCTAACAGCAGCTGCCCGGACTTGAACCGGTTCTGTGCCCTGCGCTAGTGGTGGCACAGAACCCAAGTCTCCCAAGCCCGCCGCACGGCGGGCTTTTTTTGTGCCATCGAAAGGCGTAGATTGAAGTCGGCGCACCAAGTTTGTGCAATTTTTTTTCAGGATGCACTGATTGCAGGCTGGCCATTCCCTGCTTTGGGTTGGATTTTCAGCACAACCAGAAGGCTGACCAGCTTGGTGCATTATTTGCATCATCACAGCGCTGTCCATCATGAATGCACTGTTGCTCCAGCATGAATGCCATATTCATAAAACACGGGAACTCGGTCAAAGTGACCAGCGAAAGCTTCAACACCAGCCTGCTCGACAACCTGACGACTGCCGTCATTGTCCTCGATAAGGCCAGCTGCCTCTTTCATATGAACCCTGCCGCCGAGTCGCTGCTGGAAACCAGTGACCGCCACTCGCACATGGCGCATATCACTGAACTGGTGCGCAACGGCGAAATGCTTGAGCAGGCTGTTGTGGCAGTTCGCAAGAGCAACACCCCCATGATTTCACGCAAGGTTGAACTATTGCTGCCGAGCGGCAACAAGGTGCTGGTCGACCACGCCACGTCGATTGTGCATGACCAAGGCAATGTCTTCTTCCTGCTCGAACTACAGGAAATCAACCGCAGTTGGTCGATCAGCCGCAAGGAAACGCTACTGGCCAAGCACGAAATCACGGTCGAAATGATTCGCGGCCTCAGTCACGAGATAAAGAATCCCCTGGGGGGCATTCGCGGCGCCGCCCAATTACTCGCCTCTGAACTGCCGAATTCACAGTTGCAGGACTACACCAACGTCATCATCGAGGAAGCCGACCGGCTGGTGAACCTGGTTGATCGCCTGACCGGTCCCTACAAAAAGCCGGTGATACGCGCGCTCAACATCCATGAAGTACTGGAGCGTGTGCGCAATCTGGTGGAAGCCGAAACCATGGGTTCGATCAAAATCATCCGCGACTACGATCCCAGCCTGCCGGAAATCTCCGGCGACCTTGAACAGCTTATCCAGGCAGTGCTGAACATCGTGCGCAATGCCATGCAAGCCCTGACAGAGAATCCTCACCAGAAACAGCCACCGCAGATCATTCTGCGCACTCGTGCAGTGACCCATGCGACCGTTGCCAGCGTGACGCACAAACTGGTAGTGCGCATCGAGATCATCGATAACGGTCCCGGCATTCCTGCCCACATTATCGAGAACATTTTCTACCCTCTGATCAGTGGTCGCGCCGAGGGCACCGGACTTGGCCTGTCAATTGCACAGAACATAATCAAGAATCACGCAGGACTCATCGAATGCGAAAGCCAACCGGGGCGCACGCGTTTCATGCTTTCGATTCCGATCAATGCCGAAGGTAGCAATACATGAACAAGGACACCATCTGGATAGTGGACGACGACCGTTCCATCCGCTGGGTACTCGAAAAATCATTTTCCAAAGCCGGGCTCAGCAGCGAGAGCTTCGACAATGGCGACAGCATGCTCAACCGGTTGCGCACGCGGCAGCCGGCCGTGATCATCAGTGACATTCGCATGCCCGGCAGCGACGGCCTCGAAGTATTGAATGAGGTACAGGAAAACTATCCGCAGATTCCCGTCATAATCATGACGGCGCACTCGGACCTCAGCAGCGCTGTGCAATCCTACAAGCACGGCGCCTTCGAATATCTGCCAAAGCCGTTCGACGTCAACGAAGCCGTGGCGGTGGCCCAGCGTGCTATCCGGCATTCGCAGGAAACCCGCGGTGAATCACAACCGCCCGCCGTACAGGAAACCAAAACCATCATCGGTGAAGCACCGTCGATGCAGGAGGTATTCCGTGCCATTGGTCGTCTGTCGCATTCGAACATCACCGTCTTGATAAAGGGCGAATCCGGCACAGGCAAGGAACTGGTGGCGCAGGCGCTGCACAAGCACAGCCCGCGGGCCGACAAGCCCTATATTCCTCTCAACGTCGCTGCGATTCCGAAAGACCTGATCGAATCCGAATTGTTCGGTCATGAGAAAGGCGCATTTACCGGAGCAACCCAGACGCGTGTTGGGCGTTTTGAACAGGCGCATGGCGGCACCTTGTTCCTCGACGAAATCGGCGACATGCCGACAGAAACGCAGACGCGATTGTTGCGTGTGTTGTCCGATGGCGAGTTCTATCGTGTTGGGGGCCTGACTCCCATCAAGGCCGATGTGCGGGTGATCGCGGCAACGCACCAGAACCTCGAGGCACGGGTCAAGGAACACCTGTTCCGTGAAGACTTGTTCCATCGCCTCAACGTGATTCCAATCCATCTGCCGCGGCTGTCTGATCGCCGTGAAGATATCCCGGCGCTGTGTGAGCACTTCCTGCGCAAGGCTGCGCAGCAGATGGGAGTCGAGAAAAAGGTGTTACGCCCGGAAACCAGCAAGTTCCTGACCAACCTGCCGTGGCCCGGCAACGTGCGTCAGCTGGAGAACTTCTGTAGTTGGATCACGGTGATGGCAGCCGGTCGTGAAATCTTCATCAACGACCTGCCGGAAGAATTCCATACCAGCAGCACCGAAAATCCCGTGGCCGGCAACTGGGTGCAGAATCTGAAACACTGGGCTGACCAGGAATTGAAGCTCGGCCATACCGGCATCCTGCAGCAGGCAACGCCGCTGTTCGAGAGATGCATGATCGAAGTGGCGTTGCAGCACAGCGGAGGCCGCAAACGGGACGCCTCAGAACTATTGGGTTGGGGCCGCAACACGCTGACGCGCAAGCTGAAGGAACTCGGCATGCAAGGCAGCACTACCGACGAAGAGGAGGAAATTGCCGACTAAGGTCGGTGACCTTGTTCGGTTGCATGTCCCATCCACATCTGCCCTCCACGGGCAGGCTTTGCCAGTGCCGTGGACACCACTGCCGTATTCAGCAATGATGCAAAGACAGTCTTACCGGCCCTCCCCAAGCGCCGATTGACGACTGCATTCCATTGTTCCGGAAGGCTTTTTGTGTTCAATATCGTGTTGTACCAACCCGAAATCCCGCCCAATACCGGCAACATCATTCGTCTCACCAGCAATATCGGCAGCTCGCTGCATCTGGTTGAGCCATTGGGATTTTCCCTGGACGCCAAGCAACTTCGACGCGCCGGATTGGACTACCACGAATACAGCACACTGCAGGTCCACAAGGACTGGCAATCGTTTCTGGACACTTGCCGGCCACGACGTCTGCTGGCATTCAGCACAAAGGGCCATGCCACTCACGACAACTGGCGCTATGAGGACGGGGACTTTCTGTTGTTCGGACCGGAATCGCGCGGCATTCCGCAGAGCCTGTTGGCTGCTGCCGAGATCACTGCAGTGCTGCGATTGCCCATGGTAGCAACCAGCCGCAGCCTTAATCTGTCGAATGCTGTAGCAGTTGCAGCTTTTGAGGCTTGGCGGCAACTGGGCTACCCCGGCGCGCACTGGCCGGGGTAACTGCGGTTCGGCGACCGGCCTTAGCTTACTGGTACTTGCTGCTCGGTAGCCTGCTGACGCTTGGCCTGCATGTAAACAGCTTCAAAGTTGATAGGTGCCAGCATAAGTGCCGGGAAGCTGCCCTTGGTTACCAGCGCGTCAATCGCTTCGCGGCCATAGGGGAACAAAATACTTGGGCAGGTGACAGTGAGCACCTGCTCCAGTCGCTCGCCTTCAAGGCCGCCGACTTCGAATATGCCGGCCTGCTGCACTTCAACGAGAAACACCGTCTTTTCGTCCTGTTTGACATCTGCCGTCAGGCGCAACACCACTTCATAGACGTCGCCTTCAATCTTGCGGCTGCGGGTATTGATGCTGAAACCGACTTTTGGAGTGTAGGCGCGGCGGAAACATTCCGGCGTATCCGGCGATTCAAATGAAGTATCTTTGATATAGATGCGTTGCACGCCGAAACGCGGTTCACTCTGTGCCGGTTGTACTGCCGTTGTATCGTCTGCCATGGTTCACCTGTTTGATTGGATGCCTATTTGGATATCTTGATCGCTGCCGGCAACAGTATTACTTGACCAGCGGCAGATTCTGCGCCTGCCATTCCGACAATCCGCCGGCCAGTTTGTTGGCCTTGGCGAAACCTTTTGCATGCAGGAGTTTTACTGCTTCTCCGGCCTGCTGCCCGAACTGGCACACCACGATCACTGGATGGTCCTTGCTTTTTTCAAGCTCGATGGCGCGTTCATGCAGTTTGGCGAGCGGGATATTCACGGCGTCGACAATATGGCCCTTGTCAAACTCCTTGCGTTCGCGCACATCAAGCACGACACCATTCGCCCTGTTCACGAGGGCAACAGCCTGATGCGGACTCAGGCTACTGGCGATTTTGGAGTTGATATAGGCCAGCAGCGTGGTGGCCAGAGCCAGCCACAACCCGGAAAGGACCCAGTGATTTACCAGAAATTCGAAAAAACGTGCCATGCAGGAACTTGCTTCTCGGAAAGGCGCGGCAGTATACACAGCCAATGCTTGGAAGTCAGGCCGGCACCCCCTTAGAATCCCCCATGATTCCAGCCGTTTGAAGAATCCATGACTGCATCCTCAGCACCAGCCTCTGCACCGACCCTGCTCCTGATCCTCGACGGCTTCGGCCATCGTGAGAATCCCAGCCACAACGCCATCGCTCTGGCCTCAACGCCGGTGTGGGACCGCCTTTTGGCGAGTTGCCCGCACACGCTGATCCATACCTCCGGCATGCGGGTAGGACTGCCGGATGGCCAGATGGGCAACTCCGAAGTCGGCCACATGAACCTTGGTGCCGGCCGTGTGGTTTACCAGAGCCTGACTCGCATCAACAAATCCATCGCCGATGGCGATTTCTTCACCAATGCCGCGCTGGTAGGTGCGGTTGACCATGTGCTCAAGCACGATAGCGCGCTGCATGTGATCGGGCTGCTGTCTGACGGCGGCATCCACAGCCACGAAGACCAGATCATGGCGATGCTTGAGCTGGCAGCGAATAAAGGCTGCAGCAAGATCTATCTGCACGCGATGCTGGATGGCCGCGACACGCCACCACGCAGCGCCGAAAATTCGCTGCGCCGCTTCAGCGCATGGTTCGCGCAGCCGGGGCGCGGTCGCCTGGCTTCAGTAGGTGGCCGCTTCTTCGGCATGGATCGCGACAAGCGCTGGGATCGTGTCGAGAAAGCCTTCAATGCAATCTGCCATGGCAAAGCGCAGTGGCAATACGCTGACGCAGTGAGCGCGCTGCAAGCGGCCTATGTCCGCGGCGAAAATGATGAGTTCGTGCAGCCTGCCGTGCTCGCGGCCGCTGGTGAACTACCCGTCGCGATCCACGACAACGACTCCATCGTGTTCATGAATTTCCGCGCCGACCGTGCGCGCGAGCTGACTGCAGCCTTCATCAAGAGCGGCTTCAACGGCTTTGATCGCGGCAACCTCCCAACAATCGGCAGCTTCACGTCGCTCACTGAATATGCCGGCGACCTGCCAACAATCGTCGCTTACGACCCGGAGAACCTCGACAACAGTTTTGGTGAGTACCTGGCCAAACGCGGTCGCACCCAGTTACGCATAGCGGAAACCGAAAAATACGCCCACGTGACCTTCTTCTTCAGTGGCGGCCGGGAAGAACCCTATCCCGGTGAAACCCGCATCCTGGTGCCGTCGCCAAAGGTGGAGACCTACGATCTGCAGCCGGAAATGAGCGCGTATGAAGTCACCGACAAACTGGTGAGCGCCATCCGCAACCGCGAATTTGATGCCATCGTCTGCAACTACGCCAACGGCGACATGGTGGGCCACACCGGCTCACTGCCTGCAGCAATCAAGGCAGTGGAAGTACTCGACGAGTGTATCGGCCGCATAACCAGCGCACTGGAAGAAGTGGGAGGCCAATGTCTGATCACGGCCGATCACGGCAATGCCGAACAGATGCTGGATGAAGAGAACAACCAACCGATGACGCAACACACCAACGGCCCAGTGCCACTGCTGTATTTCGGCCCTCGCAAACTTGCCTTGATGGACGACGGCGCCCTCAGCGATGTAGCACCGACCTTGCTGACACTGATGGATATGCCACAGCCGCAGGAAATGCTGGGGCATTCACTGGCACAACCCTTGCCAGTACCTTTGCCAGTACAGCCCGCCTGATGCGCGCACTGCGCTGCAGCCTGGCACTCGCACTCTGCTTTGGCAGCACGCTGCTTTGCGCCGCCAGTCCGGATGCCAGCGAAGCCGAACTCAAGCAGCTCGAACGCGCCATTGCCAAGGTGCGCAACGACGTAGCCGCCCTCGACAAAGAACGCTCGACATTGGCAGCAGATGTCGAGACCAGCGAAAAATCCATTCGCGAACTGCAGCAAAAGACCAGCGAGCTCGACAGCCAATTGGCCAGCGAACAGGGTTCGCTGACAGCGCTGCAGGAAAAAGAAGCGTCGCTTGAACAAGCCCGCGTGGAACAGCAGCAACTGCTGGCCGGTTATCTGCGCAGTGCATGGATGAACGGCAGTGACGAAAGCCTGAAGCTGCTGCTGAATCAGCAAGACCCGGCCGAAACTGCCCGCCTTATGCGCTATTACCAATACTTTGGTACTGCACGGGCGCAACGCATAAACGACTTCAATACGATGCTGCAGCAGCTGACACAGACCCGCGCCGATATTGCCGCCGGCACCACGCAACTCGCTTTGCAACAAGCCGAACTCAAGCAGCGGCAAGCCGAACTTGACGATCGCCGCGCCCAGCGCCAGCAACAACTTGCCGGCCTTGAGGCAGAATTGAAAGCCGGTAACAGCAAACTGAATGATCTGGAACAGCAGCGGGTTGAGATTCAACTGCTGCTGGAAGAATTGACGCGCTCAACCATTGCTGCTGCCTTCAGCGGCGAAGCTTTCGCCGCCAGCAAAGGCAAGCTGGCGTGGCCGCTGCAGGGCAAGGTGACGCACGCATTCGGTTCTCGTTACGGTCTTGGTGATCTCAATTACGAAGGTGTGTTGCTGGCCGCGCAGGCAGGCAGCAGTGTGCAGGCTGTGCACGCAGGCCGCGTAGTGTTTGCCGACTGGTTCGGCAATTCCGGACTTCTATTGATAATTGACCATGGCGATGGTTACATGAGTTTGTACGCTCACAACCAGCAACTGTTCAAAGCAGTTGGTGCCGCAGTCGAAGCCGGCGAGAAAATTGCCGCGGTCGGCAACACCGGCGGTCAGAGCGAATACGGTCTCTATTTCGAAATCCGCCACAACGGCAAGGCCGAAAACCCCGCCCTCTGGTGTAAATGAATTCTGGTCTGAATAGATTCTGGTCCGTTCAGGTTTTGGTCCGTATAGATGGTGGTATAAAAGCCACCGATGCAAAAACTGATTCAGCCGGAGGTCATCCATGCTGTCAGGACTCTTCAAATACTCCACACGCTTCACCCGTCCCACGCTTGCCAGCGCAATGTGCGCTGCATTGTTGTGCGCGCCTTATTCATCCGCCCAGGACGCTGCTGATTCATCAGCCCCACGGGCTCAGCCGCCGGCCGCCGCCGGCCAAATGCCACTGCCGATGGAAGAAGTCCGCATCTTCGCGCAGGTATTGAATGAAGTACGCGAAGCCTACGTCGAACCTATCGACGACAAGACACTGCTCGAAAACGCCATCAAGGGCATGCTGGCTGGTATCGACCCGCATTCCAGTTACCTGGCTGAGCGAGACTTTGCCGATTTGCGTGAAACCACTACCGGGGAGTTTGGCGGCCTGGGTGTTGAAGTCGGCATCGAGAACGGACTTATCAAGATCATCGCGCCGATGGACGATTCACCGGCTACACGCGCCGGCATCCAGGCTGGCGATCTCATCATCAAACTTGATGACACACCGGCACAGGAAGTAACACTGGGCGATACCACCGAACTGTTGCGGGGCGAACCCGGCACCAAACTCAGACTTACGATCGTGCGGGATGGTGTCAACGAACCGTTTGAAGTCACGGTCACCCGCGAAATCATCAAGGCACGCAGCATCCGCACACGCGAGCTGGAACCCGGTTATGGCTATATCCGTATCTCGCAGTTTTCTGCCAACTCAGGCACAGAAGTGGTGGAAGCGCTGGGCAAGATGCAGGGTGAAGCCAATGCCATGAAGGGCATGGTGCTGGATCTGCGCAACAACCCGGGTGGCGTATTGCAGGCAGCCGTTGGCGTGGTTGATGCATTCGTCACCAGCGGGCTCATTGTTTACACCGAAGGTCGCATTGCCAATTCGAGCATGCGTTTCGAAGCCACTGCTGACGATCCGAGCCACGGCGTGCCGCTGGTGGTATTGATCAACGGGGGCTCGGCATCGGCGTCCGAAATTGTGGCGGGCGCACTGCAGGACCTCAAACGCGCGGTCATCATGGGCACGCGCAGCTTTGGCAAAGGCTCGGTGCAAACCGTGCTGCCGCTGACCAACGACCGCGCGATCAAACTGACCACATCGCTGTACTTCACACCGAGCGGGCGCTCGATCCAGGCGACAGGTATTTCGCCTGATATCGTGGTCGATCGCGGCCAGGTTACCCGCATCGCCGACAGTGCAGCAGCCTATCGCGAGGAAGATCTCACCGGCCATCTCGCCAATGGCAATGACGCGCCACCAACGCCTGCACCGGCAGCAACACCGCAACCCGTTGTTTCCGCCGACGATGTATTGGTGCAGGATTACCAGCTGAATGAGGCGCTTAACCTGCTCAAAGGCATCAACGTATTGAAGGCGCTGAACTGACAACAGAGGCCCGATCCCATGCGAGACTTCAGTGCCATAAGCGCTCCGTTTGGCAGCCATTGCGGCATGGCGGCACTGGCCCTGCTGCTGATGGCCAGCCATACCATGGCTCAATCCGCGCCACTGTCGGCAGGAATGCAGCATGTCGCACTCGGCAGCTCATTCGCGGCAGGACCGGGCATTCCGCAACAAGCTGCCACCTGCGGCCGCTCCGATCACAACTATCCCCATCTGGTCGCCGCGTCGCTTGGACTGGTGTTGACTGATGTCAGCTGCAGCGGTGCCACCACCGGCCACATTCTCGACACGCCGCAGGGCGAAGCGCCGCCACAGCTTTCAGCACTGCAGGCAGAAACTGCACTCGTTACGCTGACAATCGGCGGCAACGACATCAGCTACAGTTCCTCTACTGGTCGCTGTGCCGGAGCCAAGGCGGAAGATCGCTGTACCGACAAGCTCGACAAGGCTGCGATTGCACAAGTGGCTGGCAAGCTGACATTGTGACTCGGGCAAGTAATCGACGCCATCCGCGCCAGATCTCCGCGCGCGATCATCGTCATGGTGCCGTACCCGCGCGTCATCCCCGATCAAGCCCAGCGGTGTGCAGCCGTGGGACTGGTGGATGCCGACGCCGACTATCTGGCAACGCTGGGACAACAATTGGAAGACGCTATGGTAGGTGCTGCCAACGCTCACGGTGCGTTGGTGGCCGATGTCTATGTTGACAGTGACGGCCACGGACCCTGTGCCGACGAAGCCAATCGCTGGGTCAACGGCGCGGTGCCGGCAGGCTCAGGCGCTTCATTCCACCCCACTGCTCGCGGGCACGAAGCAATGGCAGCGCGGGTGCTGGAAATACTGAAGTAAGGACAGAAGACGCCTCTCAGCGCATTTCGATGCCGCGTTCCCGCATGTAGGCTTTGGCTTCAGGGATCGTGTGTTGGCCGAAGTGGAAGATGCTGGCGGCCAGTACGGCATCGGCCTTGCCTTCGATGATGCCAT